>CAYSYH010000067.1:0-2551 GCA_964435455.1 uncultured Candidatus Saccharibacteria bacterium | reverse complement strand
AATTTAAAACTGCCTGCACTTCTTCCTTCCAGTTTGTAACCTTTTACTGTAAAAACTTTTCTCATTTTACTAACCTCCTTTTATTTTTTTTAATTGAGGGAGCTAATAGCTCCCTTCACTATTTTGAGTATTTTAGTTTTTTATTTTTTCTGTCAGAGATGAACCTAAACCAAATTTCGTTTAGATACAGATTGATTATAAAATTACAATCAAACCATAAAAGAAATCTAAAATAGAACCAGTCCATTCGCCAGAGAAAACCAGGTTAGGAACCAAAAACCTGTTTGATTATAAAACTACAATCAAAAATCAATATAAAAACATTTTTCTTATTTTTTTGTTTTTTTAAGACTTTTACAAAATTCAACAGTATAAGTTATACCTTTCATGACGAGCCATTTGGTATATTTATCCATTGGAAGCTTTTTAATAATCTTATAGTTACAGTTTTCATCTAGTTTAATTATTAATTTAGGTTTATATATAAGTTTATATTTATCCTCTACAGATTTATCTACTATAAAATCAGGGTTATCAGCCTTATCAGGATTAATAACAGCCCATTGGTGAGGGAACCTTTCCTTTTCAACAGCATATCCTAGGGCTATATAGTAATTATGTTCAATAGCCTCTATTGTATTTACTATTCTGCAGTTACCGTTAGACGTGATAGGTTTTAATGAAGATGCTTCTAATTTAGCTTTATATTTTTCTATAATATTAGAAATAAGCATATTTATTTTATTTGAAGGATTTATATAGGCATTTACTATAACGAAGTAAGTTATAAGGAATAAAAAGGACAGGATAAAAAACTTTTTAGCATAATGTTTTTTATTAATACTTTTTAATTTTTCCATATATATTTATCGAAATTTTTTGAATAAACTTTTTCTTTTTTTATAATCCATGTATCTAAATAATAGATAGATGATAAATAGTATAACAATATTTATAAATATAAATAATCTAATTGTATGAATTTGGCTTGGGTGGTCTCCACACCCGATAAATATAGGTTCTGTAATATATGACATATAAAAAGCACCCATAAAAAAAGAGAAGGCCAGAGTTATTATTTTCAAGCTACGTTCACTATTTTCAGGTACAAATAATTTGAAAGTTACAAGAGAGATAATGACTCCTATAGATAGGTATATAAATCCTATCAGGAAAAGAACTCCCAGGCTTATAGCATCCATAATAAAAAAACCTCAAATTTTAAAATATGATAAGATATAATAATACAATAACAATTTAAAAGAAAGGTTTTATTGTGGTTAGCATAATAGTACCTGTTTATAACGAGGAAAGAACAATTTATAAGGTAATAAAAGGTTTAAAATCATTAAGCATACAAAAAGAGATAATAGTTGTTAATGATGGTTCTACAGATAGTACAGCTTCTATACTGGACAGTTATAAAGGTATAAAAGTCATACATATGGATGAAAATAAAGGTAAAGCCAGTGCTATAAAGAAAGGTCTTCAATACGCTTCAGGCAAATACGTAGTGTTTCAGGATGCAGATTTAGAATATCCAGTAGAGAACATATATGTTTTATATAAGAGTATAGAGAGTACACAGGCTGATATGGTAGTAGGAGTAAGGACTATATCCTGGGACAAGTTGACAGATATTAGTTTAGGAAGTTTTATAGCAAACAAATTTATAAGGAAGCTTACAGGCGGATATGATATATTTTCTGGTCAAAGGATAATAAAAACATCTGTTTTAAATGAGATATGCATAGAGTCCTCAGGTTTTGAAATAGAAACAGAGATATTTTTAAAACTGGTTGCACATAAATACAGGATAAACTGGGTTCCAGTTAGATATATTCCAAGAACAAGAGCTGAAGGAAAGAAAATAGGTTTAAAAGACTTTTTAGCAATTTTATATACATATTATAGATTAAGGTACAACAACTTTTCTCAAAAGCCCATCACATCGCATTCTTAAAAAATACACAGCAATATATTTATTATAATAAAATCAAATATTTATAATCTTGACTACTTTAACAAAATTATAGATAATACATAAAATTATTTTTTAGATTAATATAAATATAATCGAATAAAGTTGATAAAAACTTTAGTAACATTGGGAGGATTAAAGATGAATTACTGTGATGCTTTTTCATCATCAGTAAGTACTTACGAAGACATAACTTTTGAAAGCTTTGTAAGTAGTATTTCAGAGTTTTTATCAGAGTATTTTGATTGTGAGATAGCATACGTACCATGTAGAAAAGAATGGATATGTGTTGATGCAGGTAAAATAGATGAGTTTTATATAGATAATATATTATCAGCGATAAACAGATGTGAAATAATCAATGAAGAATTAAAGAAAGAGAATAATCTTTGTGTATGTATATTAGCGAATATGCTTTATAACATATTTAACCAGCTAGAGATATTAGATATAGACTTAGAAGGTAGTCAATTGTATAGGTTTTTTGATTTTTCTATAAAGTGTTCGAGGTTTCCATATATTACATGCAAAACACAAAAAAATTACTGCAAGAATCTTTTTAAATTTTAA
>CAYSYH010000066.1:0-2583 GCA_964435455.1 uncultured Candidatus Saccharibacteria bacterium | reverse complement strand
TTTTTATTGCTATTTATTGTAAAACTTAATTTAACTTTTTTTGTTACCTTTTTTTCTATCTTTTCAGTAGGAGCTACAATTTTAGAAACTGCAATTTTTGGTTTTGTTTCAACTGTAGATTTTTTTTGAATTATTTCAGGTTCTATTTTTTTCTTAACATTATTTTCTTTACTTATATTTTCTATTTTAGTCTTTTTTTTATCTGCTTTAACTTTTTTATTTTTGTTATTCTCATTCTCTTTTTTTATACTTTTACTCTTTACTTTTATTCTAAAGGGAACACTTTTATATTTCTTTTTATTTATAAGTACTAAAAAACTAGGCATATCAAAACTATTAGTTGGAGAAATTGTAACAGTTAAACTTCTTTTTACTAAAGGTAACTTTTTTTTACCTTTTTGATTTATAGAATAAGAGACTGTGGCACTAGGTTTCCCAATTATTTTATAAGTGCCTATAGTTTTAATTTTAGGAAACTTAAATTTAGCACCTTTTTTTGCAATAGCTACTAATGTTACTTTTAATTTATCTCCGATTTTTATATCACTTTTTGGCTCAATTGATACATATACTTTCTCTATTTTTGCAAAAATAAAACTGCTTAATACTATTAATATAACAAATAATTTTTTCATAAATATACCTTTTACCATGGTCTCATATCCTCTTTTGGTTTCTCTTTAGTCTCTATTTTATATAGTAAAACTGGAATTTTTCTACTTTTAAAAGTATTCTTTAATTTCTTCTTTAACTCATCTTTAAATTTCATTTTTCTTTTTAACTCATTTAATTTCTTTATTTCTTCTTTAGTAAGCTTTTTCTTTTTCTTTAATTTATTTTTATCTTTATTCTTAGATTGACCATCTTTTTTCTTACTTTTTTTATCAATCTTCTTTTTCTCTTTTTTAATTTTTTCTCTAAATTTCATCTTTTTTGCTAAAAATATATTATATCTAGCATCTTTTATGTCTCTGTGTTCTAAAGCTATTTTATATGCATATATTGCATGGTCATACTCTTTTAATTTAAAATAGCTATTAGCAATTCCATATACTCTATTTGCCTCGTCAACGCCTTTACCTACGGCTCTTTTGTAATACTTTATAGCTTTTTTAAAACTATTCATTTTGTAATATATATTTGCCATATTGTAATTTATTACTGCATTATCTTTATTTAATAATTTCAAATATTTTAATGACTCTTGATAATTTTTTGAATTATAACTATCTAAATAATTACTTATATATCTAAAATCTAAGAGAGAAGCGTAAGAAAAAATAGATTGTACAATTATTAAAATAAAAATTCTATTTAGCAACTTTTGCTCCTTTTCTTTTAAAAGATATTTTAAAGTCATCTCGATTTGGAATAGAGCTAAATCCTACAAGTAAAAGTAAGACAGAAAGTGCCAATGGATAATAAAACAACTCCTTTTTTTCTGTTATTTTAAGTACTTTACTACCATTTATTGACTTTAGATTACTATCTATTTTTTTCGCAAATCTTATAATATCTTCATTTCCATACTCTGCATTAATATAATCCCCACCACTTTCTTTAGCAATTTCTCCTAATTTGTTATTTACTTTTGTTGTTATTAACTTATTTTTAACGAGTAAAACTTTTCCTTTGTTATCTAAAATAGGAGCTCCTTTTTGTGTACCTATTAATATAACATATAGTTTTATACCCTCTTTTTTAATTATTTTTTCAAACTCTTTTAATTCTTTATTATCACCACCATCACTGACAACTACTGCTATTTTAGTAAAACTATTTTTTAGCTTATCTTTTAAAATATAAGCTAATGCCTTAAAGTTTGTTCCACCATTTAAATAATCATTACTTATTCCGTTAATTACTTCTTTTAGTGTATATCTACCATCACTCATTGGAGAGGCAAGATATATATTTTTACTAAATGCTAAAATCATAAAACTATCTTCTGGCATATTATCTATAAGTTCTTTACTCTTTAATTTAGCAAATTCTAGTCTATTTGGATACCTATCTTTACTGCGCATAGATGCAGATATATCTATAGCTAAAGCTACCTCAAGATTATCTATTTTAACCTCTCTATTAGCTTTTAATATAACGGGGTGTCCCATAGCAATAATCATTAAAAATATAGCTATAAAAACTATACTATTTCTGACTCTATTGCTCATACCACTCTCTTCTACTTTTATTCTATTTAAAACCTTTTTCTTAAAAACTCTTTCTATCCCATCTTTATTGGTTAATACTAAAGTTGCAAAGATTGTAAATGGTACTAAAAGTAGTAGCATTAGATATGTATTCTCAAAAATCATTTCTTTGCCACTCCTTTTACACTCTTAAAATAGATAAATAAAAGCATAAACAATATTGCAAAAATAAGAGGGTAATAGTAATAATAAATATAAATTTTATAACTCTTACCTGCAATTTTAGTTGTTTCACTATTGTCAATATCTTTATAAATAATACTTAAAGCAGTTTTATTTTTAGCCAAAAACAGCTTCCCTCTACCTACTTTTGCCAAAGCTTTTAGTTTAGGTGTATCTAAATCTTCGCGACTTCCTATACCAATAATAT
>CAYSYH010000065.1:0-2594 GCA_964435455.1 uncultured Candidatus Saccharibacteria bacterium | reverse complement strand
TTGGTGTTGATTTTTCTTTACCAGCCAATACAAGTTCACAAATAACAACATTAAACACTCGAAATCAAGGGCAAAGCGTAAGGGCTATAAGAACATTTTAAAACAACTAAATTATGAAAACACTTTTTAAAAACACCCTATTAATTACGCTATTTATGTTAAGTATTATAAGTGTAAACGCACAAACATATAAAGTTGAAAAAGTTCCCATTCCTATTCTTAAAGGAACTAAAATAAAAACGTTAAAAAATGCTGCCCAAAAAATAAAAGCAACATTGGTTGCACCAAATGGCAAACATTATTTTTTTACCGAGAAAAGATATTTTAGATATTCCAAAGTAAATGGTTTAGAAAAAATTGCAAATATAAAACCAAATTGGTCTGGAATACCAGATAATATTGATGCTGTATTTGTTCATCCAAAAAATAAAAAAGCTTATTTTTTTAAAGGTAGTAAATACAATCGTTATAATTTTAACACGCAGAGTCTTGATAATAATGAACTTTCAATAGCACGATTTTGGGAAGGTGTACCTAATGATATCGATGCTGTTACAAACTACCCTAATGGTAAAATATACTTTTTTAAAGGTGACACCTATTATCGCTATGATTCTACACTCAAAAAGGTAGATAAAACAGCATTAATTAGCAAAAACTGGAGAGGTGTACCAAACAACGTTGCCGCAGCACTACTACATAAAAACGGAAACGTTTATTTTTTTAAAGGATATCAATATTTTAGATACAATGTAAAATTACGTAGAGTTGATAAAATTGAGTTTATTGGGAAAGGATGGAAAGGATTAGATTTTAGTAGAAAGAATTTTACTAAATACATCCCAAACAAATCTAAAAAAGGAATAGATGCAGCGCTTTATAACTCTCCTAATGATGAGGTTCATTTTTTTAGAGGTCATAAAGTTATGCATTTCGGAAAACAATCAGGAACAACTTTAGTAGGTCAGGGAAATAGAATTGAAGTATATGGATTTGATCAAGAAATGAAAACATATACCATAGGAGCATCAAATTGGTATTCTGGAATACCACAAAATATAGATGCTGCCACACCTTATTTTGATAATAGTAGAGGAACTACACATCTATTTTTTAAAGGCAATAATATCTACTTCTGGAATGAAGTAAGGAAAAATGCTACTAAAGGATTTAATATAAAACAAACAATAGCCAGTAACATACCATATAACATAGAGGCTGCTGCTGCAAATGAAAGTGGCGAATTATATATCTTTAAGGATAACAAATATTATGTCATTGATCAACTTAATCCATCTCATCAACGTTTTCAGTTTAAAACCACAGGAAAAATAAAAAACAAATTTCCTTATGCTCCTAATAGTATGGATGCTGCAAGATGGGATTATGAAACCAATCAATTTATTTTCTATAAAGGATTAAAGTATTATACATATAAAAAAGTAGGTGCAATGAGTAAAAAACTTTTTAAATAAAAAGCATCTAAAATCAAGAAAAAATGAAAACAAAAATTTCAATGTTACTGCTACTTTTTATGGTAAGCATCATTAGTGTGCATGCACAGATAAATGTGCCAAATAAAACCACGATTAAAAACACACAGATTAAAAATAACCTAAAACCCAATTTAACATACAGCTTAAAACCAATAGATGGTATTATAGGACAACGCTTAGATGGCAGATATCAAATATATTGGGTTAACAATGATGGTGAATATTGCTGTGCAAAAACCCTAAAAGAAGCCGTGAATACATATCCTAAAAAAAATTTAAAATATGTAACAAGTGGCAATAGAGGCTTTGTTTATGAAGAAACTGCAAATGGAAGTATTGGTAAAAAAATATCAAATGTACACATTGCATTTAAAAACATTAAAAACAATGTAACTCATTATGCACATACCAATAAATATGGCAATTACAAAATTGCTTTACTCTCTGGAAAATATATTGTTTCCATCCAACAAAAAGGCTATAAAAATTATACAACAGCTCCAAGCGTAACAGTAATACAAAATAAATTAAGGAAATATAACATTCCTTTACAAAAATTAAAAAAACAGCCTTTTAAAAAATATACCAAGCGTATTGTTGCTGTTTTTAACACCAAAACAAATAAACTCATAGATATTGTTTTAGTCAATAAAAACCCTAAAAAAGAATTTGAAAAACGTCCAAATACAGCAACGTTTTACGGCACACTAACAAGCACTCAAAACATACAAAAAAACACCCGTAAAAAATACGCTAAAGGGAGTTCTATTATAGTGTATCTAAATAAAAAGTATTTACCTGGAGACGCATTTACTCCAAGTAACGAATTCCTGCCTGGAGATGCATTTACACTCTTCAATACAAAGTTTAAAATAGTAAGCAATACAAAAGACCAATTAAAAATGGTAGTTCAATAATCAAATAAAAATAAAATGAAAACACTTTTCAAAAATATATTATTCATATTCCTAGCAACAACATTAACACATTGCAGTAAAGATGATACTCCGCCTGTACAAAACTGGGTGCCAGTACCAGACAGTACTTTTGAAGCCTTGTTGATTGCTCGTAATATAGATACCGATGGACAAGTAAATG
>CAYSYH010000064.1:0-2714 GCA_964435455.1 uncultured Candidatus Saccharibacteria bacterium | reverse complement strand
AGAAGAGGAGAAAAAGAGAAAGGAAGAGGAAGACGAAAAATGTAAAGAAGAACAAGGGTTTTTATCTAAAAAATGCAAAACAAATCCTGATGAGTTAATTATTCTTGCAAAAGTCGATCCTGGTAATAATAAAAAATTGTTATTAGAAACTATACAAAAAAAGGAAAAAAACCCTTTATTTTTAAAAGGAAATAGAGTTACAGATAATGAAATTATCGCTTTTAAGAAAAAAATTAAAATTAGAACAAAAAATAATCAAGGTATAGTTACATTACATCATGCAGGAACGCAAGGAGCTTGGAATAAAAAATATTTTGAAGATCAAAATTTAAGAAATGAAATCAGAAGATTATGTAAGGAACTAAAAATAACCTCATTAAAAGCTTTTATTGAAGAATTAGAAACTAAGGCAGATAAAAAATATAAAGATTATTTAAAGCTTGAAATAGCAAAAGAGGTTTACACTGAATATAATTATTCACAATAATTATATATAATATTTTTCTTGATGTTTTTAAATATATTAGCTATAATATTGTGTTTTGAGAATAAAAATAAATAAAAAGGACAAAATATGTTAAAAACAACATTTAGCATGGATGGCTTTAGTAGGCAAGAAAGAGATGATATTGTTCAAGCTTTTAAGGATTTTTCAGAAGAATTAAAAAAAATTAGTGATAAGAGTAAAAAGGATATTAGTATTGCTACTTATATAGCAGATCCAGCTAACATGCATACTCAAACTGCAAAAAATATTAGAAACAGTATCGATGCACCTTATGTATTAAAAGTAGATGAGAACTCTATTCTAAGGGAAGATACAGAGACAGTTAAAAATAAAATAGATAGCCTTAAAAAATACCAAGAGCTAACTATGGAAGCTAACAAAATTGTTATCGAAGCCAAAAAAAAGCGAGGCAATAGAAACAATAAAAAAATAAAGGATAAATAATATGAATAGCAATATTAGTAAAACAAAACAAATTTTTTACACAAAAGAGCTACTAGAAAAGCTTAAAAAGAAACAAAAACTCGAAATATCAGATAATATTATAATTTCTGATAATATTGTTTTTTATAATGGTAAGAAAAGAGATTTAGAGATAGAAAAAGCCATACCCTTAAAAGATGGTATCTACATCATTACCCTTATAGGTAAACAAGAGGTTGAATTAGATAAAAGTTTATTTGAACAAATAAAAAAAGAGTTGCTTCAAGAAGAAAATAACATTATATTTTTTAGTAAAGATATTAATTCTTTTATTGAAAGGTTAAATATAAAATCAATTTTGGACAATAGTATAAGTGGCACAATACAATATTATCCATCAAGTAACAATTCAATAGAATATATAAAATTTGATGATTTATATTTTGTGGCAGATAATATAAATTCTATCGGAGAAAATATAAGTAACATCTTTAAAACTTCGCAATACAAAATTTATAAAGTAACAAAAAAAGTATTAGAGTATCTAGAGCAAAGAATCTTAGAGGAATTACAAAAACTATAAAGTTGCTAGAATATATCAAAGTTTTTACAACAAAAGATATTGAAGGAATTTTAAAGCATATCCACCTTTTTTTATTAGGTGGATTAAAACTATATTAGAAAAATACTTAACTAACTTTCTATTGCCTTATATTCTATCCTTATAACTCAAGTCGAGAGCCTTATGGGAAGGTTTGGTAAAATTTATATCCAATTCTTCTGCATTATTTTTTGAGATATTTTTTTGATAATTTTTACCATTTGCTTCTATTGATATTTTAATTTTCGGTATAAAATCAAACAATAACCCTAAAACAAATAACAACAAAGGAATTGCCCCTGCTACTAAAACTATTAAAAATAAACCTATCTTCTGTTTTATATTTAAGTTGTTTATTTTTTCTTCAATAGCCAATAGTTTATTTTCTTTTTTATATTGAATATATTTAACATAAACAATTAAAATATTTAATACAAAATTTAAAGCTAATAAGTTAGTAAGCGTTAATAAAGCCATGATGTATTCCTTAAAAATAATTTTATTATGACAAATTATAATAAAATAAAATTAAAGTAAACTTAAAAAAGATAATAAAATGGAGATAAAATCAAAAAATAGAAAGAAGATATATAGTTATTTTAAGCAAAGGCTTTCGCCTTTTGCTTTTTGCTAATACTACAATTAGCTTGAAGTTGATGGGTTAAATGCACCTTTACCTGCGTCGAAGAATGCACCAGAAATACCAATTAAACCACCAGCAAGTAATGAAATGATAATACCTACAAATAGGATACTACCTCTATGAGTCATCATATAAACTACAAATGTTCCTGCAAAACCTAATAGTGCTAATAGTTTACCTAAGTTACCTTGAAACCATTGCTTAAACTGATCAAACAACTTACCAAAAGATGTATCTCCTTGATTAGATGTTGCAGCCATCGCTACACCACTTGTTAATGCAAGAATACCTATTGTTGATAGTGCTTTGTTTGTGCTTTTAAGTTTTAAAGCTGTGCTTTGTTTCATGTTTATTCCTTTTTTTGTTTTGATTTTAGTTGATAAAAAAAAGAGTAATAAGCTCATTGATTATCAACTTACATACATATATACATTATTGGAAGCAAAATAGGACTAAATTAAGAAAAAATTAAGTTTTTTTTAGATATAATAATACTTAATAAAATAATAATATTAATAAAGGTTCTTAAATTGAAATTA
>CAYSYH010000063.1:0-2793 GCA_964435455.1 uncultured Candidatus Saccharibacteria bacterium | reverse complement strand
GAACTTATATTGGTAATATAAATCCTAATAGAAAATATGCTTTTTTAAATAGTAATCACTTGATCAGCATATATAAAAACATAAAAAACGATGAATTCTTAGAGAAATTAGATTATGACAATATCAGATTATGACAATATCAGAGCTTAAGAGTTTGATATGGATATAAGTTTTCCCAAAATTTACATAATTAAACTACAATGGCTGGGCAGATACGATTGAGTGCTTGGAGAGCGTATTAAAAAATGATTACCCAGATTATCAGTGTGTATAACTGTTCTCTAAATAATTCCCTAGAATATATAGGGTCGTAGGCTGAGGAAAGTTATATTTTTGGTAAGGCTAAGAATATCTTTTAAATTTCTTTTTAATGGATAAAATATTATGAAAAAGTTAAATTTGATTTTTATATCTTTATTTATTTCGTCTTTTTTTACAGTCCTAGCTATATTTACAATAAGTCGTCAATTTCCACTAAACATTTTAGGTTTAGAGGGTATCCCTAAGTATTTAGTTGGCTTAGTTTTTATTTCTTCATTACCTTTTATTCTTAAAAATATCTTTTTTAATAAAAAAAGGGATGTTACTATACTTACTATATTTGTTACAATGTTAATTTCTATTCATAGCTACTACAGCTTATTTGTTGTTTGTAACCCATATGGAACTCTTCGTTTCTATTTAATATTACTTTTCGTTCTTCTTGCTTACCATGTGCACTTGCGAAAATTTGTATTAGATTGGTTTATATTTGCAAACATAATTCAAAGCCTTTTTTTGTTATTGTTTGAATTATATTTAGTTTTTGTAGCAAGCCAGCCTGAAATTAGCCAGATAAGGTATTATTTCCTAACAAATCGTATAGGCGATGTTTATACCTATAATGGGTTTTTTTATAGAATACAAATATTAGGAAATCCTTTGATACCTTTTAGTTTTTTTATAAGTGTTTTACTAAGAAAAAATAAGGTAATAAAATTAATTTTATTTATTGGTATTATTATAAGTGCGAATTTAGCTTTTTATATAGCTACTTCCTTGTTTTTGTTGTTTTATATATTAGCAAAAGTCAAAAATAACAAGCAACTAATTGGTAATATATTAAAAGTAGGTTTTATAATTTTGCTATGTTCCTTTCCCGTTATATTTTATCTTGAGTATATCTTAAGTAAGAAAAAGTATTCATTAGAAGTGCGCGCAGATCAATTAAATGTTCTTATAAATGACATGAGTACTTCTTGGATAACTGCAATTTTAGGTAAGGGATTAGGTAATTTGATAAATATATCCACGCCTCTTAGAGATTATTCAGCTTATGGTTATTATTTTGAATTACAAACTATCTATATATTCAATCAAATGGGTATTCTAGCACTTATATATTATGCTATCATTATTTATATAACTTATAGATTATATAATCGGAAATTATTATTTATTTATTTATTTTATATAATGTATGCTGTTACTAATCCATATATTTTCGATACAACGCATATAATAGTCATTTTAATGTTAAACATTATTCAGAGGGAATATTATGGAAAAAATATACGCAATAGTAACAATGTATAAACCTAACATCAAAGAATTTATTAGTAACCTTCAAATGGTATCTCCTCAGGTAAACCAGGTGCTTATTTTAGACAATAGTGAAGATAAAAAGTATTACGATGCTTTACAAAAAAATAGCACATTTCAATCATTGAAAAATATAAAATATATTAAAATGAAAAAAAATCTAGGTTTGGGAGCAATAAATTCAGGAATTGAAATAGCTAAAAAAGAAGGTGCTGATTATGTGTTACTATTAGATCAAGATAGTACTCCCACAGAAAATATGGTAAATTTAATGCTTGAAACATATAAAAAGGAAGAATTTAGCAATCAGATTGCTGCAATAGGACCTACTATGATAAATAGAAGGACTAATGAAACTTTTAAAGCTAAGTTTAAAAAAGGCCGGAGTATTGATGGAGATTTGGCAGAAGTAAATCAATTGCCTACATCAGGCATGCTTATACCAATTAAAATTATAGATAAAATCGGGAAACTGTGTGAAGATTTATTTTTAGATGTGACAGATTTTGAATGGTGCTGGAGAGCGAAGAAAGAAGGATTTAGGATTTTTAGGCATAAGAAAGCTTTTTTATATCATGAACTGGGTGTAGGAACAAAAAAAATTTGGTTTATAGAGTATAATATACCATCTCCAGAAAGGCAGTATTATCTTTTCAGAAATAGTATATTTGCTGTATCTTGTAAATATGCCCCGTTTTATATGAGGTTAAGATATTTTATAATGATTTTCTTAAAACCCATTATTTACGCGTTCTTAGACAAAAAAAGAGAAAGATTTAAATATACTATTAAAGGAATTTATGATGGAATTAAAAAATGGATTTTCAGTATTGACGTCTGTTTACCAAAAAGATAATCCTTCCTGGTTTGAAGAAGCTTTAAAAAGTGTTTATACCAACCAAACTGTTAAACCCTCTGAAATTGTAATAGTTAAGGACGGCCCTGTGCATAATCAAATTGAAAATATATTAAAAAAATATAGTAAAATTTATCCCTTAAAGATAATTCAATTAGAAAAAAATATGGGATTACATATAGCCTTGAATGAAGGTTTACAAAAATGTACTTACGAATTGGTAGCAAGAATGGATTCAGATGATATTAGCTTACCAAACAGATTTGAGTTACAGTTGAAAGCTTTTGAAGAACATCCTGACATTGCTGTGGTGGGTGGATATATTATAGAATTTGATGAAGAGATGAAGATACAAT
>CAYSYH010000062.1:0-2987 GCA_964435455.1 uncultured Candidatus Saccharibacteria bacterium | reverse complement strand
AATATAAGTATATTTTTTTAATAAATTAATACCCCCACTTAAATATAAATATTTTAATAAAATATAAAAATAAACTATTGTGGAATAAAAGGCTAATAACTTAAATCCATCAAATTTTTTAGGTGCTATCAATAATATAGATAAAAACCTAATTAAATATAACAAAACTAATGTTATTAAAATGGGGTCTTTTATAAAAGTGTAAATCTTTTTTTTATCTTTTTTTCTACGAAACCACAAATAAAATCGGTAAAACGTAGAAAGAACAATACCAAAAAAAGCTATTCTTATAGGTAAAACGTCCCAATACCCTAAAGAAAAAAGTTCTTTATGCTGAAAAGGCATAAAGATTAACAAAAATAAAAATCCCGTGGCTATATCCTTTATACTAATTAAAACCATTAATATAAAAATAAAAAGGGCTAAAAATATTTGAACAGTAAGCATACTTTATTATTTTACCAAAAAGTAATCAGTAAATCTTTAATCTATTAAATGCTCATAAATATTAAGTATGTCCTTAGCAGCGTTATCCCACGTATATTTTTGTTTTATGTAAGAAGGAAAAGAAGGTTTGACTGTATTTGTAGTTAAAGCTTTATCAAGATTTAAATAAATATCTTCAATATCAAAAGGTTTGGCATATACAGCATTATCGTTTAGATACTCTTTAGCCCTATTACCACTTGCCAATATTGATTTTGAACCAGCCAAAGCAGCCTCTAAATAAACTAAGCCTGTTGTCTCAAACCAAGAAGGCACTGCAAAAACCTTTGCTCCTGAATAATAGTTGGCTAAATCTTGCTGAGATAAAAATCCAGTATAATGTATATCTGAATTATTTTTTACCTGTTTTTTAAATTTATAAACATATGTGGAGTGAATAGAATTAAATCCTCCAGAAAAAACGAGATGTAAATTGTTATATTTAGGGTTTCTGTTTTTTAAAAGCCTAAAAGCCTTAATTAAAGATAATTGATTTTTTCTAGGTTCAATTCTACCTACAGAATAAATATAATTATTAAATCCAAGTTTTTTATATGCCAACAAAGGAGTTGAATTGCTAAATTTAGATGCATTTACACCATTTACTACCTTTTTCCATTTAAAGGAAGATGTTTTATAATCATTAACTAAATCTTTGGCTTCTAAATTTGTTTGAACAATAACAATATCGGCATTTTTTAAGCAAAATTTTTGTTGGTATCTAATACCTGTAAACAACTGATATACAAAACCTTTAAATTTATATTTGGGGTTAATAAAAGCTTTAACTAAATTTCTAAAAGTATCTCTTAAAGGCTGGTTAGGAATTAAAAAATTTCCTATAACCATTAGACCATACCGATTTTTATTTTCATAAAGCTTGTATTCTTTTAAAGAATGATGAATAGGGGATAAAACAATCTTTTTATTATACTTTAAAGCATTTTTAACCTGTATATAAGGTTCAGAAACCCAATCTAAATTAAAAATATGCACAATGTCGTAATGTGTTAGATCTGGGGACAACTCTGTAGAGACATTTACAATTAAACCTAATTTTTTCAATGCTTGCTGAGTTTCTAAAATTTGAACGGTATCACCACCTCTTTTTTTAAATAAATCTGTTCTAGATTGAAAAAGTACCCTAATAGACTTGCTCATAAGCTAGTATGTGAATACACAGTAGAATAATTTTTAATAAAAGATTCATAAGAAAATCTATGTAAATAATTATAAGATATTTCAATATTTTTATTTAAAGTTTTTTTTGGCATTCTTAAAAGTTCAAGCAATTTATTATAAAGGGAATGTTCACTATTTGTCTTAAAAAAAACTACTCCCCTACCCCCTACCCTTTTTAAAACAGGTAAATCTGATGACAAAATAGGAATTTTACTTGCCATGGCTTCAGTTAAAACGTAACCAAATCCTTCTGCTCTTGAAGGAAAGACAAAAAAATCAAAAGAACCATAATAGAGTTTCTTTTCTTCATCTTTAAATCTACCACTTATATAAAAACTCCCAGGAAAGTGTTTTTTAGCATAGGACCTGTAAGAATCTTCTAACTCCCCGCCTCCGGCTATTACTAAAAAGTATTTATTTGGATACTCCGTATTCAGTTTATTAAAAGACTTTAAAAGTAAGTCTTGCCCCTTTTCAGCGCTTGTTCTAGATAAGTTACCAATAATCACCTTATTATTTGGAATACCTTTTTCTTTTTTAAACTTTTTGATAGTGGATAATGAAGGTTTTTTAGAAAAGTAAGAAATATTTATAGCATTTGGAATTACAACAATTTTTTTAGGAAGTATAAATTCATAAAAAATCCTGTGTTTTTTTATTTCAGGCGTTAAAGCTATAACCTTAGTAGCAAAAATATTAGCTGTTATAAAATTAACTAACCAATTAGGTACTGTTTTAATCACCTTTAATACAATATTGGGATACTTCCAAAAAATAAATGGGGTATGTACATGAAACACACGTACAGGAACTTTAGACAAAAAAGCTCCAAAAAGCCCTAAAGAACTTATCAATTCGTGAGCGTGAGCTATATGAATATATTGGTCTTTACAAAAATTCTTAACATATAAAGAAAATTTTAAGTCATAAGCATTTTTAGGAACCTTGTTTATTACAATAGCTCCATTTTTTTTATACTGTTTTGATAAGGGCCCATTAGGACACATTACATAAACTTTATTAGCAAAAGAAAAACCTTTTACTAAATCTAAAACGTGCTTTTCTACACCACCATATTCAGCAGATTTAGAAGAAATTATAAGTATATTTTTACCTGAAATCATATAGCAATTATAGCATTGAAAAGGCTATATTATATATTATTTAGGGAAAGAACATATTTACTGAGCCTACCCATTTAGCATGTTACAATATTTACATTTAATTCTAAACAGGGTACCCCCTAATTTAAATTATTATATACATTAAGTTGCTTATAAATGTATTTAAGCTGTTTTTGTGCCTTTGATTCCCAAGTA
>CAYSYH010000061.1:0-3090 GCA_964435455.1 uncultured Candidatus Saccharibacteria bacterium | reverse complement strand
GGCTTTGTAACAGACCTTAATGAGAGAATTAACGAAACATTTACACACTTAGATATTGTAAAGGTTTACAACCAAGTTGACAATGAAAAAGTTAAATTTAGTAACTATTTACAAGATTACAAACGCTCTCTACTAAAACTTGTTAAATACCAAGAGTTAACATCGCCATTAATGGAATTTTTTGTCTCTCTTTCCGTTGCTTCGGTTGTATTTTTTGGTGGATACGAAGTTATAAACAACAAGATGAGTGTAGGAGATTTCTTTGCATTTTTAACCGCACTTATGATGCTATATGCCCCAATAAAAGTTATAACAAGGAATTCGCTTATTATAAATATGTTAGATAGCTATATTCAAAGAGTAGAATCTATTTTAGAGCTAAAACAAGAAGAGAGTAAAGATAATAAGATATTTAACAAAATAGAGCAAATAGAATTTAAAGATACAAGTTTAACAATTGGCGAAAATAAAATATTAAGCGATTTAAACTTTACAATTAATAGAGGCGATATTGTTGCCATTGTTGGAAAAACAGGGGCAGGTAAAAGTTCTATTTTAACATTGCTATTTGGTTTTAGAGCGCCAAGTAGTGGTGAAATTTTAATTGATAATCAAGATATAAATTTGCTAGATATTGGCTCTTTAAGGGAACAAATATCTTATGTAAACCAAGCTAGTGGCATATTTAATATGAGCGTAAAAGATAATATTTTATATGGTTTAGAATATGACGAAATAAGATATAAAGATGTAATTGCAAATTCTCATTGTGAATTTATAGAAAGCTTACCTCAAAAAGATAATTTTATAGTTGGAGAAAATGGCAAAAAATTATCTGGCGGGCAAAGGCAACGCTTGGCACTAGCTAGAGCTTTGTATAAAAATGCAGAGCTCTTTATACTAGACGAAGCAACATCCGCATTAGACGCAAACACTGAAGCGCTTATACAAGATAGTTTAAATAAAATTATGAAAAACAAAACAACACTAATTATTGCACATAGATTACAAACAATAATGCAAGCAAATAGGGTCATAGTTTTAAGTAAAGGAAAAATAGTAGCAAGCGGTAGTTATGACGATGTATCTAAAACAAAAGCATTTAGAGATAATTTTGCTTTAGAATAAATAACTCCATAAAATGGTAATAGTTTAATATAATTTTTGATATAATGTTCTAAGTTTCTAAAATGGAGGATATTATGAGAAAATTTTTATTAGCTTCTTTGCTTGCTTCTACAGCGATATTAACCAATTGCACATTGGCTAACAATGGATTAAGCGGAGTAAACAATAGAGTGGCAGCACCGTCGAAAAGAGTAATTGTTAAGAAAAAAATAGTTAAAAAACATAAAAAAATTACCAAAAAGTCAAAAAAAAGTGTAGTAAAAGTTAAAAAAGTTACTAAAAAACTTAAATTATCTAAAGTAAAAAAGAACTTAAAAAAACTTAAATTATCTAAAATTAGCAAAGTTAAAAAGAGTCATAAAAAGTTAGCTATTAAAAAAACATTGAAACGACAAAAAAGTGTTAAGTTTCTTTCTAAAAATGTTAGCCATAAGATTTTGATTAAAGATAAAAATAAGGCTTTAAAGATAAATAAAAGAGAAACAAATATGTTTGTAAAAAACAGTGTAATTATTAATAAGATAGAGGAAATGTTAAATTCCAAAAGTACTCTAAAAGAAAAGAAAAAAGGTGTAAAAGTAAGTAAAAATCATAAGAAATTAAAAACTATTAAAAGATTGAAGAAAAAACTTTTGGCTACTAAGTTTAAAAATATTAGAAAAAAAATCAAATTAGATGGCTATAGTGCAAAATATGATTTTCGATATATATCTTTAAAATTTAATCATATAAAATATACTAAAAAACCTGAACCATATAGCTTAAGTAGTAGTAAAAGAGACCCAGAACTTTTAGGACCACAAAGTACTCTTAAAAATAATCCATTAGCTAAATCATAATATTATTAAAGGGTATTTACATGCCCAACCCCTCTAAAAAATAACAATTTGTACTAATTATATCCTTAGCCTTACAGACTAAGCTATAATAAACTTCTTGTAAAACTCAATAAAAAATATTTTAATCTATAAGTTTTCAAGAAGTTTAATATCTATAATTTTAGATCTAAAAGGTAATATTGTGAAAAAAACTTATTTGCTTATTATATTAATAGGACTTATTGTTTTTAGTGGCTGTACAAAAATAAAAAGAATACGATATAACAATTATATAAAAAGAACCCAAGTTGTAGCAGAAAACAAGGCGAGTGTGCTCAAGAATCAGGAAATAAAGAGCAAATTAGAAACACGAAAAATTAAAAGAAAAATTTATAATCCAAGAAAAATAAAAGTAGTCCGTAAGGTAAGGATTTATAAAAAAAAGACTACTGTATTTAAAAAGAAAAGAAAATATCACAGAAAAAGATATGTAAAAGTTACTAATTACAAAAGAAAGCATATTACAAAAAATAAAAAAGTAACTAGAAGTGTTAGAAAATATAGAAAAAAAATATATAAGAAAAGAATTTCAAAAGTACACAAAAGAAAATGGCATAAAAACACACATATTGTTCTTAAAAGGAGTAAAAAAGTTTTGAAAAAATATTCAGAACCGTTTAGTATTAAGCAGAAAAGAAAAGACCCAGAGTTACTTGGACCTCAGACAACTATTAAAAGAAACCCTTTAGTTTATAATAAAAGAAAATCTACTCACGCCAAAACTCTTTAATCCAAGGGGCAGGCTTTAAATGCCTATACCACTTTCCACTTTTGCCTGTAATAGCCTCTGGTGGATTTGGAAGTCCATGAAAAATTATAATTTTTGCATCTTTTGGGATTGTTGGTGCTTTAAACCAAGATAGTAATAAATTAGGTGCACAGTGATACTTATAGCTAGGTGTCCAATTGTCTGGCCAAAAAGTTAGCTTTTTTAGTTTATTCATTTGTTGCGAAAGATAAGCTTGTTCGTGTCTTACTTCGCCTCTTACTTTTTCGAAATTATTAATAAAATAATCTAAAATTTCTGGGTATTTACCAATTTCGAATCTAAATACCGAAGAGTTTCCCTCGCGTCGAGCGCGTC
>CAYSYH010000060.1:0-3122 GCA_964435455.1 uncultured Candidatus Saccharibacteria bacterium | reverse complement strand
CTGTACAAGCTATTCTTCTTTATGATAAAAATGGAAAGCAGATTTTTCCTTAGTTTACAGTATGAAACTGTTTAAATCTAAACTTTTAAGTAAGGAACTTTTAGGTAATTGTTATTTATATTTAACTTTTGAACGTCCTCTTAATTTTGATTTTTTATCTGGTCAGTTTATTACTATAGTTATTTCGTCAAATGTTCGTCGTTCTTATTCTATTGCCTCCCCTGATTTTTTAAAAGAAACATTTAGTTTGTTAGTAGATATTTCTCCTCAAGGGGTAGGTTCTAACTATTTAAATTCTTTAAAGGTTAATCAGTCTATACAATATATTGGTCCTTTGGGAAATATGGTATTACCTAAAAGCCTAAAATTCTCTTACTATAATTTTGTTTCTACAGGTAGTGGCATTGCTCCCTTTCTTTCTTTAATTCCTTCTTTGCAAAAAAAAGTTAATAGTAAAAAAATATATTTATTACATTCATTTAAAAATGATTATAATTATTTTGATTCTGTATTTCCCTCTAATATAAATAAAAAAATTGTTTTTACACAAGAACCTTTATTAAATTATCCAAAAGGAAGAGTTACTAATTACTTAAATTATCTAAACACTCATAATTCCTTAAATTATCTTTGTGGCGTTAAAAACATGGTTTTTCAAGTAAGGGATTATTTAAAAAATCAGCCTTATTCTCAAGTACTTCATGAGGTATTTTATTAATATGTCTAATGTTAACTTACTAGAAAAATTAGAACTATTAAAAAAAAGTTTAGATATTAAAAAATTAGAAGATAAATTGAAGTTTTTACAGGAACAGCTTTCTAAAGAATCTGTATGGAAGGATAGAGCTCTTTATTTAGAATTAAACAAAGAAAAAAAACAAATAGAGGGTTTGCTAGAAAAAATATTTTTAATAGAAGTATTTATTTCCGAAAAAAAGTATAAAAAAGCTTTAAATTTAATTAAAGAATTAGAGGTGTTTGCTTTTTTATCACAGCCCTATGATAAATTAAATACTTATTTTTATATACATTCTGGGCAAGGTGGAGTAGAGGCTATGGATTGGGCACAAATGTTAGAAAATATGTATTTAAAATTTTTTGAAAAAAAGGGTTTTGGTGTAGATTTAATATCTAAAACTTATGGAGATGAAGCAGGTATAAAGAGTGTAGGTTATTTGGTAAAAGGACCTTTTGCTTATGGTTTATTAAAAAATGAGGCGGGTACACATAGGTTAGTTAGGTTAAGTCCTTTTAATGCTAATAATTTAAGGCAAACATCTTTTGCAAAAGTAGAAGTTTATCCTCAAGTAAAAAATTTAAAATTAAATATTAAAAAAGAAGATTTACAAATACAAACTTTTAAATCTAGCGGGGCTGGAGGACAAAACGTAAATAAAGTTGAAACAGCTGTACGAATAAAGCATATGCCAACTGGTATAATTGTGACTTGTCAAGCGGAGCGTAGCCAAAGCCGCAATAAACAAATTGCTTTGGATTTACTTAAAACAAAGCTTTTACTTTTAAATAAACAAAAAGAGCAGAAATTACGTAAAGACTTAAAAGGTAGTAATATTACTGCTTCTTGGGGAACTCAAATTAGGTCTTATGTGTTACATCCTTATAAGCAGGTGTTGGATCACCGTACTAAAAAAAAATATACAAATGTCCAAGATATATTGCGAGGAGATTTAGATGACCTTATACAAGATTCTTTAAAAAAGATTTAGACAACTAGCCCAAGTAAGGTATAATTAAACTAATGCCTTTTGAATTAAATAACACTATAAAATTTATAGCCATTTTATTTTTATTTGTTGTTGCTTTTGGGGCGTATATTGTTTCTACAAGGTTAGGGAGTAATAAAAAGGTTTATACTGATAAAAAAGTTATTAACACTACTAACACTCAACAAAAAAGCAGTGCTTATTTTATACCGCCCTCTTCTCCTTATAAAGAAGTAAAGTTAACAGGTAGGGTAGAAAAATCTTTAGGAGAAAAACCAAAAGCCACACACGTATTAATGGATAAAAATAATAATGTAATTGTTTTTTTGTATACCGACGATGATAAGCTAACTCAACAAGAGGGAAATAGGATAACTTTGGTAGGACAAATACCTTATTCTTCTGAGTTAAATCCAGAATCTGTAGTATTTGTAAAATATATATTATTTAAATAATTTATGTTGGTATTTCAGAACGTTAGTAAAAAGTATGGAGATAAAGTTATATTAGAAGATATAGATTTGCATATAAAGGCTGGTGAGTTTGTTTATTTAACAGGTCCTTCTGGAGCTGGAAAATCTACCTTGCTTAGTTTAATTTTGCGTGAGCAAGTACCTGATTTGGGTACTATATTGGTAGATTCTGTAGATATTTCTAAAATTAAAAATTCTCAAGTTTATAAACTGCGACGAAAGGTTGGCTTTGTTTTTCAAGATTATCGCCTATTGCCTACAAAGAATAGTTTTGAAAATATTTCTATAGCTTTAGAGATAATTGGCAAAAAGCGTAAGCAAATAAAAAAAAGGGTAGAAGAGCTTTTAAAACTAGTTGGTTTAGAGGATCGTATTTATAACTTTCCTTGGCAGCTTAGTGGTGGGGAAAAACAAAGATTAGCTATAGCACGAGCTATGGCTTTGGAACCAAAAATTATAATAGCAGATGAACCTACAGGTAATTTAGATGCCTCCAATAGTTGGGAGATATTAAATCTTTTAAATCGTTTAAACCAAGAACTAGGTACCACTACATTATTAGCAACTCACGATTTAAATTTAGTAAAAAATCTTAAAAAAAGAACACTACATTTAGAAGGAGGGAGGATTACTGAACATGATTAGATCTTTTGGAATTGCAAAAAAAAGTTTAAGTTTACAATCTATAACTACATTTGTTAGTTTAATTATAAATACTCAAACTTTTTTTGTATTAAGTTTTTTTATATCCTTTGCATTTTTATCAGCTCACCTTTTAAATTATTTAGAATCTAAGGCACAACTAACTGTTTATTTTCAAGATACTGTAAAAGAAGACCAAATATTAGACTTAAAAAATAAATTAGCTAATATGCCGGAGGTAAGTGATATAATGTATATTTCTAAAACAGAAGCTTTAGCTATT
>CAYSYH010000059.1:0-3143 GCA_964435455.1 uncultured Candidatus Saccharibacteria bacterium | reverse complement strand
TCAATTAATTTAAATACATATTGATTTACATAAGGAAAATTTTTCCTTTCTATGATTTCATATGTATAAATATTTTTATAAACAAGATCTTTAGATTTAGTATTTGGGGTAGTTTTTAAAACATATAAAGAACTAGCGCTGCCAATACTTTGAGCACCATAATAACGGTTAAATTTATATAAAGAGTCTTCTATAAACAAATGATATTTATTTATAATGTTTTGTATTTCAATAAATTTTTGGGGGGATTTAAAGCTGTTCCCATAATTTAGCAAAATATATTTACCTGCAAAATCAGTAAATGGCTTTAATAAACTTATAGACCTATCTAGAAAAAGTTCTATTCCATTTGGAGTATAAGGAGGGTCTGTTAAAACAACATCAAAATTTTTATAAAGAAAGGTAGGAATAGTTTTTCTTACATCGTATTGTATTACAGTAATAGGAAGATTATATCTTTTAGCTATAGATTTAAGAGTAGTAACTAAATCTGTATCTATCTCTAAAACAGTAATATTTTTAATTAAAGGATACTTTAAGGCTAAAGCAACACTTACTAAGTCATCGTCACCAATTAGCGCTATATGAGTATTAAATTGCATTCCGATTTTCTCTAAAACCAGAGCTTTTTGAACACTAGTTTTAGGGGTTGCAAAAAACTGGTCGTACTCTCTCTTAGGCTCTAAATTATACTCTTTTTGTATTTTTTTAAATTTTTTTAATATTTCTATATCTTTTAGTTTACAAAACCTAAAATAATATTTTTTACTAAAAGTTTTTATGTTTTTTTTAAACTCTTCCTTAATTAGGATTTTATTAAAATCTGAATATTCTAAATAAGGTTTTAAGCTATTTAAAAAGTGAACAACTGTGTTTTTTGGTATACCTGTAAGCAAAATAAGTGTTTGTAAACTTAAAGTTTTTTTGTAGTTTAAAATAATATATAAAATACCTCTTATTTCGGATTCCTTTAAATTAACATTTTGTTTTTTGAGTTGTTGTAATATGTTATTCTTCATTTACTCTTTGTATTTAAGTTAAGGGTACAAAGCGGAATATTTTTTATTTAAATAATCCTTCCAAGGTTGTGTATTAAAGCTTTTGTTTGTATTTAGCTTTATAAGTTCTTTAAAAGTATACATTGACCCATATTTATGTATATGCTCTTTTTGCCATTTAGCTATTTTTTTAATACCCTCTTTAGATTTAGAAAGTTCCTCTACTGAGCTTTTTAAGTCATTTTCTAATAAAGATTTCCAAGTAGCGCTTAAAACAGTACCTGTAGAATAAGTAGGAAAGTAACCAATAGCACCCATGCTCCAATGGATATCTTGCAAAATTCCTTTGGAATAATTTGGAACATCTACGCCTAAATATTCTTTATATTTAGCATTCCATAAATCAGGCAGTTCTTTAACAGTAACCTTTCTTTCTAACATTGCTTTTTCTATTTCATACCTTATTAGTATATGAAAATGATAAGTTACCTCGTCAGCTTCTGTTCTAATTAAATTTGGGTATACCAAGTTGGCACTTTTATAATAATCATCTAAAGAGTATTTAGCAAAACCTTTACCTAAGTTTATAATTTTAGGGTAAAGTAATTTTAAAAAGTCTTTGTTCCTACCAATAAAATTTTCCCAAAAACGGCTTTGGCTTTCGGCCAAACCAAAACTTAAATCTGATTCTCCGTTTAAAGGTGTAAAGTCTAATTTAGGGTCTATTTGCAAACCATGCAAAGCATGGCCAAATTCGTGAATAGTAGAGGTTAAGGGACTAAAAAAGTCCGTTAAATCAGAATTAAATTTTGTAGTTATTCTAGAATGTTTGCTAGAAAAAGGTAAAGTAAAAGGGTGTGGAGATTCGTCTAAACGTAATCTATTAGGATTATATGAAAAATACTCCAAAACATATATTAATAAATTCCACAAATTTTGTTTGTTATATTTTTCTTTAGATATGGGGTTTTTACTTGTAAAATTCTTAGAACTCTTTATTGTAGCTAGTAAATTTAATAAAAAAGGCTTGATAGAGTCAAAGTAATTTTGAACGTCTTTATTAGTAAAACCCTCTTCAAACTCGTCTATTAGAGCATCGTAAATATGATCTTTATAACCAAGCTTTTCGGCCTTTTTAATAGATAAATTTATAATTTTTTCTAAATAAGGAGCAAATAAATTATAATTATTTTCTTTTTTTGCTTGTGCCCAAGCTACGTGGGCTTTATTTGTTACCCTAGAAAATTCTTCTAACAATTCTTTTGGTATTTTTTTATTTTTTTCTATAGCTCTATTTATTCTATGTATTACAGCTTTTTCAGCTATAGTTAAATTTCTTTGATTTTTTGCATTATTCAGCAAATCTTCTAACTCTTTTTTTAATAATAATGTTTGAGATAAGCTAGAAGCTTTAGCTAAAGCCTCACCATGGTGGGCAGCAGCATCCGTAGGCATATATGTATTTAAATCCCATTCTGCTAAAGCACTTAAATACCCAAGTGACCAAATATTTTTATAATAATTTAGGAGTTTTTTTACAGCTGTGTTTTTTATTTCTATACCCACACTAAAAGTATATTTTAAATAAGTACTTAAGTAAAGATTTAAACCTTAGTTAAACGTTTTTTTATATAAAAAACTAAAAATAAAGATATAGTAAAAATAACCGATCCATAAAAACAAGGCGTTAAAAAGGGTGATAATGCTTTAACTCCAGAACAGCCTATAAAAGTACCGGAACTAGTTTTAAGATATTTATAAAAAATTAAACTAAAATTAGTCCAAGCAAAAACAAAAGCAAACTCTGTTAAAAATAAAAGGTATTTTTGCAATTTAATTATACTTTTTTTAACTCTAAAGTTTTTTAAAATAATTAAGGATATGATAAGTCCCATTAAAAAGGCAAAAGAACCATAAAAACAAGCTGTTGTTACAGGGTTTGGAATAGTACAATTTTTAAGCTTAAAAATAGTGCCTTCGTAAAAATAGAAACGCCTAAAATCTTGGTAAACGGTATAATAAGCAAAAATAGTTCCTGATAAAAAAACAGCAACTTGAGATTTTAATAGGTTGCCCATATTTATAGTATACTACTAAAAATACATCACATCACCAAATTAAAAATATATACAATTTTAGGGTATA
>CAYSYH010000058.1:0-3335 GCA_964435455.1 uncultured Candidatus Saccharibacteria bacterium | reverse complement strand
AAGCTGACAGTAGGGGAGACATTTACAAATGAAAATAACAATCTTTAACCAAAAAGGTGGAGTTGGTAAAACAATGCTTGCTACTCAAATTGCCTTGTATTTTAATTTAAAAATTATAGAGCTTGATCCTTATGGTATATTAAAACAATTGATGCCAGATAGAGTTATTAAGTTAGGGTTAAGAGATAACATAAATAATAATTTAAACAATGTAGTATTCGATTTTGGAGGTTTTGACGACTTAAGGTTAGAACAAGCTGCAAAGCAAAGTAATTTAGTTATTATTCCTTTTAATCCTACTCTTATAAGTCTTGGAGGGACGTTAAAAAGTTATTTTAAAATTAAAGATTTTAATGAGAATATTTTATTTGTTGCAAATGGATATATTAAAGAGCAAGATGTTAAAGATGCAGTGGAGTTTTTAGAAGAAAATATAAAAGAGCCCATTGATTATTTTGCTATTCCTTATACAAGAGCTATTCAAACAGCTGAAAATGAGATTATATCTGTAAT
The DNA here is from genome assembly GCA_964435455.1 of uncultured Candidatus Saccharibacteria bacterium. Lineage (GTDB taxonomy): Bacteria > Patescibacteriota > WWE3 > 2-01-FULL-39-13 > JAACPI01 > CAYSYH01. The sequence continues at coordinate 2,822 of CAYSYH010000058.1, read as the reverse complement.
TGACTTGCCTAAACAGGGAGGATTGAAAAAACATACTTATTCTAAAATTGCTAAAACCTTTAAAGATCTTATGTTATATATAGAAAGGAAAGCAAATGTTTAAATTATTTTTAATATTTGTTAGTTTTTTATATTTAGAAGCTTCTTTTATTAAAGAAGGAGTAGAAGCATTTAAGAATAAAAATTATAAAAAAGCTGTTAAACTGTTTTTTTTATCTTGTGAAAAAAATAATCCGATTGGTTGTTATAACTTAGCATTATGTTATGCTAAAGGTTTAGGAGTTAAAAAAGATATTTTATCGTATGGTTACTTCATGAAAAAGGCATGTGATAATGACTTAAAAAATGCGTGTTTTGATTTAGGTATTTTGTATGAAGAAAAATTAAATAATAAGAATAAAGCCAAAGAGTATTATAAAAAAGCATGTTTGTTAGAAGATAAGGATGCTTGTTTTAATTTGGCTAATCTATTAGAAAATGATGATTTATTTCAAGCCATTAAAATATATAAAGTATTATGCAAGTTTAATTATTCTTCAGCATGTGTTAGTTTAGGAGTTATTTATCTAGAAAAGTTACATAAGAATAGAGAATCTATTTTTTTTTATGATAAAGCATGTAAGTTAGGTAATAAAGATGGATGTTATAATTTAGGTTTAATTTATTTTAAGAATAAGGATTATTCTAATGCTTTGAAATATTTTTCTAAAGGATGTTTAGTTTATTCTGATGGAGAAAGTTGTTTTAATGTTGGAGCAATTTATTTTATTAGAAATAATAATAAAAAAGCTTTTGATTTTTTTAAAAAATCTTGTGATTTAGATTACGAGGAAGGGTGTAAGTATTTAAAAAAATTAAATAAAAAATAGTAAAGGTTAATTAAAATGAATAAGTTTAAAAATATTAATTTAAATTTTGAAAAAGAAAAAATTGAAACGCATTCTGAACTCCAAAAATGGAAGAAACCGGGAAGACCTAAGGGCTCTACAAAAAAAGGGGAAGTACACGATGCTAGCATAACAGTTAGTCTAGCTAAGAGCCAGAAAAAGGACTTAGAAGAATATGCAAGAAAGCATCAAAGAAGCATGAGTAGCATAATTAAAGAACTGTTAGTTAAATCAGGTATTATTAATCCTGTTTAAAGGTTTTTTGTGAGTATGTGGGATTTTTTAAACTGGTTAGAGTTAAGTAGTTTAAGAAAAGAAGTAGAACACTTGAAACAGATACAATATTCGAATCAAAAAACATTATCTGAAGAATTAAAAGAATTATTTTCAGATCTTTATAGAAATGATAATGATATTAGTAAACTTGATTTGAGTAAAATTTCTCATGTTAGAAAACTGATAGAAAATGAATTTAGTGTAAAAGCAAATAGGATTTTAAAAGATAATTATTCCTTTTTTTATATTATTTTATTTATAATTAGTATGTTTATTTTTTCATTTATTTTTATAAAATGGATTGTACTAGAAGAATATACTCCTTTTTTTATAAAAATAATTTGTATAATGAGTGGAGTTTTTGCTGCTGGATATTTTTTATATATCAAAGACACTTTTAATAGTAGAAGAAAGTATTATTCTAATTTAAAATCTTCTTTTAAAACCGCTCTTTATTTAAAGAATAAGTATCCTTATTTATCTCCATATGGTATTTATTTAAAATTTGTCATAGATTCCTCTTTAAAAGATGTTTTAGAAATTTTATATAAAAATTCTTCTAAAAAAGATGTAGATAAAACTCTTAAAAATTTTTATAGTTTATTTGATTTAGAAACAGATACAGAATTATTAAGTAAATATGAAAATTTTTTTTGGTATTTTGATTATAATACATATAAAATGTTAGAAGGAACCTTTAAATTACCAAAAGATTATTCAGTTTTTGAGAAAATGTTTTTGATTATGTTGATTATAGTGCCTATATTCTTAGCTGTTTTTTCTTTAAGAACGCTTATATATAAAAAATTTAAATTTGATAGTAATATTAACTTTCTTAAAGTTAATTGTTATTTAAAGGATAAAGAAAGTTGTAAAAAATTAGCAAATTTGTATAAAGAAGATAATTCATTACATATAAAATTTTTAAAAAAAGCTTGTGAAGTAGAAGATAAGTCTTCTTGTAAATTATTGGGCGATTATTTTTACAATAATGGAGATATTGATAAGTCCTTAGTTTTTTATGAAAAAGCTTGTAATTTAAATGATGGATTATCTTGTTTTTTTGTTGCTAGAATATTTGAAAAAAAATATCATTTACATGATTCAAGTTTATTTTTTTATAAAAAAGCTTGTGATTTTAATATATCAGAAGCCTGTTACATGATTGGTAGCAATTTTTATTTAGACAAATTTTACGACAAAGCTTTTAATTATTTCAAAAGAGCTTGTAATATGGGAGATAAATATGGATGCTTTTATGCGGGTTCGATGTGTATTAGAGGAGAAGTTAAAAATTGTGATGAATATGATAATAAGATTATGGGAGGAATATCTTTTTATATTAAGAGTTGTAATTTAAATAATGGAGCAGCTTGTTTTATATTAGGATATTATTTTTATGGGAAAGGTTTGTATGGGATCCAAAAAGATTATAATAAAGCTATTTTTTATATTAAGAAAGCTTGTGACTTTAATTATACTAGAGCTTGTAAATATGTTAATAATAAATGAACTTACCCCAACCCTCTCTTTAAAAGAGAGGGAGCTTTTGCGAAATAATTATCAAATATGTTTAAGTTGATCATTTAAGAAATATTTATCACAATATCTTGACTATAAGTAACTTTTCTATACTTAATTAACTCTGTTAACGCTAGA
>CAYSYH010000057.1:0-3408 GCA_964435455.1 uncultured Candidatus Saccharibacteria bacterium | reverse complement strand
CACAAGCGGCATTTGTGCAGGAAAAAGATTTACTTAAGCAGCTTGCGCAATTTAACACAGAAGTTATTTCCCCCCTAGTGAAGCAGTACAACCAACAAAATTCACTATGGTATTACGGTATTGATCGCGGAACTACCGAGTTGGCAACACTTGGTGTGGTGCGCTGGAGCAAAGAACAATATGAGGTGATGACTCAGGAGGGGGTGTTGCAGAAATTCAACAAGCCAGTTTTTGCAGATTTTCCTGTATACACCATAAAAGATTTATCGGCTACAAAAACTGTACAAATAAGCAAAGACACCCAAAAAAAAGTATGTATTGCCGACAATCCTTCATATTTTATGACTTCCAATGAGGAAATTGCGCAATATTTTGCACAAAATACCGCAAGTTTTTTGGATATGACTACTGCAAAACTGATTAAAGGGAAAATTATTACCAATGGTGATACAAAGACATACCTCAATCTAAAGCGTGCAAATGCAAAGCGAAAAATGTTTACTTCATTGCAAATGTTTGATTCTGATGCGCGGGTTGAATATAAAGAGGGAAAATTTGTAGTAAAAAATAAGGAAGGAGAACGCCAGCCCTACACATGGCTTTGTTTCTTTTCCGATAATCAGGAAGAAAAATTTGGCACTACAGAAAAAGTAAAGCTCCACAATGACCTACAAACATACCTTGTTGCACTTCGCAAAGATCCAACATTACAAGCAGAAAGTATTCAGCAAATCAACAATTTGCGTGATGCTATTACCGCCAATATGGTTGGAATTATTGCGCACTTATTCAAGCAGTATCCGGGGATTATAAACTTGGAAAATTTACAAACAAGGCAACACATAGATAAGCATCGTCAGAAAAACGAAGAAAGTATCGCACGCCGTTTAGAGTGGGCGCTTTATCGTAAGTTTCAAAAACAAGGTCTTGTGCCACCGCGACTCAAAAATACTATTTTTTTGCGTGAGCAAATGGCTGTGCAGCAAATCGGTATTATTCACTTTGTACCAGAGGAGGGAAGTAGCGCAGAGTGTCCGCGTTGTTTACACAAGGCTCAAAGTGATAAACGTAAACAAGAAAAATGGAATGAGCATCAATTTAGTTGCACAAACAAGTACTGCAAGTTTTCAACCCGTAATAACCCAAAAGAATATACTGCTTTACAAAACTCGGATGATGTTGCAGCTTGTAACCTTGCAAATCCCGCTTTTTTAAAAAAGCGTAGGCAAAACGGAAAAACAATAAACAATAAAAATATATACTTAAAAAGTAATTAAATAATTTGTATTAAAATGCCTATAAACTAACATGTTGTAGAACTTCATTTAAAATATGTATTACGATTTAATACAAATATCTAAATTAAACGATTTTATTTTTTGCCCTTATTCCATATTTTTACATAGTATTTACCAAAATTTTGAACAAGTTGTTTATCACCAAACAAACCAAAAAAGGGGGAAGATTAGGCACCAAAATATAGAATTAAAAAAATACACAACATCAAAACATATTTTACAGGCAAAATCTGTATATAGTAAAAAGTTAGGCTTAGTGGGAAAAATAGATATTTATGATAATAAAAATAAATATTTAATTGAACGAAAGTATAAGGTTAAGCGTATTTATAAAGGTTATTTATTACAACTATATGCCCAATATTACTGTATGTTAGAGGAGGGTTATAAAATTAAAAAAATATTTATACATTCTTTAAGCGATAATAAACGTTACTCTGTACCTTTGCCTACAAAAGTTGATAAAAATGAATTGTTAGATTTAATAGAGGCTATTAGAATTTTTAACCCTAATACAGATAGTGTAGACGTATCTGCTGCAAAATGTTGTTCTTGTATTTATAAAACTTTATGTGAATATTCAAAATGTTAACACTGCCTGATTTTACAGAAAAAAAGATAGTAGTAGTTGCAAATTTTGGTGATGATCCCAATGACTTAAAAATTAAAAATTCTAATATATGTTTGTATAAGTTTGGAGAATTTAAAAATGAAATAACTCCCCATTTAGTTTTATGTATTTTTATAATTGGAAGTACTACATTAACTACTAATTTAATAGAAAAAACTAAAAAATTAGGAATTTCTATTTTTTTATTAAACAGATCTTTAAAACTTATTGGGTATATAAACTCTAAAGCAGAGGGCAATTATAAAATAAGAACTATTCAATATAATTTAAGTAAATCTGCTAGTTTAGAACTTTCTAAAAATTTAGTTTATAACAAAGTTTTAAACCAATTAAGTATTGTGGGGCAAAAAAATAAGGCGTCTGATTTTAAAAAGCAAATTTTTAAAACAAAATCCGAAAAAACTTTGTTAGGTATTGAGGGTAATATATCTAGTTTGTACTTTAAAGAGGTGTTTAAAAATTTAAACTGGTATCGTAGAGCCCCGCAAACTAAAGAAGATATACCTAATTTACTTTTAGATATAGGTTATACTTTTTTGTTTAATTATGTGGATTCTTTATTAAATTTATTTGGTTTTGATACTTATAAAGGTTTTTACCATAAATTATTTTTTCAACGTAAATCTTTAAGCTGTGATTTAATGGAACTTATGCGCCCTTTAATAGATAAACAACTTGTTAAATCTTTTAATTTAGGGCAAATAAATAAAAAAGATTTTAAATTTAAAAATGGCTCTTTTACAATTAAAAACGGTAATCAAAAAAAATATGTAGATATTTGGCTTAGGGTTTTAATGAAACATAGAGATTTAATTTACTCTTATGTTTTAGGTTTTTATAGGCATTTACTTTACCCCGAAAAATATAAATTTCCTATGTTTAAAGTATGATAATAGTATGCTACGATTTTAAAAATGATAAAAAACGGGCACGGTTTGCTAAGTTTTTAAAACAGTATGGCCATAGGGTTCAGTATTCTGTTTATTCTATAAAAAATAGCAAACGTATATTAAACTTAATACTAACAGAAATAGAGCATAAATATAAAAAAACTTTTGATAAAACCGACCATATATTAATATTTAAATTATGTGAAAGATGCGAGGGTAATATTATTAGATATGGTAGGGCTTCACATGAGGTAGAAGATATTGTATATTTATAAATATAGGAACATTTAAAATTTAATATATTAAGGTAATACAAAAGTATAAATTAATGTATGGAATAAATGCCAAAACCTAAGTCTTTATATTTTTAATATTTTTTTAAAAGACTGTGTTATAGGCAAAAAGGGTAGGTAGAGTTAAATTTTTTAAAATAAAAAAACACTTTGTTTTTACTTTGCCTACGCCTATAGCGCTATTTATTCCTTATATAATATTTCTACTTTTGTAGATAAAAGAACGTTCGGCGTCTGATATAAGATATTTATTCCTTATATAATATTTCTACTTTTGTAGATATGTCCTGTCTACA
>CAYSYH010000056.1:0-3417 GCA_964435455.1 uncultured Candidatus Saccharibacteria bacterium | reverse complement strand
TAAAGAATATCAGACTTTAAAATAAGATTATGTACTTTACAAGTATTATATATCCTCCACGCTTCCTTACCGTTTTGAATACTCAAATAAGCATATATAAACGATTCGGGAGCTTCACAACGATACTTTCTAAATTTTTTTAAAGTTTTTTCCAATTGTTTTAAGTTTCTTTTATTTATCAAATAGGTAATATAAAGATTAAACAAGTCTTTAGAAAAAGTCTTGTTTAAATCTTCTTTTAATAATTTATAAGCCAATTTTTTCTGGTTAGTATGCAATAAAGTTTCTATATAAAGATATAAGTTCTCCTTTTGTTTCCTTAAAAAAGGAAACCTTTGAAAAAGATTTTGCAGAACATACCATTTATGTTCTAAGTATGCAAAGTTTATAGCAGCTTGAAGAAACTCCTTTTTTTTAGTTACCTTCCATGCCTTTAAAGCTATATCAATATAGTTTGGAATTTTTTCACCCGAAAAAAGGACATGGTAAAAATCTTGTTCTCTAGCTTTTCCTATTTTTATTAATTTGAGAGAAGCTTGAAAGGAAGTTTTATAATCTCCAATTGCCCAAGATATATCCGATAATAATCTCCAAAATTTTACATTTGTAGTTTTGGTTGAAAATATATATTTCTTTAAAAGGTTATTAGCTTCATTAAATTTTTTTTGGGATATTAAAATCTCTGCTTTTAAAATTAAAAATTTTAGGGAATTTTTATATCTTTTCAAAGCTTCATTCGCATAAAATAAAGCTTTATCCAACTCACCTAAAGCATAATATATATATATTAATTGTTCTAATGAATACTTATCTCTTTTTTGTTTTAAAATTTCTATTAATTTAAAAATGTCACCAGCTTTATAGTACAAAGTTACCTTTTTCTTAAATGGAATATTCAACTTATATTTTTCAAGGAGATATACTGCTAAATCCCACCTATTTAAAACCCAAGCTAAGTTAAAAGCTTTTATAATAAATTCCCTGTTGTGAGTTAATTTATAGGCTTTTAGTGCAGCATTTAGAGCTTTAGGATAATTATCTAACCATATCAAAATTTGAATATATTTTTTCCACCAATAACTGCTTTTTGGGAATTTCGATACTCCTTCTTGGGCTACTTTAAGCGCATTGTTTAAATCTTGAGCACCTAAAAAACTTAGCAGCATTAATTTAAGCATTTTTTCATTTGATTTATATATAGATGTAGAGTTTTCATTTTGAAATTTTAAATCACTTGGATTGGTAAAACTTAAAATAGGAATAATAAATATACATATAGCAATAATAAATTGCCTCTTATTCATTTTTTAAAACCCTCATAATTTTCAATGAAATTTGTCTAGCAAAGAAAGGATCCCCAGTAGCCAAAGAATATTTTAAAATAAAAGTAATATAGTTGTAATCTGTGGGGAAAGATAAAGCATATTTAGCTATCAGTTGTTTAGCTAAATCTATTTTTTTCATTGCAAACGCATACCGTATTGCAAGTTCTATCATTTTTTTTCTATCACTTATTGGAATACTTGCAATAAAGTTGTATATATTTGAAATATTACCATTATAAATGGCAAGATATAGATAGATAGACTGTAAATTTTTTGGTAAAGATTTTTCTTTTTTTAAATAAGAATCTAATATTTCATAGGTTTTTCTGTAATCTTTTACTACATAAAAAAGGAAATCAACCACAACTTTTAAAGTTTGACTGTCAAAATTTTGTAGATTAGCTAAATTAATTAGAGATTCTATATCTTTTTTAGAAGAAGATTTTATACTCGTAGCTAATAAAATAGCTCTTTTAATCCATAAAGTCTTTTTTGTTAAAAAAGCTAGCCGAAATGCTGCTTTATAAGCTATATCGGTAAACCCGAATTCCAAACTTTGGGAATAGATAAAATCTAAGGTTTTTATAGATGTGTTTGCTTTAGCTAGCAAAGTTAATAGTAATTCCTTTATATCACTTTTTAGTTTCCTTTTTAAGGAGGAATCTTTTAAAGAAAAATAGATTGTTTTTAAAATTTTATACTTAAAAAGTAGGTAATTTATATCTTGTACCTTCCTTGGATACTTTCTTTCTAGAAAGTTTAATAACCTTAAAACCTCTAAAGTTCTCCCTGTAATCATATAATCGTATATTAAAAGTTTAAAATATTCAAATTTAGGTCTTTTTTTTATCAAATATTCCAAATATTTGGTTTGGAGATTCGTATTATAGTTATTATTCTTTTTCAAAAGAATATCTAAATACCAACCTGGAAAAAGAATAAAAAGCAAAATTCCTATTAATACGGTGAAGAGTAAAATTTCAAAAACAGAAAAAGACTTAATTAGAGCATACCGCTTTAATCTCAATAGATTTCCCCCCTACAAATTTTACCAATTTGTTTTTACTATAAATTTTATTATATATAGATACTTTACAGGGACCTGTAAATAAACTACCTTGTATAGGTAAATAGGATTCTAAGCTAATATTTATTGTATTCCCATACCTTTTAAAGGTTTTTATAATACCTGTTGCTTCTATTAAATTAAAATAATCGTTAGGTTTTTTGCTTAGGGCAATATAATACCAACCACTCCCTGTTAAATGAACGTAATAAAAATCTTTAGCTTGTTTAAAACCCACAACACCTACGCTGTGTTTTAAGTCTATAAAACCAAGATCTTTAGGTATCCTAAGCGTTCTCAAAAAACCGGAATTTTTTACGATAAAACCTCCCCTTACTCTTAAAATTGCTGTATCACGAGCATCCAAAACTTTTTTTGCATAGTCGGACACAAACATAGGATTCAAATGCCAACTTAAAACCTTTTTATAAATAAGTTTTAAAATATTAAATGAAGTTAAATGCTGTGCTGAATAAAAGTGGTAATAAATATCTACAGGTTTCAATCTACGCGGTTTATCTGTGAGTTCAAAAGTTTGTAAAACTTTTATAAACCCCCATAATGGATATGTCCATTCATTAGTATAAATTTCCTCATTTTGGTTAGGTGCATAAACTTGAAAATAGTAAGGTCCAAAATTAACCCCTAATGGGGCTATGTTTTTGAGAAAAGGTTTATCTTTAGTAATAGTAGTATCCCCACCGTTAAAATTAAAAACTTTTGCTTTATATGTTAGTTTGACCTCTTCCTTATTTGGGTCACAGTTTCCTGTCCAAAGAAATACTTTAGTTTTCTTTTTAGGGTATAGCTTATTTAAAAATTCTATGGAACCTATTATTTCTTGGTAAGGGTTCCATTTATAGCCGGGTATAGGTAAATGGTATCCATATAGAGGATCGGGAGGTTCTATTTCAGGTTGCCATGTAAAAGGGTGGGAATAAGAATGACTAGCCTTTTCTACATTCTTTAGTGCAAAAATAGAAATTGCTATCTTTTCCAATTTTTTTGCTTTTTTAGGGTAAAGTC
>CAYSYH010000055.1:0-3609 GCA_964435455.1 uncultured Candidatus Saccharibacteria bacterium | reverse complement strand
TTATAAATTTTACATATGACAAAAATGTAAATTTAAACGCTCCTTTAATAAAAGCTAAAAGTGCTTTAGCTGTGGATATGCAAACAAAAAAAATATATTTTGCAAAAAATGAAAAAGAAAAAAAACCTATAGCTAGTTTAGCTAAAATAATGACTGCAATTTTAGCAGTAGAACATTCTAACCTGGACTCTACTTTTGTAGTTTCCAAAAAAGCTGCTGAAATAGGTGAAAATTCTATGGGAGTTAGTGAAGGAGAAAGATACACATTAGAGGATTTACTTTACGGCTTAATTTTAAATTCGGGTAATGATTCGGCTGTTACAATAGCTGAAAATGTCGCAGGTTCGGAACAAGAGTTTGTTAATTGGATGAACAAAAAGGCGGTGTTATTAGGTGCAAATAATACTCATTTTGTAGATAGTTCTGGATTAAATATAAATAATGATGTTTTTTATTCTACTGCTTTAGATTTGGCAAAAATATCTTATTATTCTCAAATTACTCACCCTATATTAAAAGATATATATGCAACATTAGAAAAACAGATTCCCTATACAAAAGAGCACAAAGCTATTTTTTTGTCTAATCAAACTAATTTATTAAGAACTTATCCTGGGGTAAAAGGTATGAAAACAGGTTACACAGAAGAAGCAGGACTTTGTCTTGTTACTTATGCTAAAAACCAAGGAAAGGAGGTTTTAATAGTAATTTTAGACAGTACTGATAGAAGAGGAGATGCAATATTATTATTAGATTACATTTATAATAGATTAGGATTAGAGATAAAGCACAATTTATTAGATAATTAATCGTTGAAAAACAAAAATAATACTTTATTCTTTTAGGTGTATGCCCTCTGTTTTAGATAATTTAAATCCACAACAAAAAAAAGCTGTTTTAAAAACAGAAGGTCCTGTACTAGTTTTGGCAGGACCAGGTAGCGGAAAAACAAAAGTTTTAACAACCCGCATAGCGTATATTTTAGATCAACAATTGGCTACCCCTATGGAAATTTTGGGAATAACCTTTACTAATAAAGCTTCACAAGAAATAAAAGAACGTGTACAGAAAAGCTCTTTGCATTTTCATATGCCTTGGTTAGGTACGTTTCATTCTATTTCTTCTAAAATATTACGTAGGGAACTTCCTCCCGGCAACAAAGATTTTACTATTTACGACACGGACGATTCTGTTAATTTAATAAAAAGAATAATTGCGGAAATGGGTATTTTTAATAAGGAGTTAAAACCCTCCGCTGTTTTAAGCGCAATTAGTCAGGCAAAAAACGAACTTATATCTCCTTTAGATTATCAAAATTATGCTAAACGTGGATTTTATAAACAAGTATCTATTATATATAAAGCCTATCAAAAAAGATTACAAGAGAATAATGCATTAGATTTTTCTGACCTTTTATATAAAACAGTCTTACTTTTAAAAGATAATCCCGAAGTTTTAAATAAATATCAAAACCTTTTTAAATATATTTTGGTTGATGAGTATCAAGATACTAATACAGTGCAGTATTATTTGATAAAAATGTTAGCTAAAAAGCATAAGAATATTTTTGTTGTAGGTGATATGGCTCAATCTATTTATAGTTGGAGAGGCGCAAACTATAAAAACATTCTTAATTATAAAAATGATTATCCCAAAGCTTATATAGTTAATCTTACTCAAAATTATCGTTCTACAGCAAACATAATATCTGCTGCAAAAGAGGTAATAAAACATAATAAGAACCATATAAGTTTAGACTTATGGACTAGCAATGATTCTGGTGAAAAAATAAAACTATACGAAGCTCATAACGAGCGGGAAGAGGCCGAATACATAGTTAAATCTATTATTCAGTCAAAAATTGCTTTAAACGATACAGCTGTATTATACAGAACCAATGCCCAAAGTAGAATTATTGAAGAATACTTTGTTAGGTATGGTATACCTTATGTAATAGTTGGAGGTTTAAAATTTTATAGTCGCAAAGAAATAAAGGATTTACTTTCTTATTTAAGGGTTATCCAAAATCCCTCTGATTCTGTTAGTTGGAATCGTATTTTAAATATACCTCCCAGAGGTATTGGCCCTAAAACTTTACAAAAAATTGCCCAAACTAATTATGATTTAAAAATAATACAAGAGCGAACTAATATAAATTTCTATGATTATATAAAAAATAAAAATACCTTACCGCCTAAAGAATTATTAGAAAGTATTATTAGTACTATTGATTATATGGGTTATTTAAATAAATTGGGTGAAGACAAAGATCGAACAGAAACCCGAAAAGAAAACATTAAAGAACTTTTGGCAGTAGCTAAAGAGTTTAATAATTTGCAAGAATTTTTAGAAAATGTTGCATTAGTAGATTCTTCTGAACAGGTAAAGTCTGAAGAATCTGTAACTTTAATGACTCTGCATAGTGCAAAAGGCTTAGAATTTAAGCAAGTTTTTATTGTAGGGCTAGAAGAAGGTTTGTTACCACATTCAAGATCTATTGACGACTTAGAACAATTAGAAGAAGAAAGAAGATTATATTATGTAGGTATTACTAGAGCAAAAGATATCTTGCATATTACATTTGCACGACATCGTAGTTTTTTTGGTTCTACAAAACAATCTATTGTATCTAGATTTGTAGCAGAATTGCCCGAAGATGCCATACAAAGTATAAATGGGGTTAACATTACAAATGATTCTGACTTTATAAATACTAAAGATGTAGATAGCTTTTTTAGTAACTTAGGTTTGTAATAAAGTGTATATATATATTTTTTTTAATTGGCGGAGGGAGGGGGATTCGAACCCCCGCGTGAGTTTCCCCACGACGGATTAGCAATCCGCTCCTTTAGACCACTCAGGCATCCCTCCATAAAAACTATTTGTTATTTTAACATATATATTAAGGTTTATTAGAATTTTGATTAACTATTTTTAAAATTATTTTAAACAATACTAAAATAGTGTAATATACAAATGATTTATTTACTTTAGGAGGGGTGGCCGAGTGGTCTAAGGCGCACGCTTGGAGAGCGTGTATGCCCGTTTGGGTGCGCAGGTTCGAATCCTGTCCCCTCCGCCAAATTTCACTTTCAGCGGTTTTTCAAGTGCTTTTTTGGTATTTTCGTATGCAAACATACTTTTGACTGTTTTTCGTATAGTAGTGTTGTGCTTTTTATACCAATATTAGTCGGTCATACGTTTGGTATGGATAATCATATCATTAATACTTGTTTTTTTCTTATATCTCTGGCACTGCTGCATCTGCATTTTTTTGATTTTCCACGGAGATTGTCACTCACCCAACTTTTATGCTGACTATGCTGAGCAATAAGCTAGTACGTTTACCATTTTGCACTTTATAGACTATGTCGCCTGCCCACACTACTTGTTTTATGGTTATATTATAGTAGAATGTCTAATAAACCGAATTTTCTATGATTAAATTAAAAAAATCTGTTTGGATCAGCATTTTGCTCATTACGGCTTTTGCCTTTTTAATAGTTGTCCTTTTTGGAAAAACAGGTGAAACCAAAGTTAAAATAGTACGCTTACCCGCTAAAAAAATCCCGACCGCTCCCATATTGCCGCTTAATGTTCCTTCAACTG
>CAYSYH010000054.1:0-3695 GCA_964435455.1 uncultured Candidatus Saccharibacteria bacterium | reverse complement strand
AAATTGTTATTACCGCTATCATATGAAATAATACAACTTAAAGAATCTTGGGGCAAACAATCTTGAGAACATGAAACAGAGCTATCATAGTTACCATTAGGATCTTCATAACACACCCCCTTTACGCTATCACAAGAATATTTTTTTGGAACATTACATTCGCTTTGACATGAGGATAAGTCAGTATATTCTCCATTAACTGAATCTAATACACAAGCATTATTACTATTGCAAGAATAGGCTATACGAGTAGTTAAAGCTCTAGAACAAGTAACAGAATCGGTACCATCGCTAACTGTATAACTTAATATATCGGTACCATTATTTTGTGGGGAGCTATACTTTACTGAAAGGGAATTTGAAGTATCTAAAAAAGAGCTTGTTTCATTAGTTTTTGACCAGTTAGAAATAATTATAGAATCACCATCAGGATCATATGCATTTGGGGTTATTGTTATGTTTTCACCAGGGTTATAATATTGTTTGCTAGGTGAAAAATTCATACTAATTTCACCAGAAGAAGAACATACAGGAGGTCTGTTTAAAGCTTCTTTAGGAGCAGAAAACCACAAGTGGTTCCATTTACAATCGCCTTTGCTATAAAGCGGAATTGTAACTTTTTGTGTTTTTTTAGCAATGCCAAAATTACCCTCTAATGAAGGAACGCCACAATAATTGCCATTACTATCGGTTACATCTAAAGACCAATTGGTTATCCAATCTTTAGGGTTATCGCTATTTACAGTAATTGTTACAGTGGCATTGTCTCCACCATTAGGTTGTATGCTTGAATATTCAAATGTATATCTAGGAGCACCTGCATAGCATTGATTATTATTTAAAGAATCACTTTTACCTTTTTGTTCCCATTTAATTGTATAATTTGGAGGACCAGCACAAGAACTTGTACCACAGTTTGTACCATACCATTGCTTATTATACGTACATGAAGTGTTTTCTTTAAAAACTCTACCTAAAAGCATTGCAGGTTCTGCATCACAAGCAAGCGTAGTAAAAGCCACTCCGTTTGGAGTATTCCAAACACTTTTACTACCATTACCACAATAATTATAAGGTTCAATATTAAAATAATACGTTGTCCCACAATTTAACTTTCCAGTTCCAATACTGTAACTAGTAGAGGAATTATTTGTTTGACCGCAATACCAAGTATTGTTAATATCACATTCCGAAGACCAACTACCAAATATTTTAGTGTTTGTAATTTGAGAAGTATCAAAACCTGAAGGAAAATCCCACTTAAGAACAGCTGAGTTTTTAGTAACATTTTCGGCGCGTAAGTTAGTAGGTATAGGTACAGTAGGGCAAATTTCAGAACTGGAACAACTTTTTGTAGTTTGGGTATATGTTTGACCTAAGGGACCCTTACATTCAATAGTTTCATAACCAATTATATTTCCCTTGGTATCCTTACAAGGAGATTCAATAGCACTATCTAAATCACAAACCACTTTATGACTCTCACCATTATGTGCAAAAATAGGTATATTAGACTGATTAGAAAAATAGCTATAAGCAACTACAAATATTGCAAAAAAAATAAATAATTTTAAATATAACTTTTTATTTAGTACTAATAACATATTTATTGTTCTAAAAGAATAAATTCTAATGATTTGTATGTTTTATTACTATCTAAATTGTTAGATTTAACTGTAATTTTAACCATATCCCCGTTTTTCAAGAGATTTAAATCATTTGGATTGCTTAATTTTTGAGGAAACCTTAAAATTCCTCCATCACTAGTTTTTTGTATAACTTCTTTAGCTACAACAGTGTTAGAGTCAATTGTAACAACAACTTTTTGCGAGTCATCTATTGTAATTAAATACTTTTTTGAAGGAGTTATTACACTTTGCACTTTGCCTATAAAGCGATACATTGTGTTTCCTTTTTCGGAAAAATCCAATCTTGTAGGCTTATTAAAAATACTTACGGACCTTACTTGGGTTTTTTGAGTATTTACTTTTGGTGTATCCCCTAAATTAAAGGTTTTATTTTTAAAGGAATAAGAATATCCTTTATATTTTAAGTAAATAAAAACACTTAAAAAAAATAATAATAAAATAAAAAATGCTAACTTAAATTGCCTTAAAAATATCTTTGGAGTTAATTCTTTATTTTTCATATCTACTTAGTAATGGAACCTTCTTCGGAGTATAAAACATAATCAAATACAGCAGGTAACTGCGGATTCATTCTAGCTACTTTTACTGTTCTTTCTACTTGTCCAGCTCTTCCACTAGATGTAATTAAATACCCTTGTACTATATTATTAAAATCATTATCACTAGAAGACACTGTTAAATTTATATCTCCCCCATAAGATCTTATCCTAACTAAGCTTTCTAAAGCCCCGCCGTTTAATGATATAGTTTTTTCACAATATCCGGATCCATTTGCATTGATTTCTGTAAAGCCAGTTATATTTGCAGGTGAACTACCACACCAAAAAAAATTCTTTTCCATAGAATAATTTGAACTACTAGTTTTATAAGCCTCAGTTACTTCAACACCAGAAGTAGAACTAGAATCTAAAGGTTTCCATTTTACAGTTAAACTATCCACACCTGTTGTTTTTAATTGTTGTACGGCGTCTTTAGGCAGTAACTTAAATTCTAAAGAACCTGAGGAAGCCTTGTAATTTTCTACAGTATAACTGTAATTACAGTTTGTAGTATCACCTGAAATATATTGGTTAGAAGCACTACAAGAAGTAGGATCTTGCGAAGATGACTCTTTATCTTTTATACATTTAAGAGCTACCTCAACAGCGGATTGAGCACATGAAAATGCTTGATCTGTTTGCTTTACATTTGTGGTTTTTCTTATGTTTGTAGCTGTTCTTTGTGAAACTGCTAAGCCAACACCCAAAGAAACAACCATTACCATTAAAACCATTAATAATGTTGTTTGTCCTTTTTTTAGATTAGTGTTTTTGAAAATATTTTTTAAAAATAAAGGCATATGCATAATTAAATTTAACACATTTTTATACTTTTTTAAAAGGTTTAATAGGGCAACCCTCCTCTTAAATTTACAGTTGTTTGAAAATAAGACGTAACTAGAGGGTTATTACAAGGATCTGTTCCACCTACATTTAAAGCAAAAGATACGGTTACCAAATCGTACTGTATATCGCCTGAGGATTGGCTAGTATGGGTAACGTAATTTACAGAAGAACCTCCAACATTCATTCTTTTAATAGCTATAGAAGAACCTAATAAATCTGTTTTTGTAGTGTCAATAAGGGCTTTAGTGCTCCCGTTATAATTTAAAGATATAGTACCTTTACTTCCCCCTGAAGAACATTCTGTAAAGGTATATTGTCTAGATATAGTACCACCCGAAGAAGAAGGTAAATAAACAGTTAAAGAGTTAGTAGTAGTATCTACAGAAATAGCAGAACGTATATCTTGCTCAATTAAAGTAAGAGCTGTATTACCCTTAGTTTCGGCTAAGGAAAACATTTCTGCTTTACGATAAGCTCTAATTAAAGTAGCAAATATATCTCCACCTATACCTACAATTATACCCATAATAGCAATAGAAACTAAAAGCTCTATTAGGGTAAAACCAGCATTTTTATTTACATTTTTAGACTTTTTAAATATAGTCTTAATAAACATTTTAAGTTCCTCTCCAGTTAGTTAATCTTCGCCTTAAAGTTACCT
>CAYSYH010000053.1:0-3841 GCA_964435455.1 uncultured Candidatus Saccharibacteria bacterium | reverse complement strand
ACCTTTCGAGTTTAAAAGTATTGAAATATTGAAACCTGAGAAAATCTCATATTTTATTAAAAACTATTGCTACTTACCTACAGTATTAATAACGTTTGCTATAAAAATAATATAGGTACTTTGTATAGTTTTTTACAAATAAAAATTGAACAAAATTTTAGGGAAATATTAAAAAAAATCAGCTTCTTTAGATTATAAACTAGCTAATTGAAAATAGTATAATTACTATAAACCCTTATAGGAGGGGTAAAAATGAGAATAAGAAATAAATTTTTATTTCTCGCTAGTATTATTTGTACATTTGTATTCACTTCATGTAATGTAGCTTTAGCATGGGATTGGTTCAGTATTGGAGAAAGGGTAGGCGAAAATGTAGGCCATTTATGGTCTAAAACTAAAAAAGAAGCACCTAAATGGTGGGAAAAAACTAAGCATTATGGAAAAGAATTTGGAGAAGGTATTAAAACAGGCACAGAAGGTTTTATTCACGGTTTTAAAAAAGGTTCTAGCAATTGGTGATCTTCTACCCGCACCAAAGATATAGAGTTTCCTATCTCGTCGTGGGCTAACAATAGTACCCGCCTTATGGCGGGGTTAACATTTACTTACTCTACGGGCATTGTTTTTTTTCAGTTCGGATATCATTTATCCTCGTATCACAGATATGAAGCTTTCTGACATAGACTTTTACAAATAATTTAAGTTTGAAAATTTTCTCTATAGCATATTTTTAATTTTTTTCTTAAAAATATATTACTATTTTTAGTTAAGTTTCTTTAATTTCTTTTGAACCCTCTATATGTTGTAGATCCTAACTTAATATCATAATAATAATTATAATGAACATTTACCCAAGAAGTAAAAAATTAGTATTAATATTATTACAACTTCTAATTGGTTCAATCTTCATTCAAAATTGTGGAGGAAATAATAGTAGGTTAACAAACAGTTGGAAAACAATTTTTGCAAATCAAAGTATAATTTACTCATTTAATGATTCTAAAATTATTTTAACATCCAAATCAAATGAAGCTTATAAAGTACATATAGAACGTAAAAAAATTACAGGAACTTCAAATTTAATTAAACCTGTAAGTCCTCTCTATTCAATAGAGATTGAACCTTTAAAATATACAAAAGGTGCTTCAAAAATAGCTACCTTTCAAGTATCACTTATTTTAAATAAAAAAATGATAAATAACCGTGCAACTAAAATTTTAAATGATATTTTAGTATTTAATGAAAATAGCACTATCGCTACTCCTATCAATTATACCTTTAATAGTAAAGAGAATAGTTACAATTTTATTATATCCAGCAAGGAAAATAATAAAATAAACTTCTTTTTAGCACAAAATGCTATAGACTCACTTTTTGAACCTTATTGTAATAATGATGTTTGCATAAGTCCTTATGGGTTAAATTATCCTATAATTGAAAAACAACCAATTAAATTAACTTTTAATAAACCTATTCCTAACAATATAATTCAAAATATAAAAAATATAGAAATATTTATAGATACTAAAAAAGTTTATAACGGAATACTAAAAACAAGTTTTAATCTTCCTGGTACTACATCAGGATTGCATATTTTATCTATTGTTTTTAATACAAAACACCCTATTTTAAAAAATTTCTTTGTTGACAAAATTTTATCAAGTACTACATTTTTTCTAGTACAAAAAAACAACAATTTTCAATTAAATGAATATAAAGAACTATTATATCGTTATTCCCCTATTTTAGAATTGGGTAATATAAAAACTGTTTCTTACTTACAGGATAAATTAAAAGATTGGTATGGTCTATACAAAGAAGAATTATATATTCCTATTTGTTTGGAGGATTTACCAATCTATACACAAGGTTACATGACTTTAAATACTGCTTCTGTTGATAATTTACCTTTTTGGCTTAACAAAAATGATAATTATAAATTACTTTTTGGTGTTGTTTATAACTATAAATTTTATCCTACTAAATTAAAGTATTTATGGGAATTTCCTAGCGTTGCAACTGGTTTATGTTTTAACAAAAATGAATTTAAAAAAATATTAACAACATTTTTATACAATTTACTTTCAATTAAGTATGTACCTCTTAAAAGTTATTTTTACTATGTTGAATATACATCCAATAATAGTAAACTATTTAGCCCATTTACTTTTCCTAATGGAGCACAATTTTTAGTAAAATCTATTTTAAAGGGTTCATGTATCTATGCAAATGTAAAGGCTGATAAAGATTTTATATATCTTCAATATTGGTTCTATTATCCATATGATCCTAAAACCCCTAATAAAGTAACAGCTAAATTATTTGCCCAACATATTGGTGATAATGAATTTTTAGAAGTAGTATTAGATAAAAAGTCTTTAAAACCTTTATGGGTATTTTTTGCTCATCACAATGATGATCAAAAATTCGCTTATTTGGATCCTAACACAGGAAAACCTCTATTTATATGGAATGATTTAGGATTTGGAACTTCTCAAGGAATTGGAGGTTGTATAGTATCTTGGGAAAAGGTACATAAAGTAAATACTCACCCTATAGCTTATGTAGCTTTAGGAAGTCATGGCTTATATCCTAGGAAAGGGTTTTATGCAGTCGACGATCCTCATTTGGATTTTAATTCTAATAATTTTAATATCGATTTATTTGAATTTGCTGGCAATGGTGAACATCTTATTTACAATAGGCAAGAATTTAATAGCATTGAAGCTATAGATAACATCATAGGTTTAAATACTAATACTAAATTTCTATTATCTCCTCTTTCCAGTTATGGAGAAAATATATTCAAAGCTTGCATACAAAGAGATGTAAGATTTTTTCCTTATTCTTCCTTTTATTTAAATTTAAATAAAACTAAATGTTTTATAAAACTCCCTGATAATTCGCAAAACTATGATTATAAGTTTAATAATATTAAACTTAAAGTTGCCAATAATTATTGTAGATCAATTATTGTTGATAACAATTTGTTTCCTGATAAAGGAATTTTTAAAAAATTGGACAAAAAAATTGATGGTTCTTATGTAACTATTAGCGGTATTTTAGATTTAAATAACCGCAAGTCTTTAGAGTTTTTAGGTTTTTTAAAAGATGAAACTTTCAAATTGTTAATTAATTGGGATTATCCTAATTCCACTGAATGGGATCTAATAACTTCTGATACTATATCTTCGCTAGAAGATTATCCCTTTGAAGCTAGCCATACTTATGATAATCCTTCAAAAAATGAATATACTATTGCTTTACGTTTTGTTGTTAAAGGCGCATATGTAGATAAATACATTAAAATACAATTAAGCAATAATAACAATAATAATTGCTCTAAAGTATCTTACAAAATATTCTTTGAATGGCTTAATAATACATCTACAGTTACAATATCCCCCTTTTTTAATATTTCATCAATAGCAGATTGCAAAGTTATTGATTTAATATGGAGTGAGGATGAAGACTACATTGTATATATGAACTGTACTGATATTAACAATGGCAGTAACTATACCCTTCGTTTAAGTCATTTAGTAGATCCCCAGCTTATACGTATTATGGGTATTGGAGATTATGACTTTATGAATGTAGAAAAATGTTATAGTAATGTTGGTTTTGAATTTTTCAAATTATCTAATAATAACACAGAAATATTTTTTGAACCTGGATATTAATTTTAATATTTGCCTAATAATATTATAGTATATTACTCTTATAGTTTTTTCGAATCTTAGCTTTATATAAACTTTCGATAACTTTTTATTTTTACAATATTCAAAACCTGAGAAAATCACTTTTAAATGCTCCCCAAAGAGGAAAAGAATTTGGCTTA
>CAYSYH010000052.1:0-3893 GCA_964435455.1 uncultured Candidatus Saccharibacteria bacterium | reverse complement strand
AGATAGTATAAGAATTATAGAAAAACCAAACTTAGAATCAGGTGTTCTTAAAGAATTCAATATAGGAATCTTTGTTACTATAAATAGAGATAAATAAGAAAAAGGAGGACCATCACCTTTAGCCAAAAACAAACTTACAAATAGGGTTAAAAGTAAGATGGAAACAAAGCTATTTAACCTGTTCTTCTTTATTTTAATAATCAAAAAGCTTTTAAACAAAGCTTTCCAAATAGAAATAACAAGTATAACTAACAATACTGTCCACGAATAAATATACAAGGGATTTTCAAAATAGTCACCCGCAAAAGGAACAAAATAACGACCATCCTTTACATATTTAAAAGCCCAAGAGTTAAATAAATATAGCTGTTCCAACATATTGGAATGAACCAAGGTACCTTTAATAGGAGGTACCATAGAAAGCGTATAAGAATATTTATAGCTATAAAAATAGTTATTTAACACAGGAAAAAGGAACCAGCTAGAAAGAAGAAGGGTATAAAAAATAAGAAAAAAAACAAATCGCCTAGAGATAGTATAATATCTTTTAAGAAAAAATATTATAGCGACGGGGATTAAGACAGAAGATATAAAAAAAGCATGAAAAAGGATAGCTATAGATAATAAAAATGAAATAAATATTAAAGAAGCTGGGCTGTAATGGAAAACAGAATTCTTTTTTAGTGTAAAAAAATATATCCAAATAATGGGAGCAATAATATATAATAGATAAATACCAAAAAAGACCCCAAAATATATATTTAAAACTACATACAAATTTAAAGAATATAAAAGTGACGCTATATATCTAGATATAAAAACCCTATCTTTCACGTAACCTAAATACACCTGCAATTTTAAAGAACTATAATACATAGATAAAAAAGGAAGAACAAAAAAGAATAATCCAAGAGTAAACTTTTGTAGATCTCTAACAGAGGCGTTTGTTAGTAAATAAAGAACACTAAAAGGTAAAAAAGACAGGTTGTTTGACAGGCCAAAAAATAGGTTACGTCCTAAAAAATCTTCGTCCCACATATAATGAAATTTATGTAAAGCACCTTTAAAAAGAGGGAAAGCTACACCATCATGTACATATAGAAATCCGGGAAATCTAGAAAACCAATAAATAGGAATAGTATATAAAAAAATTAATGTTACTATAACTAAGAAATTTTCTTTTTTTAAAAACTTATTATACATTTAAAATGGATTACTATATTTTTTTATTGTAAAAATATTTTATATATATATTATAAAATTCTCCTAAAAGGAAATTGGGAAACAAACTAACAAAAACTGTTAAATATAATTTAAAACTTTTCTTTAAAGGGGGATATTCATTTAATATATCTTGTAATATTTCAGATTGCTTCTTTAATCGGGCAAAATAAGTTCCGGTAAAACGAAGTGCTATCCAAAGTATAGGACCATTTAAATTTATCATTTGTTTATAAAAAGATTTTTTGTATTCATATAAATCCTTCTTGCTAATTAATGATTTATTTGATAAAAATTTTATTGTTTTCACATATATTTTTTTTGATTCATAATATACGGTACCATCTTTAGAAGGCCTAGAACGTTCAGACTGATCTTGTATGGTATAGGTAACTAGAGGTTTATTTATATAAACAGCCTTTTTAGAGACTACAAATGCTTTATTTAAAAATAAGCTATCAGCGTTTACATATAAATCTGTATCAAAACCCCCAACCTCGTTAACAATATTACTTTTAATACAAAGACCGGAAATCATAGGCATTTGGATAAATTTACTAGTATTGGCCCTAAATAAATAAGTTTTAAAATAATTAAATGCGTCAAATTTAACAAAATCTTCTTTTAAACTAGTTAAGCCTGTCCCTAAAACATGAAAATCAGAATTTATTAACTTCCTACCAGAGTAAACTATATCAATATCTTTATAACTTAAATGAGGTAAAATATATTTTAGATAATAAGAATCTAAGTAGTCGTCATCATGTAAAAAAACAATCCATTCACTATCTACATAGTGAATTAAGTTATTCATATTATTAAATTGACCCCGCTTTTTGTTTTTTACGTATTTCAACCTATTCCCCAAACTTTTATAAGACCCTTTTATGCTTTCCAAGATAGGTAAAGATAAAGAATCTTTAGAATCGTCTGAAACTATAATTTTGTAATCGATTTTATTTAGAGTATTCAGAGATAAAACAGATTTTAAGGATTTTTTTAATTCATCTCTTCCGATTGTAGGTATACAAAAATTTATGGAATACTTCCTCATTATCATAATAAGACTAAATTATTAATTAAGATAATAAACTAATATTAATGATAACATAATTGATTTGTTAAATATACATAAATAGGTTTTAAGAAAATAAAAAATTTTAAATTAATTTGGGTTAAAAAATAAGGTTTTTATATTAGGCCTTGAACACAACTTAATATATGTATTGGAAGAGTACTAAATTTTTGTCCAAGAAAACATAAACTATAGTTAAGTAACACAATAATCTATACCTTCATCATGACAACTGAAACCTCAATAGCACCTCCTACCCAATAACACCATAGCCTTTCAAATGCGGTTGGAGATAATTTAATTAAAAAATTCATCAATCTAACAAAGGGTCTTGCTAGTGTAATACACTGATTCGGGTGGATATATTTTTCATACAAACCACTATTTGGGTATAACCCAAAATATTTAATTTCTTTTGATAATATTTTGAACGTTTTTGTAGTATAAAAATGCTGATAATTACCTGATTCAAAACAATCAAAACTTCCATAACCGAACGGTCTAATATGAGTGATGTCTGTAAAAGCACCCATACTAGAGAAATGGGGAACCCTAATGTACAGTCTACCACCAGGCTTGAGTATTCTGTGTAATTCTTCTACTTTTTTGATGGGTTCGTGTAAATGTTCTAAAACATGATACAGGTGAATCTCATCAGCGTAATCATTTTTAAAAGGGTATGGGACTTTATCTAGGTCATGCACTACATCAGTATAACCTTCTATATACACTTTATCCACCCCTATTGAATTAGGAATCCTTGTTTTACCACACCCAATATTCAATACAATTTTTTCCTTATTGTTTTTAGCCATTCTTATATAACCAAATTATTTGTCTGACCCTATGTTTATAAGTATGCTCTTTCCTAACCCTCTCCATTCCTGCTTTTATTATTGAGTCTCTTTCCCCTTTGTGTTTTATATAATAATATATTTTATCTAACCAATCTTTCTTATTTTCTGCTATTACTATTTCTTTACCCTCAATAAAATAATCTCTTATACATGGTACATCATCTACAATTTCAAATCCACCAGCCAAAGGTATCTTAAAGGTTCTTTCGTTACAATCCCCACCAAAATCTATTTGGTATTGTTCATGTACATTGATTGAGATTTTTGAAGATGTATATATTCTTCTTTCATCTGTAAGCTTAAGCTTTGGCTTTTGTATTGTCTTCAAAATCGGTATATCTAAGTAGCGTCCACCACGTTGTACCCAGCCAAGAATTTTATCCTTCAATGTCCAATCTTGTCCATATAGCCTTATATTTAATTTTGATCGTAATGGGAATATAACCTCTTTAAAGAATTTTCTTTTTCCAGGTAAATTGGTCCCTATATATGATATATCAGCAATAAACTCCTCACTAAATTCCGGATAAATTAGAGTATCATCTGCAGCCAATGGGATAGTATAATGTTTATATCCAGTAGCTTTCTCGAAGCCTTCCATTCTCTCATCCGGTTTACTAGAGTTATAATATATGTCCCCAATACCTTCACGTATAAAAGATAGAAGCTTTCTATCATTTTTTAAACTACGGGATTCGTTTATTCTTGACCTACTGAATGGAGAACTCCAAAATGGAACA
>CAYSYH010000051.1:0-4043 GCA_964435455.1 uncultured Candidatus Saccharibacteria bacterium | reverse complement strand
TATATCTGGGGAAAATTCTTCATAAAATTCTTTGGAGTTATTCTCATTTGTAAAAAAGCTAAATTTATGGCCTAGACTTTCAAAAGCATTTTTGTAACCATTCATTATAGTTCTTCCAGCATAAATGCTATACACGTCAGGAGTATAATAAGCTACATTCATAACTTTTTACAGTATAACATGCTACTCAAAATACATTAATGCCTAATCATTACAAATAGCTCCTTTGACAGGATTAAATTGTTATCCAAATATCCGGATTTTGAAACTCGTACTGCTTCATCCACATCTTAGGACTAACAACAATTTTTGAAGACTCTTCATAGGGTGATAAAAAAGAACTCCACCAAGCAAAGGTGCTATTAGATAAAATTCCATGTTTACAAAGAGACATCAATTTAAAATAAACTTTAAAGATATCCTGTCCAGATAGCTTAGTAGGTACTATGGTATACTCAGATTTAGATAAATTTAAATTTTCACTAGGCCAATTAGGATCATCATAAGAAAATACATAAAAATAAGGTTTCTTAACTCTTTTCTTTACTTCTAAAATAGCCTTATTGTAATAATTAGAATCCAAGTATTCAAAAACATCTTTATGTTTATTATTTAGGTAATCGCCTCTTCTGATATGAATAAAAACCGAATCTCTATTTGTAATCTCTTCCATAAGAGGAGTATGGCATTTTATATTTTTAACATTAAAGAAATCTTTTATATCCTTACTATACTTATAAAAATACTTGTAGTTATTAAAGTACCCCTCAATATAAGTATCAGGATGAATATTAAAAAACCCTTTATCATAGCTATAAGGATGCTTTTCTATATATACATTGTCCTTTCCTAATAAAAAACTCAATTTTAACAAAGGATAGGCAAAATACCTTTGGTAAAGAGGTAAATAGTTAAGTAAAGTAGTTTCAATCCTTAAATCTACATCAAAATATTCTTTCAGTAGGTATTTTCTATAAGTAAAACCAGGTATTGGTAAACGATTATTCATAAAGGATAGATCTAAAACAAAAGGTAAATTTCTCTCCCTAGAAAGCGCATAAACAGCAGAAACTTGAAAAAGCTGATTGCCTAAACCTCCTTTTACTACTAATTTAAACATTATAGTTTTCCTTAAACCAATTATATGTAAATTCTATTCCCTCCTGTAAGGAAGTTTTTGGCCTCCACCCCAAACTAAAAAGTTTAGAAACATCTACAAGCTTTCTAGGAGTCCCGTCAGGCTTAGAAAGATCATGTTGAATATCACCTTTATAACCAACCACCTTTTTAACTAAGTGAGCTAAATCCAATATAGATATGTCCTCTCCAACACCTATATTCAAGAACATACCGCCAACTTCATTTTGTTCCTTAGTAGGATTAAAATTATTCATTACAAAAATCAAAGCGTCAGCTAAATCATCAATATACAGAAACTCTCTTTTGGGCTTACCTGTCCCCCAAATAGTTACATAAGGTTTGTTTTTAAGCTTAGCTTCATGAAACTTTCTTATCAAAGCTGGTAATACATGAGAAGTTTTTAAATCAAAGTTATCATTAGGGCCATACAAATTAGTAGGCATAACGGCTATAAAGTTTGTCCCATATTGCCTATTATAGGATTGACACATTTTTATACCTGATATTTTAGCTATAGCATAAGGTTCATTTGTAGGCTCTAGGGGACCGGTTAAAAGATACTCCTCTTTTAAAGGTTGGGGGGCATGTTTTGGATAAATACAAGTGGAACCCAAGAATAGAAGCTTCTTTACATCACTTAAGTATGCTTGATGTATAACAATTGTCTGTAACTTAATGTTTTCGTAAATAAAATCAGCAGGATATTCATTATTTGCTAAGATGCCACCAACTTTAGCAGCTGCTAAAAAGACATACTCTGGCTTTTCTTTCTTAAAAAAATCTCTTACAGAAGCCTCATCTAATAAGTCAAGTTCTTGATGTGCTCTATAAACTAAATTAGAATACCCTAACTCTTCTAACCTTCTTTTTAAAGCAGAACCTACAAGACCTCTATGCCCGGCAATATAAATTTTAGAAGTTTTTTCCATCATTCCTTTAATTCTTTTCAACTTTGTAATCGTGTTCACACATTAATGCAACTAACTCATTAAAAGTAGTCTGGGGCTCCCACTTTAACTCTCTTTTGGCTTTAGATGCATCCCCTAAAAGTAGATCAACCTCAGCAGGTCTGAAATACTTTGGATCCACTTGAATAATTACTTTTCCAGTATTTACATCAATGCCTTTTTCTTCAAAGCCTTTTCCTTTCCAAACAAGCTTAAAACCAAAATGTTTACAAGCAGCTTCTACAAATTCTCGGACACTATGAGTTTCTCCAGTAGCAATAACATAATCACTTGGCTTTTCTTGTTGAAGCATAAGCCACATAGCATAAACATAATCCTTAGCATAACCCCAATCCCTTTTAGCATCTATATTACCTAAAAAAAGAGTTCCTTCTAATCCTAATTTTATTCTAGCTAAACCACGTGTAATCTTTCTAGTAACAAATGTTTTGCCTCTTCTGGGAGATTCATGATTAAATAAAATACCAGAACAAGCAAAAATATTATAACTTTCCCTATAATTCACCGTAATATGGTGTGCAAACATTTTTGCACAAGCATAAGGACTTCTCGGATAAAAAGGGGTATTTTCATTTTGGGGAGTTTCTACAACCTTACCAAACATTTCACTACTAGAAGCTTGATAAAACTTTATATCTGGCTTATAACGCCTAATAGCTTCTAATAATCTTAAAGTACCTAAAGCGGCTACATTTGCGGTATACTCAGGTATTTCAAAACTGACCTTTACATGGCTCTGCGCACCTAAATTATATATCTCATCAGGGGAAATTTTATCTACTAAATAATTTACTACACTAGTATCAGTTAAATCACCATAATGTAAAAACAAACAAGCTTTAGGACTATGAGAATCTTCATAGATGTGGTCTATACGCTGGGTATTAAAATTACTAGATCTCCTTATTACCCCATGAACCTCATACCCCTTACTCAGTAACAAATCAGCCAAATAAGAACCATCTTGACCTGTTATACCAGTAATTAGAGCCTTTTTCATAAAAAATTTCTTATAAAGTTAAATAATTTAATCCTAAACTTAGCTGGCATAATCCATAATGTTAAATATTGAATGATGTTGTAAATTATATCATATGCAGATATGCTGTAAGTACCTTTTCCAATGTATTTTAATCTAGTTTTTAATGTATTAATTTCAATTGTTTTTAATTTATTAAATGTTGCAGAATTAAAATGTTCCCTATATTTAAGGGTAATCATAGGTAAATTAGCAAATTCAGATACCATACCAATTCTAAAAGACATATCTATATCTTCCGCAGGAGGCATATTTAAATTATAATATCCAACTCTATCTATTATTTTCTTTCTAATAATGGAAGTGGGTTGAGCAACTGGGGAATATCTAAAAATACGATTTCTTAGTTCTTTATCTGTAGTTTTATACTTCCTAATCCCCACAACACCTCTTTCATTAAATATTTCTAAATAGCCCCCACATATCCCCACATTTTTATGTTTTTCCATATATAAATACTGCCTATAAAGTCTATCTTTTATAGAAATGTCATCTGCATCTTGCCAGGCAATATATTTACCCTTAGACTTTTTTACTAAGATATTCCTTGTACCCGCAATACCCTTATTTTTCTTATTACTTAAAAACTTAATCCTTTTATCTTTATTAGCATATTTTTTTATAATATCCAATGTTCTATCAGTAGAGGCGTCATTTACAATAATAAACTCAAAATCTTCAAATGTTTGGTTCAAAATACTTTCAATAGAATCTACTATATACCTTTCAGCATTATAAGCTGGCATTAGAACAGAAATTTTAACTTTTTTATTTGTTATTTTTATATACATTAAATATATTAGAAAAAACCTTATTAACTATATCAATTATTTTTTGTTCATTATCATTCAGCATATTACCCGTATTAACCCACATATTTAATTCTTTATCAAAAT
>CAYSYH010000050.1:0-4110 GCA_964435455.1 uncultured Candidatus Saccharibacteria bacterium | reverse complement strand
AACCCAAGTGATAGTTCTTACAAGGTAGATTTGGATTTTGACGGAAAACCCAATACTTTAAAAGATGCTATTATATTGGCTAGATATTTATTTAAATATCCTGGCTATTATTGCACTGTAAATTCTGATTGCTCTTCTAAAAATATTTGTATTAATACTGCGTGTTTGCCGAAAAATGCTTCTTTTAAGGACTTTCCCTACGATGTAAATAACGATGGTAAAGTTAATTTGATTGATTTATTTTACATTTTAAAATAGCTAAAAAAAGTATTTTTATTTTTAATTTATTTGTGTTAAACTTTGTTTAAGATTATTTTATAAATAAATATATATGTCATACCTGCCTACAGTAAAAAGGTTAAATTTTTTTAATTATATTTATATTTTTTTAGTTTTCATTGTAATCCTTATATTAGGTTTTTACCTTTCTAGTTTATTGGTTACTTCACCCAACTCTATTGATTCAGAATATGCTGTAAGAGCTCAAGTTTGGCAGTGTGAACCTGGAGCAACAAGATGTAACGGGGATACACGTGAGAGGTGTGAAACTGACGGGTGTAATGGAGATTTCTCTTGCTGGAAATCCCAAAATATAGAACAGCGATGGTGCGATGCGGATGAAACTGAACATATTTGCCAAAATGGCGTGAGTACAAGTACTGGGGTTTGTTGTGGTCCCAACTGCAATGGTAATGGTGGTGGAAATAATCCTCCTTCTGGGAGAGTTTATGTATCAAATAGGGGGGGTGCTTCTGCAACAGTATGTAATACCAATCCTAATGAAGTGACAGTAAATGTTGCAGAGTGTCAAAAAAATTATACAGAACCAAAAAATTGTAGTGAGGTAAAATATGAAGCTCGTTGTCAGGCCCAACCTAAAAAAATACCCGCTGGTTCCGAAGAAAACCCCTCTTGTAAAACATTTAGTGTAGGAATACCTGCTTGTGGTGTATGGCAACTAGATATAAGTTATAATGGTACTTCTTTATATGGTGAATCAGATTGTAACTTTAATAACTGTGCCCCCACTCCTCCACCTACTCCACAACAGCCTACTTATAAGTGTGTTGGTCTTACGGGGTGGGCGTATAAAAATTCCCCAAATGAAAAGGTAAGTTTAGATAATTTACCAAAGGGTTTTAATGGTAAGGTGCGTTTAGAATGTACTGGTTTTACTTCTGATAAAAACTATCCCATAACTGAAATAACTTTTATGTTCGCTAAATCTGGACAAGGTGTGCAGGCAAAAAAAATTACAAATTTTAGTAGTCCTACAAGTTGTATACTTTCTGGGATAAATGGAGCAACAGGAACAAAAGGTTATTGTTATAAAGGTTACGCGGATTTTGATATAACCGGTAAAGGTACTTATGATGCTACTTCAAGAGTATGTGTAGAATTTGAGGGTAAAAAACTCTGTGATGGGCCCTCTTTACAACAATAAGGAGATATTTAAATGGAAAAGGCTAGCACAATAGCTATAGAACAAAAGAATAAGTCTAATAAATTTATTTTACCTACTATAGGTGTATTTTTAGTATTATCCTTAGTATTTAGTTTTTTATTTATTTTTAATAAAAATCCTTTTAATAAATCGGGAGAACCTGCCGATGTATTAGTTCAACAGCCAGCAGGTGTTTGTTCTTTACGCTTTAGCGTGGATGAAAAGCCTACACCCCCAACTCCTAAAAATGCTTATGTGCAATGTAAAAAGCTAGAAGCTGTTGTTGT
Source organism: uncultured Candidatus Saccharibacteria bacterium (assembly GCA_964435455.1). GTDB lineage: Bacteria > Patescibacteriota > WWE3 > 2-01-FULL-39-13 > JAACPI01 > CAYSYH01. The sequence continues at coordinate 2,379 of CAYSYH010000050.1, read as the reverse complement.
AGATAGGGGGGACCCTATAGATAGTCCAAATAAATATTCGTTAAATAGCGTACCCGATGACTTTTCGGGTACCTTGTGGTTAACCTGCTATGGCGAAGCAAAAAACACTACAATAACAAAAATGAATTTTAGATTGACAAAAACTGTTGGTTCTAATTCACAGAATTTTACCAGTACATTAAATTCTAACCAAATACAAAAGGTGAATTCCTCTGTGTGTTTATCGGGAACCGATTGTTATAAAGGTGTTACAAAATTTGATATAGATGGGCCAGGTAATTTTAAAGCAAATTCCGAGGTATGTGGTACATCTCCTGAAGGAGATTATATATGTAGTGGCGGTGACCGTGTAAATATAAATTCTTCAAATAATACCGATGGCTAGAATAATTAACGAAAAACCAGTAGAAACTAAACAAAACTTAGGAAATTCTTTAAAAAAAGACTTTTCTGTATCTAAAGGTGGCTTTAATCTAAGTTATGTCAAACTTTTGTATGTTTTAGGTGGTTTATTATTTGTTGTATTAATAAGCTTTTTTGCTTATAAACTTTTATTTAATAAGGGTGAAGAGCCAAATATAAACGTACAAACTACTTCAAATGTTTGTCAGGTAGAGTTTAATATTGGTACTGATACAAGTGTGCCAAATGTAACTTGTTCAAAAACAATAAGCGGTTACGAAGATGTTTCTACACCAGAGATTACTGTAGGTAGTACACTTACTTATGTTTTAAAACTTAGTAACCCTAGTAATTCTACAAAGAGTGTAACTGTAAAGAGGTTTTTAGATGAATTTATGCAAAATTATTCTGAATATATAGAAGTTTTAGATGTAGATGCAGGGTCTTCGGGCTTAAATTGTTCTATACATAAAACAAATGTAGATATGGAATACGGGACAATTGCTTGTGGGGGTAACCCTGTTATTAATCCTGGGCAAACTTTAAATATAAGCTTTAGAGTTAAAGTTATAAAAGAATTTTCCGAAGCTATCAAGAATAAATTTACTTCTAAGGTTGAAACTTCTGATGGAAAATCAAAAAACTTAGTATGTAATGCTCAATTTAAAGCTATTCCAACTCCTCCAAACCCCCAACCAGGTATAGCTTGTGAAAGCCAATTTACATTTGCAGATGGGTCTCCTGTTAATAGGCCTGTAAAGCCCGGAGATATGTTAAAAATTAATGTAAGTGCTTTAAATACAGGTAATACTAATTTGACTGGTGTAGTGGTGTCTAATCCTTTAGATACTATATTTGCTTTGCAAGGGGCCCAAAATTTAGAATGGCTTGAGTTTAAAGATTTTGCACCTGAAGTACCCGATGTTATTAAAACCAACTGTACTGTACCTCCAAATTTTACAGGTATGAACTGTACTAATATAGATCTAAACACATCTGCAACTTTGGATATAGCCTTTTTGGTAACTGTTAAGAACAATATTGGAGCTAATAAAACCATAACCAATGTTTCTAAGGTAGCTTGGCAAAACTTAGTTGAATATTGTCAAGATTCAGTAACTACAGCACCTATAAATAGTGTATGTAGCTCTAATAATACTTGCGAAGTTGTATATAGAGATGTACAAAATGGCGAGCAAACTTGCCAAAGCGATAATGATTGTGTAACTCCAACTCGCCTTGTTTGTAGAAACGAAGCCTGTGTTGCGGTTGAAGGTACTGGTACTAACGAGTGCAGCACCGATAATGATTGTGTAACTCCAACTCGCCTTGTTTGTAGAAACGAAGCCTGTGTAGAGGTAGAAGGATCTGGTCCTAATGAATGTTCTAGTAATTTAGATTGTAAAGAAGAGCCAACTGCTCAGGCTCCTAAACCTAAAGCTCCTCAAAAAGAGGAAGAAGTGGCATATGCCATACCCGAAACAGCAGGAACTCCTTGGCAAAGGGTGGGGTTATTTTTAGTTACTGGGTTTTTATTTGTAATAACTGCAGCAGCTTTAAAAAAATCCACTAAAGATTATTAGTATTTAGTTATGTTTAATTATATAGGGTCTCCTTCTTTTGCAAGATGGGGTAAAGTAATTTTATTTTTATCCTTATTTTTAAATATTTTTTTAGGTTACTTATATTGGCGTGTTGCTAGTACTAAAGAGATAGACGTATCTGTTTTAGAAACATATTCTTTACCTAAAATTATGTTTAGGTACAGAGAGGGGGGTTTTAGGAATACCTTAATACCTACAAAAAGCCCCTTTGGAGGTAATTCGCTTGAGTTTACCCGCATAACAGCTTATTTTAAAAGCCCTAGTTATTATAAAGAATTTGGTACTCAACATTTAGGAATAGATATAATACCTTCAAAAGAATATTACTTAAACAATAGACCTTACAGGCAAGCAACAGTAACTCGAGTCATTG
>CAYSYH010000049.1:0-4162 GCA_964435455.1 uncultured Candidatus Saccharibacteria bacterium | reverse complement strand
AAAATTATAGAAGATATGAATGGGGGGCACCCGGTTGGAGGGTCTCCAATTGGATCGCAGGCATTATACTTAAAATTAGATGAAGGTTATGGGACTACTATAAATGATTCTAGCCCTCAAAATAACAATGGTACTGCTACAAATTTAACATGGAACGGAGATAGCATATTTAATATGGGGGGATCGTTTAATGGAACATCAACATATATTTCTGTACCCGATAGCAATTCTTTAGAAAATAATGGAACTATAACATTAAGTGCATGGGTAAAAACTTCAGGTACAAATGATTATTCTGGAATAATAGATAAAATGAGCGCAACATATAGTGGATATAAAATGGGGTTCGCTACAAATGGTAATGTTAGGGCAGATTTTGGCAATGGAACAACATATATTGCAGTAATTACTACAAATACAAATGTGGAGGATAATAAATGGCATTTAGTAACAGCCACATACGACGGAAGTACCGCAAAAATATATGTTGATGGGATTTTAAAAGGAAGCAGTTCGGGAACAGGATATTATAGTACCAACTCAGAAAATCTTATAATAGGAAACGATGATTGTTGTAGCGCAAGGTATTTTAATGGTGATATGGACGAAATACAAGTTTATACCACAAGCTTAACAGAAAGCCAAGTTAAATTACTTTACAATAGAGGTAAATCAATACAAGTAGGTTCAATATCTACAAATTCAAGTGGAATTCCATCTAATTCAGCAAATAGTGAATATTGCATACCAGGAGACACTACATCATGTAACCCTCCAGTAGCACATTGGAAACTAGACGAAAATACAGGTACAGGAGTGGATGCAATTAAAGACACTTCAGGAAATAATAATCATATGGACACATTAAATGATGTTACAGAAGATGATTGGGTACCTGGAAAGTATGGTAGCGCAATTGATTTAGATGCAACAAATAATGAGGTATTAAGAATAAAGGATACGGAACAAACGGGACTGGATATAACAGGCAGTTTTACAATAATGGCTTGGGTAAAACCAGACAACTTATCAAGCACAATGGTAATTACAGGTAAAGACGGATCTTCGGGAAATTATGGGTACTATCTAAGGCAACAAAGCACTGGAAGATTTACACTTAAAGTATCACCAGATGGCAGCAATCAAACATCGGTAAGTACCCCTAATAATACGTATGAAGTAGGTAAATGGTATCATGTAGCTGGAGTATACGATGGTACAAAATTATACATATATGTAAACGGTATTTTAAAAGCTAGCACCTCATATAGCAGCGGTATAAATAATAATACAGCTGATTACAACATAGGAGCAAGAAATAGCAACGCTCAAGAATTTGATGGAACTATTGATGATGTACGAGTATACGATTATGCACGCACACCTGCGCAAATAATGTGGGATTACTCTAAAGGAAAAGCATTATCCCATTATAAATTAGATGAATGTTCTGGTACAACACTATATGATTCTGGAACAGAACAAATTAATGGGACACTAAACATTGGATCAGGAGGATCAAACACAAGCCCAGGAACTTGTAGCGGATCAAGTGGAGAGGCGTGGGCAGATGGTTCAGCAGGAAGATATAATTCTAGTATTGAATTTGACGGAACAGACGATTATGCATATATACCAGATACAGATGATGTTAATGATTTTGATACTTCCGACAATTTTACGGTATCGGTATGGGCAAAAATACCAATATCACAAAATGATACATCTACAACAGCAAACGCTATAGTAGAGAAATGGAACAGTTCTGGAGGATATCCATATGTAATAAGGTTCCGAAACTCAACATATAGTAATCCAAACAAAATACAAGTAGCTAGGTATGATGGGACTAACAATCCTTCAATAGTTTCTGCAAAAACATATAACGATAATAAATGGCATAATATAATATTTGTTAAAAAATCCTCTACTTTATATCTATATATAGATGGACAGCTAGAAGGTACTACCACAGATACAACTACAGGAATCACAAAAAATAACTCCTCAGTGTATATTGGTTCAAGAGGTACAAGCAGTTATTTTACTGGACAAATAGACGAAGTAAAGATATATAACTATGGAGTTACAGAGGAACAGGTTAAATTAATATATAACAATGGGGCGGCATATTTTAATTAGTAGGAAATAAATAGATAGAAGAACAAACTTATATATATAAACCAAAAATAAAAAATTAAATAACAATTAATATAAAAACTGCATTTTAAAAAGTAAATAAAGTAAACTTACTAACAATTAATAATAAAGTAACTATAAAAACAATAATAATATACGTAAATTAAAAGGAGGCAAAGCCTTATTTATCTATTATCTTTATAAATTCTTTTTACTTTTTATTCAGCCTCTTGCACTATAGGAGCTTTAATAGGCCTTTCTGGCTTTCTTACAGGGGGTAAAGTACTCTTATTTTTACGAACAGCCTTTTTTAGCATATTTAAAGCATCCCTTATTAAAGAATGAGCTTTTAGTAAATCTTTATTAATATCTTTTAACTGAGATTTTAAACTTGACACCTCTTGCATTAAAGAATCTACATCATCAACAGTTGTGTTGATAGAAATATTTTCTATTTTAACTTTAGCTTGTGCGAGTAAGCTTAAAGCCTCATTTATTTTGTTCTTAGGAGCAGATAAATCTACGTTTCTTCGTTCCTCTATAATTTCAATCTTTTTTAAAACACGGTTAGCAATTCTTTCTAATGCATCAACTCTTAGTAACGCTCTATTTTTTAAGCTTTCTCCTTTACTAGTTAGTCTATCTAAAACTTTATCCAGATTATTTTTTATAAAATCTCTTCTTTTTTCATCTAAATTATTTTTATTTTTAAATCTATCCTTAGCCTTATCAAATCTTCTTTTAGTAGTACGATAATCATATTTATCCCTTATATAAGTATCTTTTAATTTTGAAGACTTCCTTTTAAAATTGTTTATTTTTTTATTTCTTCTTTTTACATCAACAGGAACTTTTTTATTTTTTCCTTGTATTACAGATCTTGGTTTCACTCGGTCAAAATTAAATTCTTGAGCAAACGAAAAAGAGGGAAAGCTTAAAAATGCAAATACAGTAAAAGTAACAATACTTGAAAATAAAAGTTTATTATTAAAAGATTTATTTTTTGTAGGCATAGTATTAAAAAAATAACATACTTTATAAATAAAGTCAAAAGATAAAATCAAAGATAAAGATAATGGATAATGTAAAAATCTAAAAATAATATATTTGTATAAGAAAAAAGCTGACGTTTGATTAATAATAAAGAATTTAAAATTAAATATGATACAAAATTACAAAAAAAGTATAAAAGCACCTTAACAATTGTTTTAATAACATTAAATGACAAATAAATAAAAAAGAATAAAAAAGTTTTAAGAATAAAATACTAATTCACTAAGACAAAATATGACGAGACCATGAATAGAGTAAGAAAATTTTAATAGGCAAACTTAGTAAAAAATATTACCAAATAAAAGGATTTATGATATAATTTCTCCACAGGATAAATAATAAAAACTCTGCCCAATGGAAATCTTTTATAATAAAGAAAAATACATACCTACTCAAACATTAATTGAGATTGCTAAAAGTAAGGGGGTTAACTTTGGTTTTGGAAACCCAAAAAACAGAATTAAATATTATATAAAAAATGGGTTAATTAAAAATCAAATAAAAAGGAAAATAAAAGGTAATTATGTGTCCTTTTTACCAAAATCAACATTAAAAACATTGTTAAAAATAAATAAATATCAAAATAAAGGCTACACCATTGCAGATATAAAAAAAATATTTGAAAAAGAAAAAAAATTAGAAAATCTTAATATAACAAAGACTCCCTTTCATATAGTAAAACAAAATTATTATAAAAGAGAAAACAAAAAACAAAAAACAATTAAAACAATTTATATATCAACATTACTTTTTTTAACGCTATCTTCTACAGCTTTGGCATTTAATTACATATACGGTAATAATAACGTTTTGTATTTTGCAAAAAATATTTATAAAAGTATAAAAATTAAAAAACAAAGGAATAATGTATTAGGAATACATGCTATTTCAATAGAAAGGCAAAATCCACAACTTACAGTAAACATACCATCAAGATTTAGCGACAAAGTAGAACTAGAAGAGATAGAAG
>CAYSYH010000048.1:0-4388 GCA_964435455.1 uncultured Candidatus Saccharibacteria bacterium | reverse complement strand
TTATACATTGACTTATATTTTAGAGTCATCTAATTTAATATTACATTCTTGGTATGAATATTCTGCTTTGCATATTGATTTAGTAGTTTGTTCTAAAATTTATAAATCTGAAAAAATGGTTAATACCTTATCAAAGCATTTTAAAACTAATTTTATAGATTATAAAGTAATTGAATGATTTTATCACTTTAAACTGTTTGTATTTTATTCGGGTTTTTTGTATACTTAAAATGTGCCTTTAAAAAAATATTTGGGTAGATATATAAACTCTCCAAATTCAAAAAAACCTACAATAATGCATATAGATATGAATAGTTTTTTTGCTACATGCGAAGTGTTTAAAAACCCCCTATTAAAAAATGCTCCTATTGCGGTAGTTCCACATTTAAAAGGAAATCCAGTTATTTTAGCAAGTTCTTATCCAGCAAAATATTGCGGAGTTAAAACAGGCATGAGGTATAGTCAAGCAAAAAAATTATGTCCTTCTTTACAAATATTTTTATCTGATCCAAAGTTTTATAGAAATATTAGTTCAAAAATTATGATTGTTTTTAAAAAATTTACTCCTAATGTAATACCTAAGTCTATAGATGAAGCTACTTTAGATTTTACAAACGTAAGTATTAAGCAAAATAATCTTGAAAAAGTTGCTTTTGATATTAAAAAAATTTTAAAAGAAAGGGTAGGGGATTGTTTTACTTGTTCTATTGGCGTAGCAAATAGTCCTTTTTTAGCAAAAGTAGCTAGTAACAAGCACAAACCTGACGGTTTTTATTACTTAAACCCTAAAAGTCTTTTAAATTTTTATTCTGGTTTAAAACTTTCTGATTTACATGGAGTTGGCAAAAAAACGGAGTCAAAACTAAATTCCTTAGGTATTTTTACTCCTATAGACTTTTACAATGCATCTTTACAATTTTTACAGTTTCATTTTAAAACACATGGATATTATTGGTATTTAAGACTTAGGGGTTATTCTATTGATAACTTAACAATTCCTAAAAAAAGTTTAGGACATTCGTATCATTTAAGGTACTTTTCTAACAATTTAAATTATTTAAAAGGAATTATATTAAAACTTTCTCAAAAAATAGGGTTCCGCTTAAGGAGGCATTTACTTTGTGCTAAGACTTTTTATATTTATTTAAAATTTGTAGATGGTACAAAGTGGACATGTAGATATACTTTTACCTTTTATACCAACTTGGATTTTGAAATATATAAAAACTTTATATATATTTTTAACAAAAATCCCTACAAAAATAAAAAGGTTAAAATATTATTGCTTTCCGCAAGTTCTTTGTCTTTAAATGCTTATCACAAACAAAAAACTTTATTTGGTTTAGACAAAAAAAACCAGTCTTTTTATAAAATTCTAGACTCTATAAATAATAAATATGGTTTATTTACTTTAATGCCTGCAAAATTATTAAATTATAAAAATATTGCAACCGATAGAATATCTTTTGGTAGGTAGTTAATAAGTTATGCTATAATACAGCGTAGCAACTAACAATGTTTTCTAAAAAAGCTTTATATACATCTATATTTATTATTTTTTTAATTGGTATTTATTTATACTATAGCGGTTTAGGACCTATTTTACCTTATAAAAAAGAACAGACCCCAAAAGATACACACATAAGTAATATTACTCAAACGGATAACCTTAAAAAAGATTTACAAAAACCCGTAAAGGATATATGCAGAGGATATAGAAAAACCTATTTTACAGAATTAGTTAAAAAAAATGAAAAACCTAAAAAAATACAAAAAATAATAGGTTACCAAAACAATAAGTTTGGCCTATATATTTATAGGGTAGATGATTTTGCTAGAAAGGCTGCTGAAATGGTAAATAGCAATGGTGGGGATTGGGGTTATGTTTTAGTTCCTTATAATGTAAAGGATTACGATGTTAAAAAGTGGAACAGTTTTTTTAAAGTATTAAATGACTATCACTTAATACCTATAATACAGCTTTGGGATGTTTCTCAAGATAGAAAAAAGGCCGAAGAAGAAACAGAAAAGTCTGCTGAATTTTTAAATAGTTTAAATTGGCCAATAAAGCATAGGTATATATCGGTATATAATGAGGTGAATGATTCAAAATTTTGGAAGGGTGGCGCTAACCCAAAAGAATATGCTTGGATTTTAAATAAAACAATAAAAATTTATAAAAAAACTAATCCAAATTTTTTTATTTTAAATGGAGCTTTTAATGCTAGCGCACGTAGTGGAAATGGTTATATAGACGAAGAACAGTTTTTAATAGAAATGGACAAAGCCCAACCTGGAATACTAAAAAAATTAGATGGTTGGGCGACTCATCCCTATCCTCATATACGCGGATATTTGGGGGATCCTTATGATACCGGAAGATCAAGCATTAAAGCTTATGAGTGGGAACTTTCTTTACTAAAAAAATATTTTGAAATAGAAAATATTCCTGTATTTATTACCGAAACAGGTTGGCCTCATGCAGAGGGTAAAAATTACAGAAAAGATTATTACCCCGAAAAAAAAGTAGCGGAATATTACAAAATAGCATTTGAAAAGGTATGGCTGCCCGACAGCCGTATTGTTGCTGTAACTCCTTTTACAATTAAATACGACCCTCCTTTTGATAATTTTAGTTTTATAAAAAAAGACGGTAGTGTGTATAAACAGTTTGATACTTTAAAAAAGCTTAAAAAGACAAGGGGTATACCTCCTTTAATGGAAAAGTATGACCCTTTAAAAGAGAAATGTTTAAAAATAATAGAACAAGAGACTAAAAATAAGTAAATTGATATAATTAAAAAAATGATAAATCAAGAGATAGCTCAAATATTTGAAAATATTGCTAACTATTTAGAAATGCAAGATTCTCCCAACCCTTTTAGAATTAGGGCTTTTAAAAAAGCAGCTGAGGTGCTGAATAATTACCCTCAAGATATTTCAAACTATAACCTTGAGCAATTAAAAAAATTACCTGGAATAGGCGAATCCCTAGCTCAAGATATTTTAGAATACATTACAACAGGAAAAATGTCATATTATGAAGAATTAAAAAATAAATCTCCTGTAAAGCTGGAAGAACTAATACAAATTCAAGGTATTGGACCAAAAACAGTAAAAAAATTGTATTATAAATTAGGGGTTAAAGATGTTTCTGATTTAAAAAAGGCTGCAGAGCAAGGAGCTATTGCCAATTTAGAAGGTTTTGGTAAAAAATCTCAACAAAAAATATTAGAGAGTTTAAAATTTGCAATTTTAAATAAGCAACGTACTCGCATAGATATAGCCTTGTATGTTGCTAATTCATATATTGAATATTTAAAAAATCAATTAAATTTTACACACTTAAAATATGCAGGGTCTTTGCGGCGTAGGGTTGAAACAGTGGGGGATATTGATATATTAGCTTGTTGTAATAATCCTTTTAAAGCTATAGATATTTTTTGCAGTTATCCTAAAGTAGACAAAATATTAGGCAAAGGAGATACAAAAGCAAGTGTTTGGTTAAAAGATAAAATACAAGTAGATTTAAGGGTGGTTCCTAAGGAATCCTTTGGATCAGCTTTACAATATTTTACTGGTAGTAAAGATCATAATGTACATTTGCGAAAAATAGCTTTAAAAAAAGGTTATAAACTTAGTGAATATGGTTTATTTAGCAAACTAACTGGTAAAAAAGTAGCTGGAAAGTCAGAAAAAAATATTTATATAAAATTAGTTAATAATTATATTCCCCCAGTATTAAGGGAAGATGAGGGTGAAATAGAGCAAGCTTTAAACAATACGTTGCCTAATTTAATAACACTAAAAAATATTAAAGGTGATTTACAAATGCATACAACTTTTAGTGATGGAGCAAATACTTTAGATGAAATGATTCAAGCATGTATTAAAAAAGGGTATAAATTTGTTGGAATAACAGATCATTTAGGTAGTTTAGCTATAGCCAACTCTGTAAAAGAGGCTGATTTTAATAAATATTTAGATGCTATTTTAAAGGCTAAGGAAAAGTATAAAAATAAAATTACTGTTTTAGCCTCAGGGGAGGTAAATATAAAGCCTGATGGTTCCCTAGATTTTAATAAATCTTTGTTAAAAAAGTTAGATTATGTTTTGGCTTCTGTTCATTCTTCTTTTCAAATGGATAAAAAATCTGCCACACAAAGGTTTTTAAAAGCTATACAAAATCCTTTGGTTACAATAATAGGTCACCCTACAGCAAGGTTAATAAATAAAAGAAAGGGTTTAGAATTTGACACACAAAAAGTTTTTGCAGAAGCTGCAAAAAACAAAGTTGCCTTTGAAATAAATGCACATCCCATACGGTTAGACTTGCCTTATAACTTAGCAAAGCTTGCAAAAAATATGGGAGTAAAAATAAGTATAAA
>CAYSYH010000047.1:0-4408 GCA_964435455.1 uncultured Candidatus Saccharibacteria bacterium | reverse complement strand
TATTTTTTTTTTGCTTTTAATTTTTTTACTTGTTTTACGACTTCATTTACTTCTGCAAGTATATTATCTATTTCATCATCACTTAAACCATGTATTTGAGCTCCAGCAAGTATGGTATCAAAAGCACTTGCAAAACAACCCACACAATGTAAACCAAAACCCAAAAAAACATCTACAGTCTCTGGGTAGTTTTGTATAACCTCAGCTATATTATCTTGAGGATTTATATATTTATATTTCTTTTTCTTTTTCTTTTTCATACTTTGATAACTTCTTTAAACCATTATACACTAATAAAGCACATTTTTGCCTGGAAGGGCTTAAAACAACATCAAAATTATTTAAAATATCATTTTTTTTTAATAAATTTATCTTTTTTAAAAGGTTTTTATTTTTTGACAAAGATTCTAATATCATTGAAGCACTAGATACAGCAACAGCACAAGCGTTTGCAGAAAAGTAAATATTATACTTATTTTTTTTATCTTTAACTAGATATAAAGTCATATCGTCACCACAAGATTTGTTAAAAACTTTTACTTTTGCTAAAAATTTTTTAGGCTTTTTATAGTTAAAAGGTTCTTTTGCATGTTCTAAAATGTACATTCTTGAATAAATTGAAGAACTCATATTTATTTATTAAAAAGTTTATAAGATTTTTTTAAACCAAGTATAAGCTTATCTATATCATCTTTATTATTATATAAACCAATACTTGCTCTAGCACTTGAAGATATACCTAAAAATGTATGTGCAGGCATGGCGCAGTGATGACCTGTACGTATCGCAATACCTTCTGCATCTAAAATAGTAGCTAAATCGTGAGGATGAACGCCTTTAACAGTAAAAGAAACTAAACCCAATCTGTTTTTAGAGTTCTTAGGTCCATATACAGTTACAAAAGATAATTCTAAAAGGTTTTTTAAAAGATAATTTAAAACTTTCTCTTCGTGTTTAAATATTTCCTTTTTACCCAAGTTTGTAAAATATTCCAATGCTTTATAAAAAGCATATGCTCCCCCTACATTTGGAGTACCAGCTTCTAAAACTTCGGGTCCTTTTATAAAGGAAAACTTTTTTATGGTAACATTCTCAACAATACCTCCTCCTAATAAATAAGGTTGCATTTTGGGCAAAATGGAATTTTTAATATATAAAGCTCCAATACCAAAAGGGCCATAAATTTTATGTCCAGAAAAGGCATAAAAATCTACGTCTAAATTTTTTACATTTACTCCCTTATGGGCTACGGCTTGGGCACCATCTACAAAAACATAAGCATTCTTAGATTTTGCTATTTTTACTACTTCTTTTAAAGGATGCACTGTACCTAAAAAATTAGAGGAGTGTTGTATAGCTAAAAACTTAAAATTTATTTTTTTTAACTCTTCTAAATTAAAAGATCCTTCTTTGTTCATGCGAATTATTTTTAGATTTAAATTTTTATTTTTAGCTACCCTAACCCAAGGCAAAAAATTACTATGATGTTCAAATTCAAAAACTACCAAAGTATCTCCTTTATTAAGGTTTGAATAAACAAAAGAGTAAGCTACTAAATTAGCTGCTTCTGTAGTATTTTTTACAAAGGCGAGCTCATTAAATGTTGCACCAATAAAGTTAGCAATATATCTGCGGGATTTCTCGTAAATATTTGTGGATTCTTCAGAAAGTGCATAAATTCCTCTATGAACGTTGGCTTTATATTTAGAATAATAATTAGTTAGGGCATGTATAACAACCTTAGGACATTGAGTAGTAGCAGAATTATCTAAGTAAACTAAAGGCTTACCATTAAAACGCCTATCAAAAATAGGAAAATCTTTTTTAATGGATTTTAAAAGATACATAGCAAATAAAGTATATCCTAGTTTAAAAAGTTTTTTAAGTTCAGCTTTTTTAAAACATAGGAAGCATCTGTACCATAAACAGAACTTAAAAATCCATTAGATATTAAAAAAACACTTTGTTTGTAATCTAACCCTCTAGATTTAAGATAATATAAATGCAAAGGTTCAATATTGCCCACAGTAGCGCCATGACTAGCTTTTACATCGTTGGCCTTTATTTCTAACTGAGGGCTAGTATTACAAACAACATTATCTGACAATACTAAGTTATCTTGTTGCAGATAAGAGTCGGAATAAAAACTTTTAGGCCCAATATCAATCATTCCCATAAAATTAAAATTTGCATAATCAGTTAAGACAGTTTTAATATTTATACGAGCAAATGTATTTGGGCTTTTATGCAAAGAGTATGTAGATAAATTAAGCCTTTGGTTTTTATTTAAAAAAACAGCCCCGTATAAATTAAAAGATGCATTTTTACCTAAAAGGTTTATTTTTAAAATAATATCTTTTTTAATATTACCTGTATGATAAAAAAACACATCTAACTTTTCATTAGATTTTAAAGTAAAGGATTTAGGTAATGATTTTAAATATAGAACTTCTCTTTGCATATTATCCTACACTCCCTTCCATTTCGAGCTCTATAAGTTTATTAAGCTCCATAGCATATTCCATAGGAAGCTCTTTTACAATAGGTTCTATAAAACCGCTTACAATTAAAGACGATGCCTGCTCTTTATTTAAACCTCTTGATTGTAAATAATATAATTGAGCTTCATCTACTTTAGATACGCTTGCTTCATGTCCAATTTTAGAGCTCTTATTATTAGATTTAATATAAGGATACGTATCTGTCCTACTATTTGAGTTTAACAATAAAGCGTCACATTCAACATTACTTTTAGAATTTTTAGCATTTTTAGATATATAAACTAAACCCCTATAACCGGCACGTCCACTACTTTTAGATATAGATTTAGATATAATCCTACTAGAAGTATTAGGAGCTAAATGCAACATTTTAGCACCAGTGTCTTGATGCTGACCATCTCCAGCAAAAGCTAATGTAAGAACTTCACCATGCGCTCCAGCCCCTTTTAAATAAACACTAGGGTATTTCATAGTTATTTTACTTCCTATATTTCCATCTACCCATTCCATTACAGAATTTTCATATGCAAATGCTCTTTTAGTGACTAAATTATAAACATTATTAGACCAATTTTGGATAGTAGTATATCTAACCCTTGCTCCCTTTTTTACTACAATCTCCACTACAGCAGAATGCAAAGAATCTTTGGAATAAATAGGGGCAGTACATCCTTCTACATAGTTTACATAACTACCTTCATCAGCAATTATTAAGGTTCTTTCAAACTGTCCAATACTTTTTGCGTTTATTCTAAAATAAGCTTGTAAAGGCAAATCAACTTTGACACCTTTGGGTACATATACAAAACTCCCTCCACTCCACACGGCAGTATTTAACGCAGAAAACTTATTATCCCCCGCGGGAACTATTGTTCCAAAATATTCTTTAAACATATCAGGATACTTTTTTAAAGCCTCATCTGTTCCCATAAAAATAACACCTTTTTTAGCAAGTTTTTTTAAGATAGAACCATAAACTATTTCGGAATCGTATTGAGTTTTTACACCTGCCAAATATTCTCTTTCAGCCTTAGGAATACCTAGTTTATCAAAAGTTCTTTTAATACTAGAGGGTACTTGGTCCCAAGAACGACTCTCTTTTTCTGTATACCTAGCATAATAATAAATATCATTAAAATTTATCTTTGATAAATCAGCTCCCCACATAGGAATTGGTTTGGATTTAAATATTCTGTAAGCTTGTAAACGTTTTTTTAGCATCCATTTAGGCTCTTTTTTTATTAAAGATATTTTTTTAACTATGTCTTCATTTAACCCTTTAGGAAACTTAATCAAGTAATTTTCAGGGTCTTTAAAGCCATATTTATAATTATTAAATTTACTTAAATCTCTTTTAGAGTTCATAAAATATTAAATTATTTGACAAAATCATATCCATATTTTTCCACCTTTTTTGCTAAGGTGACAGATCCTGTTTTTGCTATAGAGCCATTATAAAGAATGTGAACAAAATCGGGTTTTATATAATCTAGTATTCTAGAATAATGAGTTATTAATAAAACACCCATTTTTGTCTCTTTTTGAATTGTTTCAATAGATTTAAATACAGTTTTTAAAGAACTTACATCTAAACCAGAATCTGTTTCATCTAAAATAGCGTATTTAGGTCTCAAAATAGCCATTTGTAAAATCTCTGATTTCTTTTTTTCACCACCACTAAAACCTTCATTTAAATATCTATCTATTAATTTTTTGGGTATGTCTAATTTTTTAGAAATATTTGATATTAATTTTAAAAGCTCAGCAAGTTTTATATCTTTTTTAAATCTTTGCTCATAAGCCATTTTTAAAAACTGTATAAATGGGACACCAGGTACTTCAACAGGATATTGAAACCCTAAAAATAAACCTAATTCTGCACGTTTATTTGGTTCTAAAGCTGTAAT
>CAYSYH010000046.1:0-4445 GCA_964435455.1 uncultured Candidatus Saccharibacteria bacterium | reverse complement strand
TCATTAGATATTGCGTGGCGTAGTTTTTGGGCTTTAGCATAGTAAGCATCATAATAACCACTAGAAAGAGCAAACGTACCTATCATTATTCTACGCATATTTTCCTCCTCAAAGTATTCTCTAGGTTTACCATATCTAATACCGTCATATCGGGCTAAATTACTGCTTACTTCACTAGGTGTAATAATATAGTAAGTAGGAACACCATACTTAGTATTAGGTAAAGAAACATCTTTAACCTTAGCTCCTTTAGACTTTAAGAAGTTAACTAAATCAAAAACCTTCTGTTTAATTAAAGGATTTATTGAATCCAAAAAATATTCTCTTGGTAAACCTATTTTTAGATTCTTAGGATTAAATGAATCTAAATCTTTTGTATAGTCGTCCGAAACTTTGCTATTAAAGGTGTTAGCGTCCTTTCTATCCTTTCCAGCTGTTATATTTAAAACAAAAGCACTATCCCAAACGGTCTTAGTTATATGCCCAATTGAATCTGTAGAAGAAGTCATGGCTATTACACCATACCTACTTACTAAACCATATGTAGGCTTTAAACCAACAGTATTAGTATAACTTGCAGGATTTCTGATAGATCCCCCAGTATCGGTACCCATAGCAATTAAAGCGGATCCGCTAGCTACAGCTACAGCAGAACCACTACTACTACCTCCGGGAACATAACTTAAATTATAGGGATTTTTAGCAGGACCAAACGCACTGTTTTCACCAGTAGCACCATGTGCAAAGGAATCACAATTAAGTTTACCTAAAGTGTAAAAGCCATTTCGTTCCAATCTTTTTATGGAAGTAGCGGTATAAACCGAAATATAATTTTCTAAAATACGAGAAGATGCAGTACAAGGCATTCCTTTTATATTAAACATATCTTTATGAGCAGAAGGAATAGCCTTTTTGGGTAAATCATCTAAATCTTCTCTTATATAAGTATAATGGTTTAATAATTTTTGTAGTTTTTTAGATTTACTATAAAAGGCTGTAATTAACTCCCTGGGAGAGTAGTTATTTTTATCATATTCATTTAATAAATCCTTTATAGTTAAAGGTATACTATTCATTATTATGGTTTATAACTTTGGGAACTACAAAATAATTTTTGTATTTTTTAGGAGCATTTTTTAAAGCATCATCTTTAGATAAAGAAAAACTTAAGACTGCTTTGTCCTTAACAAAAACATTAACATTATCAGAGGGGTTAAAATAGCTTGGCAAAGATTCATCTTTAAATTTAGATATAACATTAATATAACCAATTATTTTAGAAAACTCTTTTGCTAGCTTCTGTAGTTTTTTAGGTCTAATTTTTAAATTTGCTAAAAGTTGAGTCTTTTTTATTACACTTATATCCATACAATTAAGAGTATATAATTCCATTAAATAAAAAACAAGAAAGCAGTAACGCTAATTACATACTTAATAATCTCTTTACCCTCTCTTCTATAGGAGGGTGCGTATTAAATAAATTTGCCAACCTTTTTGCCATAGGCCCTTTAAAAGGGTTTACTATATATAGGTGTGCCGTAGCTTTGTTAGATACTTCTAAAACTTCTTTATCCTGAGAAATCTTAAGTAAAGCATTTGCCAGCCCTTTTGGGTACCTTGTAAAATAGGCTCCAGTTGCATCAGCTAAAAACTCCCTGTTTCTTGACAAAGAAAGCTGAATTATTTTAGCAATAATTGGCGAAATAATTAACGCAAGTAACGCAATAAAAAGAAAAATATTAGAATTAGAATTACTCTTATTATTAACCCTTTTATTATAAGAAATATTTAATCTGCTTCTTAAAAGAAGATCTGCAACTAAAGTGATAGACCCTACCAATACCGCAACAATACTAGCAACTAATATATCGTAGTTTTTTATATGAGCTAATTCATGTGCAATAACCCCCTCTAGCTCAACACGATTTAGTTTTTTAAGCAATCCTGTAGTAACTACTACAGCTGAATGTTTGGGGTTCCTACCTGTGGCAAAAGCATTGGGGGCAGAATCCTCAATATAATATACCTTAGGTTTTGGAATTCCTGCAACAAGGCTAATGTTTTCTACTAGGTTATTAAGCATTTTAAACTGAGGTCCTTGTGCAGGTTTAGCTTTACTAATTTTTAATATTACCTTATCAGAAAAATAATAGCTATATAATACAGAAAAAAGAGAAATTAAAATACCTAAAAACAAGTAAAAATAGGAAGCAGATGGATCACCAAATAAATAGCCTAAAGAATAAAAAAATAAAGAAAAAAGAAATGTAAAAAGTAAAAATATAATTAATGTTTCCCGCTTATTTTTATCTATCTGACTATATAAATCTGAATGAGTCATTTAACAAATTCTACAATTCCACTTTAATATCTTTTCTTTCCTCGTCAGAAGCTTCAAAAAACTCTTCGGGTGCAAAATTAAACAAACGAGCATATAATATACCGGGAAAGGTTTTCACCATATTATTATAAGTTAATACAGTTTGATTATAAAAACGTCTGGAGTAAGCTATTTTATCTTCGGTATTTGTAAGTTCTTCTTGTAATTTAAGCACATTTTGGTTAGCTTTTAAATCCGGATAATTTTCTACAGCAATCCTTAAAGATCCTAATGCGCTTCTTAACTGTGTATCTAGGGAGCTAAGTTCTTTTTTATCCGTAGCTTTTTCTATTTTTGAGCGTAGCTCAGTAATTTTAGATAAAAGATCCTTTTCATGTTTCATATAGCCTTTAACAGAAGACACTAAATTAGGTATTAAGCTATTTCTCCTTTTTAATTGGACATCTATATCACTCCAAGCTTCCTTAATTCGGTTCTTAAGAATAACCATTCTGTTGTAAACAAAAAAGGCATATACTACTATAAGGGAAATAATAATTATAAAAGCAATTATAATAGACATAATAAAAAATAAATTTATTAATGATAAGTTTAACATATATATAAAAACGGTGCAAAAATATAAACATTTATTTATATGGGGAGTTTTTTTGTTTATTTTTTTTATCCTGTATATTTGGTTACAAAACACCCTTTATTTTAAATACATTTTAAAATGGGCAAAAAACAACAAGGGCCTTTTAATAACTGTTATTATTTTTATAAAAATAATAGGAATTGTGTGGCCCCCAATACCGGGTGCATTAGTTAGCATTGCCGCCATACCGATATTAGGATGGAAGTTAGCTTATTTAAGCAATCTAACAGGATTAATTATAGGAGCAGTAACTGCCTATAAAATTGCGGAAATGTGGGGAGAAAAACTTGTTAAAAAGATAATAGATTTAAACACTATGAAAAAGATTAGAATTAAAAAAGGAAGAGAAATAGAACTTGTTATATTACTAACAATATTTGGAGGAGGTGCGTTTTTTGAGGCAGTATGCTATGCTGCAGGACTATTAAAAATAGATATCAAAAAATTTCTCGTAGGTATAATAATAGGAAACGCTTTAGTAGGTATTCCATATTATTATATAATTGATAAGGCCATTTTATTAAATATGACCTTAATAGCAATAATACTTAGTTTAAGCATAGTTTTTATACTGTATAAGCTAAAAATAAGATATTTGGAAAACTAAATATCTAAACCGGGAACAGGGAACTTTTTAGCAAATGATTTAATTTGTAGCCTAATACTATTTAATACTCCGTTATTATCTAAATTAATTATAGCCTCATTTATCCAATCCGCAATTTTTTCCATATCCTTTTCCTTCATTCCTCTACTAGTTAGTGCTGGGGTACCTAAACGTATGCCAGAAGGCCTAAAAGGGGTTTTGGTATCATAAGGAATCATGTTGTAATTAACAATTATGCCTGCCGCATCCAAAGATTCCGCAACAATCTTTCCATCATTTGCTTTATTGGTTACATCTATTAATATTAAGTGATTCTCAGTTCCCCCAGAAATAAGTCTAAATCCATATTTTTTTAACCTATTAGCTAAGGCCTTAGAATTTTTTACTATTTGATTGCTATATTCTTTAAACTCAGGTTGCATAGCTTCATAAAAACATACAGCCTTAGATGCATGTACATTATTATGGGGACCTGCTTGCACACCTGCAGGAAATACAGCTTTAGCAATTTTTTCAGCATACTCCTTTTTAGATAATATAAGTCCCCCTCGGGGTCCTCGTAAAGTTTTATGCGTTGTAGTAGTAACTACATCTGCATAAGGAATAGGGCTTTGGTGAACTTTAGAAGCAACTAAGCCTGCAATATGAGCAATATCAGCCATAAATAAAGATCCTACTTTTTTAGATATCTCATAAAACTTTTTAAAATCAATTTCTTGAGGATATGCTGAAGCTCCAGCAATTATTAATTGAGGCTTTTCCTTTTTAGCCAAATACTCTATTTTGTCATAATCTAAAAGATGTGTTTTTTTATCGACATTGTAAAAAACTATATTATATAAAGAACTTACAACACTTAT
>CAYSYH010000045.1:0-4933 GCA_964435455.1 uncultured Candidatus Saccharibacteria bacterium | reverse complement strand
CGTGTAATATTTTGGGTATTAAAAAGACGTTCTAATTCTTCTTTAGTTAAGTATTTGGGCAATCTATCTCCCGATTTGGCTAGGCTTATTCTGTTAGAATCTAAAACTTCTATACCTCTTTGTACGCTTAAATATTTTAAAAAACTCCTTAATGCTATTAAAAAACAGTTTTGTGTTTCTACATTTAAAGTTTTTTTAGGGTTAGTATTTGAAGGCCTTCTGTTTAAAAAAATACGGTAATCTGTTATTAGCTCGGGGGTAATATCTTTAGGAGAAATAAATTTTTTATTTAAGTTAGCTAGTGCAAAATTATAAAACTGGTTTAAATAAATATGGTACATTTTAATAGTACCTTGCGAAAAGTTACGCTCTACCTCTATAAACTGTAAAAAATCCTTAATTAAATGCTGTATATTTTTGTTGGGCATTATATACCTATTTTAACAAAAATTATAAATATTAAAATCCTTGCAAGGTTTATTTAGCGTTTTTTAATGTCTGCAAAAGAAACAAAAAAACTAAGGTGTTAATCGTTAGGAGATATTACTAAAGGTAAATAAACTCGCTCATTGTAAATATCAACATCATAAATTTTAGGGGGAGTATCATCTTTAAACTCTACAAGCAATTTTAGGTTACCACCCTCCAGATACCATAAAACTCTGGATATATTATCAAAATTGTAATTGTCTACAGGCGTTCTAAGTTCTAGATAATAGGGAACTAATTTACCTCCCCGCTTTTCAACAACAAGTAAGGGCATATAGTAAGGAATGTGATGGTAAGTGTCTGGTATTTGTGGAGCAATAAGAGTAACATTTACACCAGATATGTTAGTATCAACCACTAAAGAGTCACCTTTAAGCGGCCAAAAAAACGGGGCCTCAAGGCTTTTTATATAAGGGTTTCCATTTTGGTCAAACTGCAATAAGACAGTATCACCGTCACCTTTTCCCATAAATACTACACCCGATTCTTCAGTAGTAGAGCCATAGATAGGATAAGCTTCTACAGGGTTTAAATAACTTAAGGGTAAAGCAAAAGGATTACTAGATAACTTAAGAGAATTGCTTTGTAAATTATAGGTAGCTACCAGGGTATAATATTTTCCCGAAACAACATCTCTGGCTAAAAAAACAATTTTTCCGCCCACATTAAAGGAATATTTAATATCTAACGAATTATTTGGATCAAGACTTTCTAAAAAACCTGATGTATCAACAGGCACAACAGTAGGTTTTTTAGGGTCCGAAGAAACATCCCATAAATAAGCCAAAAACCTAGGCGGAGAATTTTTAGGTTTTAAAATACCTCCAAAGGTTAAAAATTTGTTAGGTACTTGTGGTGGAACAAGTGTTCTTGAAGGAAGTTTAAAGGTATTATTATGTTCAGTAGGAGGTGGTGGAGCTGTATACATAAAAAGTTCTCCATCAGTACCAAAACGTAGTGTTACAATTTCTTGTTTATCTTTATCAAAAAATACAACCCACCCCTCACCATTAGGACCTTTTAAAACAGGCACTTTTGGGCCATACCGAGAAATATCAGCATTGCCCAAAAATGTCTCAGAACCGGGAATTAAAGAAAAAGTACCATCAGGGCGAACTTTAACTTTATAAGCCACAAGTTTATTTGTTCCGTTTAGCCTATAAATTAACCAGGGGTCTGCTTGTTCAGATAAAGGAATATATTGGTTATATAAACTACAATTAGAAAATTCAGGGACACCATTTGAAAGCTTACCTTCGGGTAAAATTTTAACCAAACGGGTAGGATACTTTGGTAGATCTTCTACAGCTAATCTTTCAACTTCTAGTTCTAGCAAATCTACCCCATCACGTCCATAAACATCACGTCCATAAATAAGAGATAAAAAAATGCGAAAAAGATTTGGATTTATATGTGGGCTACAAAACTCGAGAGGGGCGGGAGGAATTGTTGATTGAGAAGGACCCTCTTCAGTAGCTTGAGCAGAACTAATTAAATTTGCGGTTAAACCAGCTGCCATAATAAGGGCTAAAATACAAGACCTAAGATCCCTAGGTATTTTATCAAATAAATCCTCTATTAAATTTTTTCCTAAATTTTCTCCTTGATATGGATAATTTATTTCTGTATGTTCTTCCAGCATAGTATTGTGATTAATAATAACCCAATAAAATAAAAACTGCAAATATAGTTGGTGGTATAATTTATTTATGCAAGGTAACACAGAATTAGTAAATTACTTAGTACAAAAAGGTGTATTGCAAAACCCAAATTTAATTGAATCGTTTAAAAAAATTGACAGAGCAGATTTTGTATTACCGCAATATTATAATATAGCCTACCAAGACATACCTTTGCCAATTGGTTTTGGACAAACAATATCTCAACCAACTACAGTAGCATTTATGTTGGAGCTTTTAAACCCTAAAAAAGGAGAAAAGGTTTTAGATGTTGGCAGTGGATCAGGTTACACTACAGCATTATTATCTAAAACCGTAGAACCTTTAGGCAAAGTATACGGAGTAGAACTAATACCAAGCTTAGTAGATTTTGGAAATAAAAATATACAAAAATATAATTTAAAAAATGCTAAAATTATTCAAGCAAATAGGCATATAGTAGGTTTACCTAAAAAGGCGCCTTTTGATAAAATTTTGGTTTCGGCTTCTGCAACAAGGTTACCACAAGAACTAATAAACCAATTAAAAAAAGGAGGTATTATAGTAATACCCATACAAAATAGTATTTATAAAATACAAAAGAATCATAAAGGAAGTATAAATAAGGAAGAATTTTATGGTTTTACATTTGTACCTTTAATTAAAGAATAACTAAAATTAAAATATAAAAGTTAATAAGAAGTGCAAAAAAACTTACTTAGGTAAAAATTGCTTTAGATTATTTAAAACAGATAGCTGTGTTTTAAAATCTTTAGTACCTTGTTTAAACATTGTTCCCAAGTCTAATATTTTAATTTTTCCATCAACTATAACAACATTATTTAAACCTTTTAAATCAGGTATTAAACCTTGTTCTTTTATTAGGCATTCTATAGATTCTATTAAACTTTTTAATTGAGCACATATGCTAGGGTCTTCTGCTAAAATAGTGGGATTATCATTTAAAAAGGTATGTAAATCGCAATAATTAGGTATTTTTGGTGAACATAAGCAAACACCATGTTCTGTTTCAACAAGGTAAGTATCTATTGCAAAATCATAAAAATATTCTTTGTATAAACCCAAATAGCGTAAAAGTTCCCCTAAACTAACTTGATTAGAATAAGGTAATTTTAAAACATATTCCCCTAAATCGTATACCATAAAACCGTTACCAATACCTAATAAATTTGAGGGTTTTAGTGTATCAATATCAAAAGGCAATTGACCGTAAAAAGCATTAAAAACTCTGCTAGCAACAAAATGCAATAGATGCCCTGCAAAGGGCACCCCTTCTGCAAGCTTTTTACATAAGTTTAATGCCTTTGCATATTTTCCACCTAACCCCATACCTTCTTTTAAAGAAGGAGGTAAGGGGTGACATAGCTCTTGAGAGAGCGGAATAAATTTATTTAAGCGCAAAGTCATAATAAAATAGTTTACAGGTATATACCATAGTGTCAAGGTTTAAATCAAGAATTAAAAACAATATTTACAAAAGGGGTATATATCGGTATAATGGGAATATGGAGAGTATGAAAAATTATAATAATCACGAGCGAGTAGAAGAACCTTTGCAAAAAATATCGATTACCCAATGGGTAGAGGAATATTATAATACAAACAATGCTGACAAATATGATGAGGGATTTCCAGCAGCAACAGCTGCGTTTATAGAAGAAATTTATAAGGGCCATTTTGAAGTAGTATATTACAACCCCGCTACGCAAGAAATACAATTAAAAAGAAACCAAAGTACAAAGGAAGATGAAGAGGAAGAGAAAGACGTAAGGGAAATGATTAATAACCTATGTGAAAGGGCAAATATAAAAGATATTAGAAAAACGAGAATTGTAAATGCATATATGAGGGAATCAAACAACGGTGAGCAACCTCTACCAAAAACTCTTTTAGCGTTAGCAATAGCTTTTGCACAACCAGCATCAAATAAAATTAATAGAACAGGGCAATGGATATGCAAAAGAACAGTAAAAGGAATTACAGAAAAAACTTGGGATGACTTGCTAAAAGGGTTAGATCCAAAACTATTAAGCCAGGCACAAGCCTATTGGTTTATTGCAGAAGAAATGACAAAAGAGGAAGAAAGATACAAAACCCAAGAAGCTTTTATTGAAATAGCAATTACACAAAATGAAAGCTTTACAGAAGAAGAAAAAAACAAATTGGCAAAATTATACAGAAAACTTAAAATAGATTTAAATAAGGGAGATATACAGTTAACTATAGAACAATTAAGAACATTAATGGATATAAATAATAATGAGCCCCTTGAATCATTAAACAAAAATGCACTTATAGATCTAATATTTTTAGGTTATGCAAGAGTTAGGATAGAAAAACAAGATGGTTCTAGTTACTATAGAGTAGAAGTAGAAATAGTTGAAGGTGAACAAAGAAAAAGAGCAAGAGAAGAACTAAAAAAAGCTATAGAAGAAAGGGAAAAAAACAAAAGAATAATAAATGCTTTAAAAAGAGGTAGGAGTAAATCAAGATATAGATATGCCCCAATAATAACTAACTTACAAGGGTTGGCTTTATGGTATGAATTAAACGTTATAAATGATAAGCAGTGGGGTATAAAAAACATAGATAGTAAAAGTATGGATACAATATGGTCAGTAATAAGAGATACCAAAAACCAGCTACCACAGGAGTTTATAGATTGGCTGATAAGTTAGACAAAAAATAAATAACAGTGGTTTAGCCTAATTATTTTAAATATAATGTTAGATTCAAAAAAATTTATATTAGTTAAAAACTTAATC
>CAYSYH010000044.1:0-5202 GCA_964435455.1 uncultured Candidatus Saccharibacteria bacterium | reverse complement strand
ATTAAATTATATTTTTAAAAAGAAAACTAACTATTTAAAAAATATTTTACCTCCTTTGGTAGGGGGGCGTGTCTCTTTAGAACACACGCAATTAAACCCTAACAAACAAATGCACATAGGACACCTGAGGAATTCTTTAATAGGTGACTCTCTTGCTAAGTTGATATCTTTTTCAGGCGATGACCTAGTTGTTCAGTATTATCAAAATGATATTGGTCAGCAGATAGCTTCTATTGTTTTGGCTTATAAAGAGGGGTATTTAACCAATGCATCTAATGTTACGCCTAAAAGTTTTGTAAGATTAGCCTCAAAGGCTTATTCTTATACTGAAGAAAAACTTAGAACGGATAAATATCTCCAACAAAAAAAATCTAAAATACACAAAAATATTCTTAAGGAAGACAGCGAAGATTCAAAAATAGCTCAAATTATCACACATAAAATATTAAAAGGAATATTCTTAAATTTAAAGGATTTAAATATCTTTTTTGATGTTATTGTAAGAGAACGTGATATTTATTTTAATAAGCTTTGGGAAAAAACCTTTAAAATATTAAAAAGTAACAAATATGTTTATAAAGCTACTTCTGGTAAAAAGAAAGGATGCTGGCTTATTAAGTTTAAAGATGGAGATGATAAAGTATTAGTTAGGTCAAACGGAGTACCTACTTATACAGCTAATGACATTGCTTATCATCTATGGAAATTTGGACTTTTACCTGATTTTAAATATAAAAGATTAGATTGGTATTTGGATAAGTCTTTATACATTACTTCTACTAATCAAGGTTTACGTTTAAATAAATTTACTCATGCTAAAGGAGTTGTAAATATTATAGATAATAGTCAAACGTATCCTCAAAAAGTTGTACGCCAATCTTTAGATATGTTAGGTTTTAAGGAACAATCCAAATATTATTTTCATGTAAATTATGGTTTTGTATATCTTTCGCCAAATACTGCTAAAAAATTAGGAATTAAATATGATACAAAAAAAGATAGGGTAAAGATGAGTGGAAGAAAAGGTTCTGTAATTAGTTTAGAAGATTTTATAAAAGCTATTTCTCAACAGTTAGAATCTCAGTATGGCAAGGGTCCCTCTCATAAGGATATTGTTTTGGGAGCATTAAAATTTGAGTTATTAAAATACAATGTATATGAAGATATAATATTTGATTTAAAAAATTCCACCGATATAAAAGGTTTTAGTGGTCCTTATATTCAATATACATTTGCTAGAGCAACTTCTGTTTTAAACTCTGCTCCTAAATCTAATATATTATTTAAAGGTTTAAATATAAATATTTTAGATGAAAAAGAAAAATCCATTTTACGTTTAATCTTTAAATATTCAGAAGAACTTTATAGGTCTCTTCATGAACTTTCTCCACATTATATCTGTTATTATTTGTATAGATTGTCGCAAAAATTCAATAGTTTTTATGCCTCAAACAAAATATTAGATAGTGAAAAGGAGTATGAACGCTTACAAATAACAAAAGCTGTTCAAGTTATCTTAAAAAGCGGACTAAGCTTTTTGGGAATACCTTCTCCTAAAAAAGTATAGCTATTTTATTTTAATTAATTATTGAATTTTATTTTAATGTAGTTACTATATACTTAGTATAAATTTAAATTTTATTTATGGGACATACCGAAACAACTGTAGTTTTATTAAAACCGGATGCGCTTCAAAGATCTTTAGTAGGTCAAATAATCCACCGTTTTGAACGAAAGGGTTTAAAGCTTATTGGTTTAAAAATGCTTAGCGTTCATGATGCATTAATTGAAGAACATTACGGACACCATAAAGATAAGCCTTTTTTTAAAGATTTAAAAGAGTTTATGCAAAGCTCCCCAATTATTGCCATGGCTTGGCAGGGTTTAGATGCCGTAGCAACTGTCAGATCATTATGTGGTCCTACTAAAGGACGAGTTGCTCCCGCTGGTACTATTAGAGGGGATTTTTCTATGGGTATCCAAGCTAATGTAGTACATGCGAGCGATAGTTTGGAAACCGCTAAAAAAGAGTTGAAAAGGTTTTTTGAGGATAATGAATTATTTAGCTATGGCAAGTGTGATTTTAAATATGTATACTATGGTGAAGAGAAGAGTGGGCGTTAAATTTCTACTCTATCTCTTTCTGGTATAGTTTTATATTGTTATCTGTTATTTCTAAAATAGCAAAATTAGGTTTGGTTATATTTTTTTTATTAGTAATTGCTCCTAAATTATAAAAAATCAAATTATCTTTTTTATACTTCTTAAAAAAATGAGTATCTGCAGAGACTATAATCATTTCTTTATTTTGTAGTTTTTTTAATATTTCTTTAGCCTGTTCTTTTACTTTTTGATCAAAGAACCCCATATAAATATTGGATTTGGGGTTGTATATAGGTTGTTCTGTTATTAATATGCTTATTTTGTCACTGCTTAGCAAGTTATAAAAATTATTTAAGTATTCTTTATTTAGGGTTTTATAATTATATGGATTTATTAATATTGCAATATTATATTTTTTTATATATAACTTACAAATTTTATTTTCAAAAATTTTAAAAAAGTTTGATTCTTCTACATTTAATTCCTTATTATTATTACCTATAATGTCATGGTCTCCTGGAACCACACAATAATCTAAATTTGCTTCATCTAAAATTTGTTTTTGTTCTTTTAAATATTTTACTTCTGAGTAGTCAGTAAAATCTCCTAATACTATGACATAATTTACTTTTAAATTTTTGCTTTCTTCCAAGGATTTTTTTAATCCTTGTTGGTTATTATGTGTGTCTGCTAATAATGCTATTTTTACACTTTTTGAATATTTTGTTTTTTTTGGTGATTTACTTACTGATTCTTTATATATATCTTTTTTTGCAAAATAAAAAAAAACTAATAATAGTATTAACAATAAAAAAAATATTTTTTTCACAATATTTATTATATCATTATACTTTTTTTATATATTTTAGTGTTAATTTCTTTTCCTAAGGGTATAAGGGTAATAGTTTTATGTTTAGTTATCCTAAATAGGTAGATCTTTTATCATTTATTGTGGAAGGTTCCGATTCTTTCTTTTGTTTAACTGGTAGTTCTTCTTGGCTAAGTTCTTCTAGTAACATCCTAAATTTTTCTGAAGAGTTTTTTAAGGCTGCTGAAACTTTACTTGCAGTTATAGGACTAACGCTTAGTTCTTTATTTAATCGGGCGTAACTATGTCCACTGTTTAGCCTTTTAAAAACTTCTAACCTTTTAATTGCAGATGCTACTTCTGCATCGCTATAAAAATCCAATATAAAGTCTGCCAATCTATTTGTTTTGTATGCGTGCTCTATTGCTTCTAAAAATTTTTTAAAATATTCTTTTTTTTCTTGATCGGTTAAAACTACTCTGCTCATTTTTATTTAAATTATTTATACTTTTTATAGTGTAGCATATTATTGTTATAGTATCAACTAGTTTATAGGTATATCTTTTAGTTATCTTATTAAATACATTTTACTATTTAAATTTATTTTTTATAATTGTACCCTAACCCCAATATGTAGTAATATCTTAGGGTAATATATTTTAAATTAATGTGTATCTTAAATTTATTACATGTTTATTACTTTTATTGTATTAATATTTACTTAAATTTTTTAATAAAAGTGCTATACTTATTTTAATTAATTAAAACATAAAAATAGACCTGCCTAAAAATGAAAAAGACCACAATAAAGAAGCTGACATATAGTATATATATATTTATTTCCCTAATAACATACACACTATTACCATTATTGCAGGGGGCAGCTATATTAAATAAACTAAACACAAACACCCCAGTATATGCATCCACATCGCCATGGACACAAACAGATTGGAGTGGGGGTACAGCAAGTGGTGTAGTAACTGGTACAGTAACAACATATGAAAGTGCAAGTGGTGTTGATATTAGTTCTGGGCAATTTTCACTTAGTAACAAAAGTTCGTGGTACAATAATTCTTGGAATTACCGAAAAAAAATTACATTTGATAATACAGATTCAAATATAGGTACTACAAGTGATACCTTAACAAATTTTGTTGTTTTGGTAACTTTAAACTCTTCTAATATTGATTATTCTTTAACTATGGATAATGGGGAAGATATACGTTTTACAGATAGCGATGGTACTACTGAACTTGATTATGAAATTGAAAAGTGGGATGAATCTGGAGAATCTTTAGTTTGGGTAAAAGTTCCTCAAATAGATCAAAATTCAAATACAGATTATATTTATATATATTATGGAAATAGCTCTGCTACAGATGCTCAAGATCCAGTAGGTGTGTGGGGTAGCGAATATTCCCATGTATATCATTTTGGTGAACCCTCAGGTACCAGTGGTTCTAATTCTATTGATAATAGTGCCCACGCTACCAAAGAAGGTACCCCAAGTTCGGGTATCTCTACAGGAGTTAGTGGAAAAATAGGTAATTCTGTTGATTTATCTTCTGGTACAGGTATTAATACAGGTAGTTGGGGTGCGCCCGATTTAACAAATGATACAACCATCTCTTTTTGGATTTATAGTAATAATTATTCTTCTCCTGCAAGACAGAATCCTTTTGACCATTCTTATGGTGGTTGGGGAACAATGACTTTAGAAACTAATGCATCTATTAGTTGGTATTTTGGTTCTAACGGTAGTAACGGTTCTCCTTATGGAAATCATTTTTCTGGTTCGGGTACGGGGGTCAATGGATCTTGGATTTATATTACAGCTGTTAGGAATTCTAGCAATAATAGCTATAAATGGTATAGAAATGGATCCTTATGGAAAACTGCAACTTATAATTCTTCTTATCCAAAAATAAATAATAGAACATTGACTATAGGAGATGGTTATGTTCGTCCTTTAAATGGAAAAATGGATGAATTTAGGATTTCTAGATCTGTTCGTAGTGATGGTTGGGTTGGTGCCGAATATAAAAGTCAAATAAATTCTTTTATAACTATTGGGAGCAGAGAATTATCTTATCTTTCCACAGGGACCCTAACCTCGAACATATTCAATGCAGAATATCCGGCAGACTGGGGGACATTAACATACACAACAAGCGGTAGTGGTACAGTAACAGTAAAGGTACGAAGTGACAGCAATGCAGACATGAGCGGTGCACCATCATGGAGCAGCTGTAACAACATAACATCAGGTACAGACCTAACAAGCACAA
>CAYSYH010000043.1:0-5452 GCA_964435455.1 uncultured Candidatus Saccharibacteria bacterium | reverse complement strand
CACTTGGTTTCTCAGGTTTTTTCTCAAAAGTATCTTTAAAATCTACAGGAGTTCCTTCAAAATCCAAGGATACCTTATGGTAATCAACACTTGGTTTCTCAGGTTTTTTCTCAAAAGTATCTTTAAAATCTACAGGAGTTCCGTTATAGCTGTTTAGCCCAAAAGAAAACCAGTATATATCCCCCGTAAATGCCTGAAAGTATCCGTTTTTCTCAAACTTTTTAGCACTCCCTACCCTAAAGATACCTCCTTTTTTAAGCTTACTAAAAGACAATTTTTTAGAGGCTTTTAAAACATCATCTATATATAAAGAGGCTACAGAATTGTTTAAAGTAAGCCTTAAAGTATGAAGCCCAGAACCAGGACTTATAAAATCCCCTAAATATGAACCGTAATTTATACAAACATTTTCTGCTTTGTTTGCTTCACTCCAAAACCAACCACACAATCCGGCATCTTTATATAGTTCTAAATAGTAAGACTCTGGTTTACCTATAATAAAAGCAGAACCACTTTTTGGAACCCTACTTAAATCAAGCTGTATTCTTAAATCTAAGCTGCTAGTATCTTTTAAGTTAAATAAAGGATTATTGGGAAGCATAATAAAAGAGTCAGGAGATGTATACTTAACTCTTAATATAGTTTTGTTTTTATTTAAAATAGATTTTTGCCAATTTAATTTAGAAGAAACAGTTGCCACCAAATTATTTTGAGAAACCGTATCCGAAATTAATATAGAATCTTTAGGCTGGATATATTTAAAAGAATAAACAGCTTCCGGATAGTTTTTTATTAATTTATATAAATAAATGCCAGTTTTATAGTCAGAATCTATATATTTATAATTCCTAAAAGTCCTAGCAACTATCAAATAAGTATCTCCTTTATCTTTAAAAATACGTGCATACTGAACTCCACAACTTGCATCATTATCTTGGTTATAAGCCGGCAATAATATTCCTCCAAAGGGGGGGTACTCCCAAGATACATTGCTTAAATCTTTTGTTCTAAGAAGATTGTAAACCCAGTTTTGCCCGGGACTACAAGCTAAATTTTTATCAAAAGATTCAATAAGCATGTAATAATAACCGTTTTCATATAAAGTACTTGCCTGACCCCCACCAACACAACCACCAGAACCCCATTTAAAGGGGATTTTATTACAATCATTTTTGGAATAAATGGGGTTTTTGGGAAGCACTTCCCAATTTATAAAATCTTTAGTTTTAAAAACACCTCTATACCCATTTTTGCCATCGTAACCGTGCATAGTAACAATATAAAAACCTTGAGCATCTTTATAAATAAATTCTGGAGTACCCTCTACACCTACCTTTGGGTTAATCTTGCTAAACAATTGAAAGCTTTTTACAACAGGATTAATATTAGGTGTTGTGTAGTTACCTACAGGATCTGAACCTTTTTTAAAGGAATAACATACATTCCAACCGTTTCTATCTAAACATTGGTACAATAATTGCCATTTATTTAAGGATTTATCATAATATGCATGGCTATCCGCTGCAGCACACTCATAAGGAGTACCCTTTTTTGGTTCTATAACTACGGTTTTTTTAGACCACGTTTTACCTTTATCTTTAGAATACCTAACAACAAGCCTTGCATAATCGTATTTACAATAAGATGGTTTGGGTTTAAATCCATACTCCCTAGTAAATAAATACCAAGTATCTCCTACAACCTTTAAATCCATACCAGTATTTAATGCCTTCCACGAATTTTTACCATCTGTGGGAAAAGAAAATTTATTTAAAAGTTTAAACGATGCCTTACCTTGCCAGTAATCTTGTAAAGATGCTGCTTGAACCAGATTAGGTATAAATAAAAAATAAAAAAATAAAGTTGCTAAAATCAAATATTTTTTATAAAACACAGGCAGAAAATATAAAATAACTAAGGAAATTTTACCATTTATATAATTTTAGCACTACCTATTACTATTTTAAAGCCCTCTCTACTAAAATAGTAAAAAACAATAAATTGACCTGAAGCTACAGAATCAACAGTGTTACTTAAAAAAGCTTGATTAACATCAAATTTTTTTACCTTTAAAAATTCACCTAAATTTCGAATACGGGCATAAATAAGGCCTTTTTTTACAAAATTTTGGACCAAATTTAAAGATAATCTTAAATCTAAATCTTGAAAATATACTTTATTAACTATTAAATCCTCCTTTTTTCCTACATATAAAATATTATTTGATATATCCTTTTTTACTACATAAAGAGGATAACCAGTATATATATTTAAATTAAAACCGTGACGCTGACCTATAGTATAAAACCACACACCTTTGTGATAACCAATAACATTACCATTTAAATCCATTACTGTACCCCTTTTTTCTTTAATTCGCGTTTTTAAAAAATCTTGTACATTTATGTCTTCTAAAAAACATATGCCTGTACTATCTTTTTTTAAGGCTACCGGTATTTTGGCCCTTTTTGCAATATCTCTAACCTTTTTTTTAAAATATTTACCCAAAGGAAACAAAGTACTAGGCATTGCTTTTATAGGCATTCTAGATAAAAAATAACTCTGGTCTTTACTACTGTCTGCACCAGAAGCCACAAAATAATTTGGATAAAAATGTCCTTTTAAACCTTGTAATAAAAATGCATAATGTCCGGTAGCTACAAAGTCCGAACCCAATTTTAAGGATTTTTCTAAAAATAATTTAAATTTTATTTCTTGATTACAAATTATATCTGGATTAGGAGTATTACCTGACTTATATTCACTAAAAAAATAATCTATCACCTTTTTTTTATATTCATCTTCAAAATCCCATACTTTAAATGGTATTTTTAAAAAATTAGCTACTCTTAAAGCGTCTGCTCTATCTTGATGGGCTCTACAATTAGGATCTTCACTACCCCAACACTGCATATAAATAGCAGTTACATCAAAACCCTCTTTTTTTAGTAAATATGCACATACTGAACTATCTACACCACCACTCAAACCACAATAAATTTTTGTATACTTCCTTTTACCTTTAGGAGATTTTTTAAGCAAATTTTCATAGGAATCAATAAAATCCATATATAAAAGATTTTACAGCACTTTATAAATATATGTCTATATAAAGAACTAAATAATAAATTTAAATTGTTAAATCTGTAATGCCTAAGGTATCATGATAATATGCTAAAACAAATATTAACTTTAATTATAGTAGCAACTCCTTCTATATTTTTTTTAAATTTACCAGAACATTTTGAAACGCCAAAATATTTTTTTATATGCTTACTTTTAGTTTTAGGGATAATTTTTAAATATAAAGAATTAAACAAACCATTGAGCAAAAATGACAAAATGTTTTTACTTTATAGTTTTTTGTATTTGATTAGTACAATTTTTTCAAGCAATCCTAATGTTTCTTTTTGGGGTGTTAAAAATCATTATACAGGGTCGTTAATATTTATTACATTTTTAATTTCTTTTTTAATAATAAGCAAGTCTTTGATTAAAAACATAAACTTGGCACACATACTAAAGCTAATAATTTATAGTTCACCTATTCCTTTTTTATATGGATATTTACAACTTTTACACAAAGATTTTATTGTATGGTCAAATCCTCCCGCAAATAGAATATTTTCAACATTTGGACAGCCCAATTATTTTGGTA
The DNA here is from genome assembly GCA_964435455.1 of uncultured Candidatus Saccharibacteria bacterium. Classification (GTDB taxonomy): domain Bacteria; phylum Patescibacteriota; class WWE3; order 2-01-FULL-39-13; family JAACPI01; genus CAYSYH01. The sequence continues at coordinate 1,794 of CAYSYH010000043.1, read as the reverse complement.
TATATGTAGCAGTAGTACTTATAAGCTTAACAATTTTAATTTTAGAAAAAGGAATTTATTTGCACTTAATAACGGCTTTTGTTACCTTTATTTTATTACTAAACACACTATCTTTAAGTGCCTTAACAGCATTTATAGTTGCATTATTAATTTATTTAATAAAAAGAAAAAAATATATTAATAAAGAATTATTAATTTATTTATTAATAATTTTAATTACTACTTTTATACTCTTTGGCAAAGATATTTTAAATAGAACAAAAGTACAGGTAATAGCAAAAACTACTAAAAAAGCAATAATAACAAATGATACTGGAAAAATTAGAAAAATATTATTTATATCCTCATTAGAACAAGTATTAAATAATAAAAAAATATTTTTTTTAGGTTCGGGACCAGAAACTTTTTTAATAGTATATCAAAGAGCACCAGATTTAAAATACACGTCAGAGTCACATCTTTATTTTGTTAAACCACATAATTTCTTTATAGAAGAATTTTTTGAAACAGGGTTATTAGGCCTTGCTTTCTATATATGGATAACTTATAAATTGTTTAAAACATTAAACAAAAATCCCTTAGCAACTATTGGAATATTAATATTATTATATTCTTTTTTTAATTGGCCAGGTCCTTACATGTATTTTTTATTGTTTTTTACAGCGTATTATTGCGTAATAAAAGAAAACCATTACCTAAAAAGTAAAAAATAAATGTTTAATACAAAGTATTCTTAGGGGTTCCTTTTACAAAAAATACTATGTTTTCGATAGTCGTGTTTAAAATTCTCCTTATAGCTTCCCTGCTATTAAATGCATTATGTGGTGTAACTAAAACGTTAGGATGCTGAATAAGCGCATGATCCCTTAATAAAGTAGATAAATTATTTTTGGCTTCGGTATCTTTATATAATAATTCCGCTTCTTCAGATAAGGCCTTTTCTTCCTCTAAAACATCTAAACCTGCATATGAAACCTTTTTATCTAATAAAGCATCATACAGTGCATCGGTTTCTATAAGGCCCCCTCTAGCAGTATTTATAACAATTACACCCTTTTTCATCTTTTTAAACGAATCTCTGTTTAATAAATGATGCGTATGGCTGTTGTAAGGAACATGTAAAGTAATTATGTCAGATCTTTTAAGTAAAGTATCCAAATCAACATATTTAATATTATATGTATCTTGTAAAAAAGAGTCTGGGCATAAGTCAAACACCAAAATATTCATAGAAAAACCAGAACCTATTTTTATTACATTCTTACCTATGTTTCCACACCCAATTACACCTAAAGTTTTTCCTTTTAAATCAAATCCGGTTAATCCTTTTGGGCTAAAAATACCTCTTTTTACTCTTTTATTAGATTCTATTATTTTCCTAGATAAAGATAATATTAAAGCAAATGTATGCTCTGCTACAGTATTTTCTCCATAATGAGGAACATTACAAACAACTATACCTCTTTTTTTTGTAGCCTCTAAATCTATATGATCGTAACCCGTAGACAACGTAACAATTTGTTTTAAATTAGGTAATAAATTTAAATACGAACCTGTTATTTTTGAATTTATAAATATACCTAAAATATTTACATCTTTAATTTGGCTTAAATTTTCTTTATTTAGTGGGTTAGGAAAAAACTCTAGATCAAAGGTTTTGCTTAGCTTAGATTTTAGATATTTTTTTTGAGAGGCGTTAACTTCAAAAAAAACGATTTTATTTTTAGGCATTGGTTGAATTATACTAAAAAGTTTTATAATATAAAACTAAATTCTGCTTAACTAAGATTTATT
>CAYSYH010000042.1:0-5755 GCA_964435455.1 uncultured Candidatus Saccharibacteria bacterium | reverse complement strand
GGAATAAAAGAATTTGCTAAAAAAGCAACCTATGGATTTATAGTAACAACAAGTTATATATTAATTGTTGTATTTTTTTATTCTTTTTGGAACGATTGCTTTGGAGCTACAGTTTTTGGCGACAGGTATTTAATAAGCATTATACCTCTTTTGGCAATTTTTTTAGGTTATTCAATTAAAAAAATTTGGAAAAATAAAATTTTTAAAGTTGTATTTTTAATTTTAGCCATAATAAGTATTATAAATATTTTATTAAATAGCTTTACGGGTATTGCTCAAGGTAAATACAGTAAATGCGAAAAATATTTAAATAAATATACACCATTTCATAGAATATACGGAAACTATATAAAATCTAAACCACGCAAGGCACCTGTAATAATAAATAAAGGATATAAAATATTTAAATAAAATGGCTCCGCGGGCAGGATTCGAACCTGCAACCTTGAAGTTAACAGCTTCCTGCTCTACCATTGAGCTACCGCGGAAACAAAAAATATTATAACATAATTAACGTAAAATCTACCCTAAAATATTTAAAGTTTATAAATAATAAAAAAACCTTTACATAAAAACAAATAGCATATATAAATAATTTAATGCCAATTAAACTTTATTCAATAATAAAATGCCCTTTTTGCAAGCAAGCAAAAAAAGTAAAAATGCCTACAGATTATTGCCAATTTTTTTACAAATGTACCTTTTGCAAAAAAATGCTAAAACCAAAACCAAAAGATTGTTGTGTTTTTTGTTCTTATGGAAGTACTAAATGCCCTTCTAAACAACACAATTAAATTAATATTTTATTCTAAGCTTCCTAATCTTCTATCTACTAAACACATAACGAAATCTACTAGCAAAAGCAGGATGGTTGGAAGATCCCTCTCTTCTGTGATAAGGGTCTAATTTAAAACCTGCTTGTTTCCATGAGTGCTTGCTAATATTTTCTATATTATGGCTAGCAAGAACTGGACCATTACCCAAGTTTAATAAATATTTCGCAGCCTCTTTGATAAAAAATAAAGGTACAGAAACGCACTCCCAAGATCTCATTTGTCTACGCCTATAATCCTCATCTATTCCCCACTTATTAGATATATTCCCGAATTCTCTGTTTTTTGTCATCAGTTGCTTTGCTAACTCTTTTAAAATAATGTTAGCTATAAATCTACGTATCATACTTAATCTTTCATCATAATCTAAATCAGATCTGTGCAGCAATCTTTGGATAAAATCTATGGCGTGTTTTTCAATGATAGAATGCCTACTTTGCGGGGGGTGTAAAATATCTCCACGCTCTTTTAACGCACCTACTGCTCTGATAGAAGAATACCCACCCCGGGGGTCGTATAAAACACGTTGTTCAGGTGAGGGTGGAAACCCTCCCCAAAAACTTTCACTACCCTTTATACCCACTATATTGCCGAAAGTTTTAAGATCTTTAGGATCTTTAGGTATGGGTGTAAAAGGTACTGCCCATAAAGGAAAATCATCTCTTTGTCTCTTATCTACTTGCATAATAGCCGAATACAAACTTTTGTTGCGAGAATCATTATCTCTAAGGTTGGGATATACCATAATATCTATTAAATCTAAAAAATTAGGAGGCAATTTAAAAGAAAAGGCTACTGCAAGTGAAGCTCCTTCAAAGGAAGATTCTATTATTCTAGGAAAAATAGGAATTTTATGGCCTAATACAGGTACAAATTCTGCAAGTTTTCTCCGAGGCAAATTATTACTACCATTAAGCATATCTAAGGTTCTTTTTGCTATATCGGCAATGGCGGCGTCCAAAACTTCAGGAGGACAATTAGGGGGGACATAACCAAGAAAGTCCTCAAGTAAGCTATCCCTCCAAAGTCTCCATTTTCTTAAAGATTTAGGATTATCAGGATTATCAAGATTATTTTGATGTATAAGGTCATAAAAAGCACTTATAGGTGGTAAAGAACAATCACCTAACTCACCTAACTCACCTAACTGTAAATCTGGGAACACCTCGTGACACATACCAACTGCGAGTAAACAACTCGCTAGGTTGCCTGGTTCTAATACGTTTTTGTTTTTTGGTTCTTCAGGTGTTGCGTTTGATTCCATAAATAAATAATAAAATTAAATTTGTAGTTATCATATATGATATAACAATATATTAAATAAGTCAATGGGTAATATGGGGGATTACTTAAAATAAATCTAAATACGGCTGCATTTATAAAAGTGCTGCAAATATTTATTTTTCATAAACAAAAATATATATTTATAAGTTATCGTATATGTTATGTTCTTATATTTAATAAATTAACTAAGTAATACAGCCGATTACTTAAAATAAACCTAAAGAGGGGGTAAATTTATAAAAAAGTATTTTGGTGGACGCTGCTGGATTTGAACCAGCGACCTTTGCAATGTGAATGCAACGCTCTAACCAACTGAGCTAAGCGTCCATAAGTTAATTTTAACACAAACAACATAATCCTTTAAACATAGCAAAAACTTGTATTGACAATAGTTATTTTTTAAGGCATTATTAAATTAGTAAGGTACTTTAGCACATTAAAATCCTGCGCCTTGCGTGAATCAGATTAAATCGTTTCCTTAACAACAATCCCAAGGGACCTTAGATCCTTTTAAGTTTATTTAAACTTAAGGTATAAGGACCCACCTTGCAGTAGCAAGGAGCGGATTTCAATCTGTAGCGATGGCGTGGGATAACCTAGATGTATCAGCTACACATCAATTTCCAAAAAGGAGGTGGTGTGTATGACCAGATACATTACCGCAACATGGGGGCGCGTAGGCGCCCCCTTCTTTATTTTTACACCTTGCATTGACTAAGTTAAAAAGATATAATCCTACTCGTTATGGCAAAAAAAGGAAGCAGAATTTTAATATTATTAGAATGCACCGTTTGTGGTGAAAGAAATTATATTACAGAAAAAAATAAATCTAATACTCCCGATAAATTTAAAAGTTTAAAAAAATATTGCAAACGCTGTAAAAAGCATACTCCCCACAAAGAAATACAAAAGCTAAAATAATCTTTGTACCACTACTTTAATAAAATAGCATTTAATATATAATATAAATATCTTGTAATTGCTTTAGGGTCATAGTGTTAACGGCTAGCACGGCGGTCTCCAAAACCGCAAGTGGGGGTTCAAATCCCTCTGACCCTGCCAATAAAAATAAGAAATGATATTAAAATGCGGAACAAGTATACAAATAAATATTATTAATGATAAAGAAATGTTAAGAATAGCCAAAATATATAAAGGCAAAGATTATCCAACAGATGTACTAACCTTTAATTATTCAAGAACTCCCGGGTTTAAAAAAGGAGACTTGTATGGAGAAATATATGTAAATATTGACGCAGCTAAAAGGCAAGCCAAAAAATTGGGGCATAGTGTTGAAGAAGAAGTATCTTTTTTAATAAAGCACGGAATGCTACATATGCAAGGCATACACCACAAAGGCGATGAATAAGCCTTGCAAACTAAAAGGGTACAATGTATAATCCTACATATTATGGCAAGAACATGTGCAGCATCTGGAAAAACAAAATTAAAAGGCAGAAGAGTCTCGCATTCACATATAAGAACAATTAGGCATTGGAAACCAAACTTAAGAAAAGTAAAAGTAAAAATGCCAAACGGAACAATAGAAAATATTAAAGTTTCTATGAATATTTATAAAAAACTTAAAAATTCGGGTATATATAAAAAGATGCGTTTAATTTCTAAAACAAATAAAAAAGTTTAGGAATGCAAAAACAGGATTGGAAAAAACACTCTAAATCAAATAAATTACACCATATATCTTTTAAATACGCTTACAAAGGCTTAAAAACAGCTTTTAAAACTCAACCTAATTTTAGGGTCCATACAGTAGCTTTAGTTTGTTTAATAACAATATCAACAATATTAAAAAATTATTTAACTTATACCGATTTTGTTGCGTTAATAATAGTTAGTTCTTTAGTTTTTACAGCTGAACTTTTTAATACAGCTATAGAATTTTTAGGAGACGCTGTTGCTAAAAATAAATACAATAAAAATGTAGGTAAAGCAAAAGATATAGCTAGCGGAGCAGTTTTATTGGCAACGCTATTTGCAATATTGGTAGGGTTAATTATATTATTGCCAGCTATAATAGATTTTTTAGCACTATAAAATATTAGTATATTAATAAGTTTAAAATACGTTGAACCCAAATTAAAACAGGTAAAAGTATTTTAGAGGTAGTTCCTGTTAAAACTAGTAAGAGCAAAACATATATTCCATATTTAGAAGTTTCTTGAAATTGTTCGCTTAAATTAGAGGGTAAAAATGCTACAGCAATATTGTATCCGTCTAAAGGATAAATAGGTATAAGGTTAAAAACGGCTAAAACAACATTTAGTTGTATAAAAGGAACTAATAAAGAAGCTAAAAAAGAATCTTTTGTTAAATAGATTATAAAAAAAGATAACAAAGACATTATTATGTTTGAGCAAGGCCCTGCTAAAGCTACTAACCCCGCATCGCGTTTAGGGTTTTTTAAATTGTAAGGATTAAAGACCACAGGCTTACCCCAACCAAAAGCGGGTCCGGGACTAAGCATAGTAAATATAAGTAAAAAAGTTCCCAGGGGATCCATATGTTTTAAAGGGTTTAAAGTCACTCTTCCCATTAACCGGGGGGTACTGTCACCTAATTTATCAGCCACATACGCATGTGCAAATTCGTGAACAGACAATGCTAAAAATAAAAAAATAAGAATTAATAAAGTACCCATAAATAATATTATAAATTAAATTAAACTTTAATAATATATCCAAAATGGAGCCATCGGGCGGATTTGAACCGCCGACCTCATCCTTACCATGGATGCGCTCTAACCAACTGAGCTACGATGGCCAAAAATTAAGACAAGTAAAATTCTAACAACACTTTAAGGTTTTTCCAATACATTTTTACAATTAAAAAAAGTCTTTCTTGTTACATTTATTTAAAAATGCTAAAATTCCCCTGCAATGGTAAAAAGATTTATAAACTATTTAAAAGAAGTTATAATTGAGATTAGAAAAATTGATTGGCCTAGCAAACAGACCGTAAAAGAACAAACTAAAGGAGTAATTGCTTTAAGCCTTATAGTAGCTGGAATAATATCAATTTATGATTATACTTTGGCAGAAGTATTAAAATTTATAGTTACATTAAAATAAAATGAAATTTGATAATATAGTAAAATTTAATACAAAACCTACTGAAAAGTTTAAATGGTATGTGGTACATACATACAGCGGATACGAGACTAAAGCGGTAGCTAGCCTAAAAGACAGGCTAGAAAACACAGGTTTGTACAAACAAGTTGCTCAAATTATAGTACCAACACAAAAAAAGATTGCAGTAAGCGAAGGTAAAAAAAAGGAAGTGGATGAAAAATTATTCCCGGGATATGTTCTTGTGCATATGGATTTAACTAATGAATTATGGAGCTTAATAAGAAAAACTGACCATGTAACCGGATTTATTGGAACTGGTACAAAACCAGTTCCTATTTCAGAAAAAGAGGTACAAGCAATATTAAAAATTATGAAACTTTCTGCTCCCAAGTTTGAGGCCAAATTTAAAGAAGGTGATAGCGTTAAAATAATAACAGGACCATTTAAAGAATTTTTGGGCATAGTACAAGAAGTAAACGAAGAACAAGGAAAAGTTAAGGTACTTATTAATTCTTTTGGTAGAGAAGTACCTTTAGAAATGGATATGTC
>CAYSYH010000041.1:0-5980 GCA_964435455.1 uncultured Candidatus Saccharibacteria bacterium | reverse complement strand
TAATTGTAGGATCCTTAGTTGTTAAACGCCGCTTAACAAATATTTAAATTTTTATTTAGCTTGCTTACTGTTTTTTTTGTCGTACCAATACTTACTGGCTTTAAATAACCCGTTAAATGTTCCTATATCTTGCCAAAAACCATTAATTATAGAAGCTGTTAATGTGCCCTCTTTTAAATATTGTTTATCTATATCTACTGTATAATATTCTCCTTTTACTCCAGGTTTTATGTTTCCGATTTTATCAAAAAGGGTATTGTCATATAACATTAATCCTGTAAAAGCTAAATTACTTTTTGGATTTAAAGGTTTTTCTTCTATAGATATAACCTTTCCATTGTTATCTATTTCACATATCCCAAATTGTTGAGGATTTTCTACCTCTTTTAAAAATATATGGGCTCCTTTTTTAAATTCTTGTACTTCTTTTGTTATATCAATATCATAAATTCCATCGGCAAAAACTAAGGCTATATTGTCATTATTTACAAATTCTTTGGCATGATTTAGTGCACTAGCTGGACCCTTTTTTAATGGTGAATCATTTTCGTAATGTATTTTTACTCCAAAATCTGTTCCATTGCCAAGTAAATATTTAAAATCGTTAATAAAATTATGTTCTGCCACTATGCAAATATCTTTTATATTAGCTTTTTTAAATAGATTTATAGAATAAAAAATACCTGGCTTATCGTATATAGGCAGTAAATTTTTATTTAACAAGTAGGTTACTGGCCTTAATCTAGAGCCAACACCTCCCGCAAGAATTACACCTTTCATAATTTTTGGATTTTATCATTTATTGATATAAAATACAATAGTACTTTGTTATTGCCCTTTATTTATGATAAAATTTTACTTAGGAACTTCTTATTTTTTATGACAAAAACCTGTTGTTTCTTCTTTTTTATAGATAATTTTAAATAGATTAATAATCTTATTTACTTTATGAATGTATTTGATTTTATAAAAAATCCCGCAAAATATATTTGGGGAGACTTTAAAAAAAAAGAAGTAACTATTGGCAAAGAATTTAAAAGGTCTATTAACTCACATAATAGAGGCTTTGTGAAAACTAAATCCGCTTATTTTACTTTAGGTAAGGATTTTGTTGGCTCATTTAATAGAGGAAAACAAGGTACATTAATAAAGATATTATTGGCTATTTTGTTTATATTATATATTTTAAATTTATTTGTTTCTCCCCAAAAACCTTCTACTGTAGAAAAGCCACCCGTTGAGGATCCGGGAGATTTATTAAAACTTCCTGATTTTAAAAATGTAGATTATATATCTTCTTCAATAGACTCTGATGGTAAATATTTAGTGTATTCCTCTGTTCTTAATCAGGTAAATAAATTTGGAGTTAGAGGTATTTTGCTAGATTCAATAAATACAGATTTTTCTTTTAGATATTATTTTCCTATACAAAAAACCTTTTATAAAGAGGTAGAAAGTTTAAAATATGAGGTTCCTATATTTAAAAATAATTCTCCCAAACCTTTTTTAATTTATTTAGGTATAAATAAGGATGGTTCTTTAATATTGAAATACCTTTTAAAAAAAGAGTATAAAAAATATCAAGATACTCTTTATTATTATATTCCTAAAGAAAAAATTCTATTTAAAAATATTTCTGACTATAGAGAATTAAAAAATATACATAAAACAGCTCAGGGATATGTTTCTTTTATATATAAAAATACTTTTTACGTATTAGACCCATATTCTGGGAGTTATGTAAAAAAATATAATATTTCAGACTCCTCTACTTCTATGTATACTTTTTTTAATAATGAGATATATTTTTTAAAAAGGACTTCTAATGTGGACAGTAACAAAAATGCTTACTATCTAGTAAAATATAATAAATACGATAAAGAAGTTTACTCATTATTACTAGGTTCCTTAAAACCACATAAGCTTTATATATTATCTGCTAATAGATACTTACTAGTATATGAATACCCCTCTAAATATTCTTTTTTTAAGATTGAACTTATAGATAGTTTAAATAATAAATTGTTAACCTTAATACCCAAAGAAAAAGGGGATAGACTATTAAAACTTAATCAAGCTTATTACAATGATAAAGATAAAAACATACTTTTACTTGGAGGGGGTATCGTAAAACTATTTAATTCTTCTGGTACTCAACTTTGGATGCATTAAAACTTGTTTCTTTTTATATATTATTAAATCTATACTGGGTATTTTAATTTATATCAACTTGATTGTTTGACAATACTTCTTGTTATATTAAAATCTAAATATGAACATACTTTCATACGTACTAAAAGATAGTGAAAAAGTAAGTTCTGTTACCAATTATTTATCTAAAAATTCCTACATTCCTAAAAAAAAGAAGGTAAAATTATCTAAGTTGGTTGATCTATCTGTTATAGAAAAAGAAATACTTTTTACTTTAAAATCTATTTCGGATTTAACTAAGTTTAAAATACTTTTGTTGCTGCAAAGGCAAAAATTGGTTTCGGTTAAAGATATTGCGGATATTTTAAAGTTATCTCCTTCTGCTATTTCACATGCATTATCTGATTTAAAAATGCTAAATTTAGTAAATTTTACTAGATGCGGAAAACAGCGTTGTTATTATCTCTCTAAAAATAAAAAAGGAAAGGAAATTATTAAATTTTTAAATAAAATATTATGAATACAAACGTAATATATGTCTTTATTACTATCCTATTTTTATCTTTATTTACAACTTATTTTTTGGCTAAAAATAACAAAAATGTTAACACTCCTACAACAAAAATTAGCAATACTTCCAAATCTATTGTTAAGGTTGAAGGTGTACAAAAAAAAGACTCTACATCAGTAAATAAAGTCTACAATAAGGCAGATTTAGCAAAGGTAATTGATTATAGCCCTAAGATTTTATCTGAATACTTAGGTAATAATAAAAACCGAGTAGTTTTGTTTTTTAGCGCTAATTGGTGTCCTAGTTGTAAAATTGCGGAAAAGGATATTAGACAAAATATAACACAACTCCCAAGCGATTTAATTATAATAAAGGTTGACTATGATAAGGAAAAGGATTTAAAAACAAAATATGGGGTAACTTATCAAGATACTTTTGTCCAGTTAGATTCTGCTGGCAATAAAATAATTATGTGGAATAGCGGAGGAGCAGGAATTGCATCCTTTAAAAGATATTTAAAATAATTATTTATGTTATTTATTGCCCTAATAGCTCTTTTTTCTGGTTTTTTAACTGTTTTATCTCCTTGTGTTTTACCTATATTACCTATAATTTTGGCTAATGGTTTAGAGAAAAATAGAAAAAAAACAACTTTTTTAATATTTGGTATTGTGTTAAGTTTTATAGCATCTTCTTTGTCTTTATCCCTTATTGTACAATTTTTAGGGGTACCCGCTGCTTTGTTAAGAAATGTAGCAGTTTTTTTACTAGTTATTATAGGATTATTATTTTTAATGCCTCCTATAGAATCTTATTTGCAAAATTTTTTAGAGAAAGGATGGTTCTTTAAGCCCTTAAAATTAAAAAATAAAGATTCTCTTTTTGGCAGTTTTTTAATAGGTATTAGCTTAGGTTTTGTTTGGGTTCCTTGTGTAGGTCCTATACTTGCAACGGTAGCCACATTAGCAGCTTTAAATAGTTTAAGCATCTTTTCTTTGCTTGTTGCTTTATCTTATGCATTGGGAATTGGTCTTGCTTTATATCTTGTGTCTAAAGGTAGCTCTTATATTTTAGCAAGATTTAAGTTTTTCAAAACAGCTCAAGCAAAAACCAAAAAAATTTTTGGTCTTGTTGTTATTTTAACTGCTTTTTTTATATTTTTTAATTTAGATAGGGTGATACAATCTTGGACTTTATCTAATTTGCCCTCTGCTTGGACTCAATTACCTTCTAGGTTTGAATCAAAATTTTCAGTTTTAGACATTATTACAAATACTAAATCTTATAAAAAACCGGGCGCATCTTTAAAAGAAGTTATAAACCCTAATGTAAAACTTGCCGCAGATTTTTCAAAATCTAAAATTAAAAAGGAAAGTTTAATACAAGGATGTTTTGCCGGTAAAGATTGTATTGCTTCTATAGATAATCCTAAATTTGAAACTTTAAGTTCTGCAAAAAGTTGGTTAAATAATAAGGATAAAGTATTTGTTTTAGATTTAAATAACGTTGTTAAAGTTTACCCCCAAAAAATATTAAATTGGCATGAAATTGTAAATGATACCGTAGATAGCACCCCTGTGATTATAACTTTTTGTCCTTTATGCGGATCTGCTATAGCTTTTGAACGTAAAGTTGGCTCAGTAGTAACTCAATTTGGTGTTTCGGGATATTTGCGTAATAGTGATTTAGTTATGTACGATAGATATCAAGGTAACTTATGGCAACAAATAAGTGGGGAAGCTATTGTAGGCCCCGCAGCAGAAAAAAATCTTAAATTAAAACCTGTTTTATTAAAAGTTGTTACTTGGGAATCTTTTATTAAAAATAACGAATTAAAAAACAATATTAAAGTATTGTCTATAAATACTGGTTTTAATAGGAATTACAATATTTATCCTTATAGTACTTATGAAAAGGATGATGAAATTTTATTTGGTGTTTCTAATACAAATAATTTGTATCCACCTAAAACAGTTGTATATGGATTGCAAATAAATGGTAGGCATAAAGCCTATAAAGAAGAAATTATTAAAAATAAAGGAGTTATTACCGATTTGTTTGAGGGTGTTGCTATTAAAGCCATTTATAATAATGATGGTACTATAAGTTTTATAAACTCTAAGAATAATTCTGTTTTAAAGACTTTAAGGATTTTTTGGTTTGCATGGGTTGCTTTTTATCCGGATACACTAGTTTACTAGTAGTCTATTAAATAATTTAATATTTTACAAAATATAAACTCTTGTATTTAAATATTTTTTTGCTAAAATACATCTTGTAGCGAACGTTACGTTTAAACCTCTTCGCAAATCACCTTTTTTAGAATTAAAACTTGAATTTTAAGTGTTTGATTTTATAATATCTAAGCACATTAACATATTAGGTATTTTAAAGTAATTGTTCTAAAGTTGGTGGCTATGGCGAAGGGGGTACACCTGATCCCATTCCGAATTCAGAAGTTAAGCCCTTCAGCGCCGAAGATAGTGCTCTGGCAACGGAGTGCAAAAATAGGTCGCCGCCAACTTTAGGATAATTACTTTGTACCTTAATAAGTTTATGCTTAGGGCCGATAGCTCAGCTGGCTAGAGCACTGCATTTGCACTGCAGAGGTCAGGGGTTCGACTCCCCTTCGGTCCACCAGAACCTAAAATTAGGTTCTGTTTTAGTTACAGTATGAAATTAATAAAGAACAATTAGTTTGTTCATTGTTTTTATACTGTAACTAGAATAATAAAGATGATAGCACTTTTAAAACTGGATAGAAAAACCGAAATATTAAGCGTTAGAATACTTATTAGAGAACGTAAGGCATATGGTGGATGCCTTGGGTATTTGTGCCGATGAAGGACGTGCAAGACTGCGATAAGCCTTGGTGAGCTGTCACGAAGCGTTATTAGCCAGGGATTTCCGAATGGGGGAACCTACTAACTATATGTTAGTGCCTTACACTGAAGTCATCCAATTTTATTGGATGTATTAGGTGTAAGGTGGGAACCTAGGGAACTGAAACATCTTAGTACCTAGAGGAAAAGAAAACAAGCTCCGCTTAGCGGAGAGTATTTCCTTAGTAGTGGTGAGCGAAAGGGAAACAGCCCAAACCCCAGTTTACTGGGGGGTAGTAGGGCTAATCCATAAGAGCTTTGAACGCATAGCTGAATGCTTCTGGAAAGGGCAGCTATAAAGGGTGAAAGCCCCGTAAGCGAAATGTTAGTAAAAGCTTGGGTTAGTTCCTGAGTACCACGGGACACGTGGAATCCTGTGGGAATCTGCCCGGACCATCGGGTAAGGCTAAATACACAAATACACCGATAGTGAACA
>CAYSYH010000040.1:0-6186 GCA_964435455.1 uncultured Candidatus Saccharibacteria bacterium | reverse complement strand
GGAATAACAAAGATGAAAAAACAAATTGCATTAGTTACATCAGTGATAAGCTTCCCCGAAGTAAAAAGGTTGCAAGAGGAAATTTTTAATTTAGGGTATGATCCTAAGATAATTCATGTTTCTAAAGCTAGTTATAAATTAGATGGTAATAGCATCTATTTAGGTCCTTTTGATAACTTAGAACCTACGTATATTATTGCACGAGGTGTTTTTAATTATATAAAAGAAACAGCGCATTTATTAAATTATTATAAAAATAAAGGAGTAAAAGTTTTTGACAATGGGCTTATTAAAAACCTTTATTCTGTAAATAAGGTCTTAGATATATTAAAGCTTTCTATGGCAGGTTTGCCTGTTCCTAAAACTATTTTCTCGCGTTCAAGTTTTGATGATTTTAAAAAAATGGCACTATCCGAACTTGAATTTCCTTTTGTAGTAAAACGGGTTAATTTAGGTAAGGGAGTGGGTGTTAGTTTAGTGAAAAGTTTAAAAGACTTGGATTTAATTATTGCACAAGCTAAAAAAGAGGGTAAAAAAAGCAAGCATTTTATTGCACAGCAATTTATTGAATATAAACATGATTTACGTGTTTTATTAATAGGGGATAATGTTTTTTGTATGGAAAGATTGCCCTCAAAAAATGATTTTAGAGCAAACTTTTCTTTGGGAGGTAGTGTAAAATTATTTAATTTAGATAATACTACAAAAAAACTTGCTTTTTTGGCTAAAAAAAATATTGGTTTAACTATAGCTGGGGTTGATATTTTAATTGATAAAAATGGTAAAAATTATATTTTAGAAGTAAACCACACACCGGGCTTTATTGGTATGGAAAAAGCTACTAAAAAAAACATAGGTGGAATTTTTTTACAAACAGCTTTAAATTACTTAAAATAAGTTTATGAATATTTTAATTATTGGCGTCTCCAAAAGCCCCTTATTTTTACGTTATAAAGAGGAAGCTTTAAAAAGAGGCCATTATATAGAATCATTGTTGCCTTCCCAATTAATATTTAGTTATTCTAATGAGGGGGTAGCATTTTTTACAAGAGGGCTAAAAAAACCTCTTGAAAAATTTGATTTGGTTTATGTTCAAGCATCTTCCCCAAAAAGAAGGCCTGATGTTTTGTTGTTTTTAAAATATATACACCAAAAATATGGTATTAAGGTAGTATACAAAAAATATGTTGACCCTAACTATACCTTATTAACTACCCCAGGTATTGATTACTATGATCAATTTAAAAATAAATTACCCTTTCCAAAAAGCCATATATTTTTTAATGTTATTAGTGCAAAAGAACTTTCTTCTAAAATAGATTATCCATCTATTTTAAAGGTTAATGCCTTGGGTTTAGGAAAGCAGGGTAGGGGAGTTTTTAAAGTTAATACTCCCGATGAATTTATAGATACTGTAACTGATTATAAAGACATAGCCAACAGATTTATTTTACGCGAATTTATACCAAATGACGGTGATATAAGAGTTTTTATTGTTGGATATAAAGCAGTGGGTGCTATGAAGCGTACCCCTAAAAATGGGGATTTTCGTAGTAATATAAGCCAAGGAGGTTACGGAGAATTATATGACTTAAAATCCAATCCTTTAATTAAAAATTTAGCTGAAAAGGCAGCAAAGTTAAGAAGGGCCGAAATAGCTGGTGTAGATATAATGATACATGCGATTACTAAAAAACCCTATATTTTAGAAATTAACCATGGTCCGCAATTTATTGGTATAGAAACTTTGGCTGGAATAAATGTAGCTAAAGAAGTTATTAAATATTTTGAGCAAGTTGTACAAAAAACTTAATTTTAATGTCTTTGCTAGTTTTAGGTACCGGGGGTACTATAAAAAGACTTAGTAAAAATTTTAATAATTCCCAAAATTTTTTATTTAAAAGTTTTGGTTCCGCTTTAAAAATAGGTGTTAAAGATTTTATAGACAATTTATATGCAGAAATAACACAAGGAAATTTAGGTTGTGTGGATTTAGTTATGGGTTTAACTGATAGTTCTAGCCTTATTGCTAATTTGTTAAACCTTAAGCTTGGTTTCTTGAGTACAAGTTTTAATTCTCTTTTAAGTTGCCAAAACAAGTTCATTTGCCGAAATATTAGCTTAAAATATTTACCTAATCATACTCCTAAGTTTTACTTATTGCATACTAAATCAGACGTTTCTAGAGCCTACAGTTTTTTAAAAAACCCAAAAAACCTAGTTTTTTATAAGCCTGTTAAAGGTTCATTATCTTTTTATTCATCGTATGCTTCCTCAAGCCGTCAGCTTAGTGATATTTTTTTAGATTCAAAAAATATATTAAAGTCCAAGAATAAATTTTATACTCAAATACTCAAATTGGCACCGGATTCAAAGGAAAGGGACTTTTCTTTATCACATATAAATAGTTTATTGGTAGAAGAGGTTATACAAGGAACTCAAATAACTGTAGATGGATATGTGGATTTTTTTGGTAATATTGGGTTTTTTGGTATAACTAAGTCAAATTTTTTGCCAAATACTTTAAGTTTTAGACGTTTTGATTTTCCTTTTAATTTTTCAGAAAAAAGGGATAGTGAAATATATAACGTATCTAAAATTTTGGTGCAAAAATTACATTTAAAAAGAACTTTGTTTAACATTGAGTTTATGGTTAACAAAAATAGTTTAAAAATTGTAGAAATAAATCCCCGCCCTAGTTCTCAGTTTATGTATTTAATACATAAAACAATGGGAATACATCCTTTGGTTTTTGTACTAGAAAATATTTTACCTCAGCCCAAAAATTATAAGGGTTATGCTAATATATTTATTTTAAGAAAAAAGAAAGATGCGTTTGCACAACAAGTTCCGTCTAAAAAAGAATTGTTGTTTATTGAAAAAAAATATAATTGCCAAATAAATTTATTTATTAAAAAGGGTAAATATTTAAGTGATTATCCTCAAGATTTATATACTTATAGGTATGCAGAAATAAAAATATTTGGTAAGGGACTAAAAGAAAATAAAGATATATTTAAAAAAATAAAGAAAGAGCTTATTTTTAAATGGGCATAACTTTAAATACCCCCTGCAACCTGAGATAAGATTTTAATTAAGGTAACTACACCAACTATTACTACTAAACCAGATATTACAGAATAAACTGTATCTTTAAACTCGTTTAATTTTCCAGGATCCCCTTGGCTTGTTGCTAATACAAAAAGTGCTAATAATAACTTTATAATTGCTATTACTACTGCTATGGGTAAAATTGCAAAGTATAACTTTGTTATTATCTGTTTTATTGTATAATCTGGAGATGTGGATGCATTTGCACCAGAGTTGTTAGAATTGTTATTATTAGATATGGAGTTTTCTTTTTTAACGCACCTATAGTTAGTTTTGGACAGAACTTGGCAATAGGTATTTTTTGCACATAATGAATTCCCTACTTCTTCGCAAATATCTCCAGAATTAGTGTTTAAGTCTTGCGAAACTTCTTTAGGTATACATTTTGGTGCTTTTGCTCCTGTATTAGTATCTATTTGTACGCAGTATTCATTATTTTTGCACCCATTAAAATTATCGCATACATTTATTTCGGGACTCCCTATATTTACAGCTACAGGTTTTACAGAGCATAAATTATTGTATTTATGTATCCATCCTGCAATACCTAAAGACTTTGATTGTAATACAACTAAATAGTTCCCTATGTCGGTGTTTTTATCAATATTTACTTTTGCTAAGGAGATACTATCTTTGTTATTAATGATTTCTTTTTTTGCTATTATTTGCTCGCCACCTAAATTTTTTCTTATAACCAATACTTTATACTTTTTGTTTTGATCATAGTTTTCTACTCTAATCTGTAATTGGGGGTTGTTTAGTTTTAAATCTTCAGATTTTACCTTTAATAAAATTACCTCTCCTTTGTTGTTAACTCCACATTCTGTAGAAGCCTTATAAAACTTTTCTATGTTATTATTGGGTGGTGTGGGTGGTAAAGGTGTAGCAAATATTGTAATTGTATTTGCTAGTACATAAAATATTATAAAAATAAAAAAATTTAAGTTTATCTTTTTTAATTTATAACATACTTTTTGCATACGTAATTAAATGCATCCTCCTATGTTATAATGATACACAATAATATTAAAATTAGCAGCATATTTTACATTATATGTTTAAAAGATTTGGTATATTTGCTTTACAAGTAATTTTATTTTTTACCTTAATAAATAATATATATGCAGCCCAGGCTTTATGTAGCAATGGGGGGTCTTTAAATGTTAGATTAATAAACGACAATACTATAAGGGTTACTGCTACGGGTTTTGAACAATTACAACCAAATGAAATATATAGTATTGAGTTATTTGATTTTTCCAATGCTTATGTAATAGCAAGGAGAGAAAGTTCTTTTAAAGATAGTTCAGAAGTATTTGAATTTAAGTCTGTTCCCACAGGCAAGTATTCTGTAATAGTTAAGAAAGTATTAAATCCGGGTAATCCTACTTCTAGAGAAATTTGTTCTGTAGATAACATTCAAGTTAAAAGTCCCAATGATAATTTAGCACTTTCTCAAAGTGAGCCGGTTAATCAAGAACCAATAAATGTAAATAACCCTTATACCCCACCTACAAAGGTGGTACAGGGTTCTAAATTTTGCGGGTATAAGGATACTAATATTAGTTTAGATACTAAAATATTATATGATGAACATGGCAGATCCAAGTTAATTGTAAATGTTTATGGCATACCCTTAGAAGAGTTGGGCGGTGAATTAGTTCCCGAATCCCAATATAGTAATATGTTTGTAGAATTGGACGGTTTTAATGGAAATAAAAGCCTTTGTAATGGAAATAGGTGTAATTTAAATATAAATCCTATTACAGAGGGTGCTAATACTTTAACTGGGTACGTAGAAACTTCTTACGTTTCTAATGATGATTTATTTGATTACAACATAAATTTGGTAGAAGACACCTCTATGTGGTTGGATACAACTTTATGTACTATAAAAAAAGATGAGCAAGAAATTGTTGATACTGCTTTGTATGACGATCTTTGTAAAAATGTAAGATGCGCAAGTAACGAAGTTTGTTCTATAAAAAATATAGGAGGCACCACCAGAGGGGTTTGTGAGCCGTTAAATAAAGGTATGCCTTATACTCCGCCAAGTATTCCAAACGATTATGTGGACCCTTGTGCCGAAAATAACAATATCTGCGCGCCCGGCAAAGTTTGTTTTAGAAAGAGTAATACAAATTATTTATGTTTGGATTCTAACGATGTGCCAAATTATAATCCTCTTACCAATAATGGGGGTAATGGTTCTTCTTCATCCACATCTCCAGATTATACAATAAAACAGATAATAACAAAGTTATACTTTGCAATTTTACCCATAGCAGTAGTAATAGCAATTATAAAGTTATTATTAGCACTTTTTGTATTAGCAACAAGCCAAGGGGATCCTGGAAAATTAAACGAGTTTAAAGATACAGTTTATTCTGTAATATCTGGTTTAGTAGTAATAGTTGGTGTAGTTACCTTAATTAAAATCTTATCTCAGGTTGCAGGGGGTATTTAAGGTTTTAAATATTTGCTAACAAAATATTTTAGTATATAATCTTACTTGTTATGAAAAAAGGTATACATCCAAAAGTTTATAAAGATACAAAAGTTACATGTGCTTGTGGTAATACATTTTATACTCAATCTACTTTAAAAGAGATACATGTAGAGGTTTGTAGCCAATGCCACCCCTTTTATACAGGTGTACAAAAATTTGTAGATACTGAGGGTAGGGTAGATAGTTTTAAGCGAAAACAAGAATTAGCTAAAAAATTACAACTAAAAAGAGCTAAAAAGTTAAAGAAAAAGGCAAAAAGGAATCAAAACTCTTCCTTAACTTTAAAAGATTTACTTAAGCAAACAAAGTAATTTTTCCTAGTAAATTTTCCTTATACTCCAAAATATTACTTTTTTATTTGTATTTTTTAAATTGACTTCTTTTGATTTAGGTAAAAAAAACATATTTTTGCTATAGGGAATTAGCACATATGTACCCGAATCAATATTTGTAAATACAGTTTCTCCTATATTAGTTTTGTCAACAACAGTTATAACGGTTTTGTTAGGAACGCTTACTATATAAGCATTATCATTTAATATTATCAATGATTCACTTGCTCCTTT
>CAYSYH010000039.1:0-6444 GCA_964435455.1 uncultured Candidatus Saccharibacteria bacterium | reverse complement strand
ACATAAATACCATAATCTGCATAACCGGTATCGGGTACCTGACCATTAGATCCTCCAGGAGAACCAATATTAGTGTTAGAAGAAGTATTAGAATTAGCATCTAAATCAAAAAAAGAGCCACTACTAGAATTACTGTTAGAATTAGAACTTCCAGAAGTTGAAGTTGAAGATTCAGAAGAAGAATTAGAATTGGAATTAGAGTTGGAGTTATTATTTTCATTATTAGAAGAAGACCCCCCATTGTTATTTGAAGATTCAGAAGAAGAACCTACAGTTATAGAGCTGGAACCTGTTGAAGTTAAAACATTATTAGGGTTATTTACTTCAGCTACCTCAGTAACATTAAAATTACCCTCTGTAACAAAAGATAAATTAGTTGTTCCTGCAGTTGTTGCAGTATATTTTAAAGTTACAATAGGCTCCACACCATTTATTACAGAATCAGGTTTTAAAATTGCAAAGTAAATTTGGTTAGAGGATATATTAGAATCAATCAATTCTGTTTGACTAACACTTCCAGCTACTTCTAAAGAATCAAAATTAACGGAATTACCAGAAACATCTATATAAGCTTCCACACCATAAATATCTGCTCCTTCAGTATCTAAAATTATTTGAAGCTCACCAGTCTCACCAACATTTTTTGCGACTGTTGCAGGTTCTATTTTTAAAGTTGCTGCAAAAACAGCTGTAAAATCTGCTGTAAAAAACAAAGAGCTAACAACCAAAGTAAATATCAATAATTTAGCGAATCTATTGGTATATTTATTTAAAGGCAGGTTCATATTTTTATTATATACTACTGTAACTCCAATTTAACAGGTTTATTTTGTGTATCTGCAGCCTCTGAAGAATTAACTAGTAAATTAACATCATCTTTTGAAGACATACCACTAAAGTAAAGTCGGGCAAACAATTGATTTTGCCCTTTTTTTACAATTTTACCATTTGCTCCCCCAGTTCCTGCAACTAAAACTTGGTTGCCATTTTGTTTGTAAATATAATCGGCAAATAAATTATTTTTATCAAGTTTTATTATATTAACATCCGAATTTGCTGCAAAAACTAAAGATATAGCAAGTAAGGGAGTATTATTACTTACAAACACATCTACATAACCCTCTTTGTCATTAGGCATTAACTTTACCATAACCTTTGGAGTAACTTTAGATAAAGAAGTATTAGGAGTATTGCCTTTAGCTGGGGGAGTACTTACTTTATTACCTCCTGCGTAATATATGGCAAAAGAAGTAAGTATAGAAAAAACTCCTAACACAATAAGCAAAACCCATTTAGTTAAATTTGTTTTATGTGTATTTACTTTTACAGGAACCTTATTGGTCATTAGTATTTCTTATAACTTTATACAATTCAGAACTAATTGCGTTTTCTATATTTTTTATCATATCCAACCCATATTTTTCACTGGCACCCCTTTTATTTATGTTATTTATATAATAGCCAAAATCAAATATATCTACACGGTTATTACCATTGTAATCTAAATAGTAAACTATATAATCCCTACCAGAACCAAAATAGCTACGATAAAATACATAATCACGAACATTAACTTTATCAAAAGACCCAATATCAACTATAACATCACCAGCTAAATAAGGACTTAAGTCATTTAGTTCTAAGTCTCCGTTGCTTTTTACTGTATATAAAGAAGAATCTTTTAATTCCACATCCTTAGATAAATAAGATTCTGGTTTAATTATAATTACATCTTCTTCTTTAGGCGCAGTAGTAAAAAAGTTAGATACTTTAACATTACCACTGGTTGGACTTTCTACTATTTTAGATATAACAAACTTTTTTTGAGAAGGTCTCCATAACCCTACAAAAACAGTAGGATTATAGTAACCCAATTGACTGGTAGAGCCATTTACGCTCCTACCCTCTAAATACACTTTGGCTACTAAATTTTTTGCGCTACTTAAAGGTAAATCCGAAGAAGAATCCCCAGTACCTTGATTAACTTGTGAACAAGAGCTTGGAGAACCAGAACATTCCCAACCATTTTCTACAGTACAAGAGCCAGAACAGCCATCTCCACTTTTAGTGTTACCGTCATCACAAGCTTCTGTACCTTCAACATTACCGTTTCCGCAAATTGCAGAAGAAGATTCGCTCCCACCAGAAGTATCATCCGCAGCACAATCTAAATTGGTAGAGCACTCATCTTCACCAGCACCATCTACAACAACACAAGCATTATTTACACAGGCAGAATGGGTAATTGCACTACCCCCGCCAGGATTACCGGGTACTTCTGAACAAGAGCTTGGAGAACCAGAACATTCCCAACCATTTTCTACAGTACAAGAGCCAGAACAGCCATCTCCACTTTTAGTGTTACCGTCATCACAAGCTTCTGTACCTTCAACATTACCATTTCCACAAATAGGTGTAGAAGGAGGAGTATTACCAGTAGAATCACTACCAAAAGTAAGTTCTAAAACATTGTTCAAACTTTGGGAATCAAAATAGTTTGGGGCATTTTGACTACCATCAGAAAGAACATGTTTATAATTTGGATCATCATTTTTTAAACGTATTTTATACGTTCCTGGAGAGGTTGCAGTTACATTAAATTTTAAATAAGGTAACCCTTGTTTAGGTATATTTAAATTAAAAGGTACAAGATCATTTGTATCTGAATTTATTTCTGCAAATTTAAGAGCTACATATTGATTATAATTTCCAACACTTTCTTTAGATTTTTGAAAAAAGTTAAGAGAGTAGTTAGCATTATGTAACCAATTAGTACCATTCACCGAGAGATTTTTATCTATAAAAATAGTAGTACTAAAAATGCCAAGTGGTAATGTCATATTACTTGAGCTGGAGGGTTTTAAAAAAAGCTTAACAGGAACTACTTCATTTAAATTATAGGGACCTGACTTATCAGCTTTAAGTGTAAACAAAACCTTTTGGCTGGGTTCTGCTACAAAAATGTCGGTAGTAGGCAAATTATTTTGTAAAGAAAGATAAGTAGCTACAGGTAAAACTAAAAAAGTTACAAGAAAAACTAAAAAAAAGTAATCTAAAACCTGCTGAATATTTAATATTTTACGCATATATTTTTTAAATTGGACAGTTTAGTAATCTTAAAATAATGATAACACTTTTAAAAAAAATTAAAAAGGGTTTTTAATCTAATTATTTTTGTCTAAGTAATCTTTATACAAATTTATTAAATCTTTGTATTTACCATCATAACCTAGTGCCCAGATTCCAACCCCCGCAAATAAATTTTTTTGTGCAAGTTCAATCTTTTTAGAAATACTTTTAGAATTTTCAAAATAAACTTTTCTTGCTACAGAGCCTTTATAATAGTCAATAAAAGGAGCTTGAGCTATAGAATCCCACCCAACAGTCAAATTGTCCTGAACAATCTTTTGTGCAATATCCTTATAATTTTGGGATATACTATAGCCTAAATATGGATTGCCAGGAATACGGATAGCCAAAGGTGTGTGAGTTTGAACTACCCAATTATGGCCATAAAAAGCAATCCCTAAAATAAGTTTATTTGGGCTGATTTTTTCTTTAAAATCCTTAAACATTAAATTTAAATCATATTTATATCTTTCTGGGGCACCCCCTATGGGGGCTATAGGGCCACTTGTAGGACTGGTAGGTACAAAAAAATCGTAAGCCATTATAAATAGATAATCGATTTTTATTTTATTTAAACCTTCTATATCAGTTAATCGGGGCTTTTTAGCACTATCTGCAAAAACAGAGATAACTATTTGAAAGTCGGAACCTCTTGAAGCCTTAAATTTAGAGGACATATATTCTATATAATCTGTATATTTATTTGATAAAGAGATAGGTGCGTTACCTATGTATTCAAAATCAAAATTTAAACCAGAAAATCCATATGTGGAAATAATAGAATTTAATTCATCATAACTGTAAAACCAGCAAGAAGAACAATTTAAAAACTCTTCTATTTCTTTGTTGTTGTGCAAAGAAATAGTCAAAGAGGTACGAACACCATTTTTGGTAGCTTGATTTAAAATATCCTTTATTTTTTTATTATCTTTTAAATTTCTGTATCCGGGCTCTAAAACTCCAGGTTTAGTTTGTTTTTTAATTGTTCCATTAGCATTTAAATATAAAGAAAAATAAGCTAAGTCTGTTATTGCATTGTAATTAGGTACATAGGAGTCTACCGACCAAAAGGGTAAAAACCCATAAGATTTAACTTTTAAATTTTTCAACTCATACGATTCATTAGTTGTATAATTTATGGAATTTATAAGAGGAGATACAGGAAATTTTTGTTTTATATTAAAGCTACGCCAAAAAAACAGTAAAGATAAAAAGATTAGCAAAGCTAAAGCAAAAAGAATTAATACATAATTCTTAGCTATAAAAGCCTTCATAAATTAGGAGATTAATTAAACAAAATGTTAATAAAGGCTACTACATCATTGATATTAACTACACCATCCATATTTGCATCATAATTAGTTATATCTTTTTTGGGTACATTAGATTGTACTTGAGCACTTAAAATATATTTAACCAATTCAAGTAGATCTTGTATGTCTACTTTATTATCAGCATTTATATCCCCTGTATATATAAATACAGATATTTGGTTATTAAATCTTTTATTGTTAGGACCAAAGAATGTTACTTTTAATGTATTATAACCGTTTTGCAGTTTAGGTAAGGCAACAGTTTTTAAACTTATAGAGTAAGCATATGTATTTTTATTTATAGAAAAAGTATAATTATTACCTAAAATACCTTGTATTCTTTTAGGAACACCTTTTACATTTGTTAAGGCTATTACAATATTGTCTTTTAAATAAACAAATTTATCCTTATCTTTAGGTTTAGCAAAATCAAAAGATAAATTATTATCCAAAGGAAGATTAAACACTTTTACAGTTGTTTCAGCTATACCTTTATTTAAAGAAGTATCAAAAGCAACAACTTTTAAAGTTAAATCTCCGGATTTCTTTGGCGTGTAACTAAATGAGTAAATATCAAAACTTCCTTTTAAGGGTTTTGTTAAAGAGGCTACTTCATTACCATTAGCATAAAGAACAACTTTTGAAATATCTATAGAAGAAAAAACTTTTACCTGTATATCAATTTTTTTATTTAAAGCAAACAAGTCTCCTTGCTTAATATTTAAAAATGAAACCTTAGGTGCCTTAGATGTTTTTATTTTATAAAGAGCTTTGGTAATTACACTATCTAAATACCCTTTTTTAGCAGCTCTAAGATATAAAGTTCTACTTTTATTTAACAATAAACCTGCAGATGGAAATGGAGTTTTAACAATATCTTGGGTATTACCATAATAAATGGCAGATTTTGGTGTAAATGTAGAAGCCTTAATAGTTAAAGGACCTAAATAAGAACCGGGCTCTGGTTTTAAGTAAACTTCACTTACTTTAAAAGTAAATAAACGGTTACTTACCAAATTATTTAATTCAGATCCTTGCTGAACTAAACCTAAAACATAAATATTTGGACCAGTTATAGTATTACCTTTAAATGACACTCCAGGATAAAGATCAAAGGGACCTTTATAATTAGCATATCCTAATGGACAATTATTTGTAGTGCTTATACAGTAACTAACATTTCCGGCAGGGTTTGGATTACTTATAACAACTTTTATTTTCCCGTTATATGTTTTACCGTCATTATTTAAAACATTTGGGGTTTTTTTAATATCCGGTTCTATTTTTAAAGGCTTTAAACTAATACTAGGAACAAAATTTGTGGTAACAAAAGATTGTTTATAGGAATCAGAAAGCAATTCCTTTTTATTTTGATCTAAAATGCTAGGTATTTGAGTTTCCTTTATAGTTACAAATTCAATTTTAGCATTTTTTACAGGTTTATAAGAAAAAACATTAAAGGAAAGGAGCTCCTTACCTTTTTGCAAATAAAAGGGATCCTTTTTTTGTTCATCTACAGTATAATTTTTATCTCTAACAGCAACCACCTGATATAAAGTATAAGTATCCTTTTCGTCCTTAAAAACTTCTGCAATAGAAGCATTGTAATAACGACTTTTAAAATCATAGGCTAAGTCTACTTTTAAAGGCTTTGGGACTTTAACAACAAAAGCAAAAGCTTGAGATAAAGTATTATTAGGAACTTTGGTTAGGACTACACTAACAGGTAAAACATATTTAATATTAGAATTAGAAACACTTACATTTTTTAAAGAGGGTGCAGATAAAGACATATCCACTTCTTTTGTACTTGGGGAAATGGGATAAAACTCAGGTGCATTTTTTTGATTATTTAATTGAGATCTAAAACGTACAAGTATAAGTAAAGATATAATAAATAAAAAAAAGCCTAAAAACAAAGGAAGAGGAAATTTATTTTTATGGGGTTGCTTGCTAGTAGTAACTGTATGTTTTATGGGCATATATAATAAAAATAACTAGG
>CAYSYH010000038.1:0-6706 GCA_964435455.1 uncultured Candidatus Saccharibacteria bacterium | reverse complement strand
TTATATCTATTTTATATTTTTGATTTATTTGTTATTATTATTTTATAGAAGATTAAAATTTTTTAATATAAAATGCCACTTAGTAAAGAGTTTTTGGAAAAACAAAAAAGAATACTACTTAAAAAAAGATCTGAATTACAGGAAGAAATTGATAGATTAAAAAAAGAAGATCCTTTTATTCAAGAATTTGAAAGTGATGGTTTTAGAAACATAGATGAAGAAGATGCCCAAGAGCAAGCTGGCCACGACGATGTCCAGGGTGCGATATCTGTGCTGGAAGAAGATTTAAAACAAGTGGAAAAAGCTTTAGAAAAAATAGACAATGGTACTTATGGTTACGATGAAACAACTGGTGAACCTATACCTATTGAGCGTTTAAAAATTTATCCCGAAGCTACTACTAAATCCTAAATTATATCTAATTTTTGTTACTTTACTCCTATTTAGCTAAATAGATTTTCTAAAATTACTTTATACCTAAAGCTTTTCGGGTAATATTTGTATTGCCTTATGGTGAATAATGGTGTTTAATATTTTTAAATGGTGATAAATGGTGATACAGCAAAAAGTGCAGTATCCGCCATTAAACAGCTTTTTTTAGGGGAATATCAGCCCAACTTGGTGTCTGGTTCTAGAATGGCCCTGCCCAAGCAAATTAGGGATGTTTTACCTGAAGGTAAAGTAATTTTAAGCAGGGGTTTTGAACACTGTATATTTGGATTTTCAAAATCTTTTTGGGAAGAAGAATCAAAAAAAGCTCTGGCGGGACCTATAAGTGATAAGAAATCTAGAATATTAAGGAGGTATATGTTTTCGGGTGCTTTTGAAGTTTCTTTTGATAAGCAAGGTAGAGTTGTGGTGCCAAAAAATTTATTGATGTATGCGGATATAAGAAAAGGTGGAACGATATTGCTTATTGGAGCGGGGGACCATTTTGAAATTTGGAACAAGAGATCCTGGGAAAAGAACATTAAAAAAATAGAAAAAGAATTAAATATTTAAGTATATGCAACATATACCAGTATTATTAAATGAAGTTTTAAAATCTTTTGCTGGTATAAATAAAAATAAATGGATTGTAGATTTAACTTTAGGTAGAGGGGGGCATTTTTTTGAAATATTAAAGGAAAAAGATTTAGTTCTAGGTTTAGATGCTGATAAAGATTCTATAAAATTTGTAGAAAAAAAACTTTTGAGTTCGGGATTTACTAAAAAAGATGGTTTGTACATTAAAAATAAAAAAAAGGTAATTTTGGTAAGAGGTAATTTTTCTAAGTTTTCTCTTTATTTGAAAGATTTTGCTATCTTACCTTACCAAGTAGGAGGCATATTGGTTGATTTAGGTATTAGTATGTTTCATATTAAGAAATCTGGCAGAGGTTTTAGTTTTTATAAGCCTACGGAAATTTTAGATATGAGAATTAATACAAATAAAGGTTATAAAGCTTACGAATTATTGTCTTTTTTAAATGTAAAAGAGTTAGAGAGTTTATTAAGAAATTTAGGAGATGTAAAAAATGCTAAAAGGTTGGCAAAGAATATAGTTAATTACCGCAAGAGAAATAGAATAAAGTTTGTAAGGGATTTATTATTGGCTTTAAATATGCCTTTAGAAAAACCTACAAAACTGCGAGTTCATCCTGCTACTAAAGTATTTATGGCTTTACGTATAGCAGTTAATCAGGAACATTTAAATTTAAAAGAATTATTGAATCAAATGTCTTTATATTTAAAACAAGGAGTTATTTTTGACGTAATTACATTTCATTCCTTAGAGGAAAAAGTAATTACAGATTTTATTAATATTAATAAGTATAAATTTGATTTATATACTCCTACTTTAAGGGAGATATTAAATAATAAAAGTGCTAGATCTGCAAAATTATTTGTTATTAAAAAATGAATTTAAAATTAAAAAATAAAATAGTAATATATTTAATAATAGGTTTACCAGCAATTATATCTATTCTTTATAATATTTATGTTGCTAATAATTTAGCTGTAAGTGGTATTAAGTTATCAAAATTAGAATCTAATATTAAGCAAATGGAGTTTGCTAATAAAGAACTTTCTTTAGAGATTGCTAAATATTCTGATTATAACCGTGTCTTAGAGAGAGCTGTTAATCTTGGAATGTCCTCTAATGGGGTTTCCTTTATAACATTACCTGATACTACTTTGGCTGGATATATTCCTAAAAATTGAGCTTAATTATGCACAAAACTAAAAGAGTTTGTTTACGCAGAACTCGTATTTTATTTGTTTTTATAACTTTTAGTTACTTTTTAGTTGCACTAAAATTATTTTCGATTCAAGTTCTCCAAAGTTCTTATTGGAAGGCACTTGCAAAATCGCAACATTTAGGTACTGAGGTTCTAAAAGCAGAGCGAGGTTCTATCTTTTCTTCCGACAATTTTTTATTGGTAGGCAATACTTTTTATTACGATGTTTTTGTAGATCCTACTTTATTACCTAGTGATTTTAAAGATAAGTTACGTACAGTTAGAAATATATTATATCCCTTAGAAAAAGATAAGGAATTTGCTCCTAGCTGGGAATTATGGTTAAGCCGGTTAAATAACAAAAATTCCAGGTATTTTGTTTTGCAAAAGAATGTTCCTTTGGAGAAGAAAAATAAAATAGAATCTTTAAATTATGAGTGGATTGGTTTTACCCCCCAGCTAAAACGAGATTACTCAAATAATCAGATATATTCACATATTTTAGGTTTTGTAGGAAAAGATGCTAGTGGGAATGATAAGGGATATTTTGGTATAGAAGGTTATTATGATGGGGATTTAAGAGGTGTAGACGGTTTTATAGAACAAGAAGTATCTGCTGGTGGTTCCCCCTTTTTACTAGGAAACTATAATCAGGTAAAATCCTTAAATGGTAGTTCTTTAGAATTAACCATAGATAGAACTTTACAAGCTATTGCATTTAATGAAGTAAAAAAAGGTGTAGAAAGATATGGAGCAGACTCTGGATTAGCTATAATAGTAAACTCCACTACAGGTGAAATTTTAGCTATGTCTAATTACCCCACATATGATCCTTTAAAATATAGTGAATATTATAAAGAAAATGAGGATATATTTATTAATAAGGCTATATCTTCTACCTATGAACCTGGTTCTGTTATAAAGCCATTGACCATGTCTAGTGCTATAGATTTAGGTTTAGTAACACCCGAAACTACAATGAATGATGCTGGCCCGGTATCTTACTCAGGTCATTTAATAGATAATTGGGATAAAAAGCATCATGGAATTATCACTATGTCTGATATATTGGCTTTATCTAATAATATAGGGGCAGCTTGGGTTGGTTCTAAAGTAGGCTCCAAAAAACTTTATGAATATTTTAACAAGTTTGGATTTAACCGAAAATTAGGAGTTGATTTAGAGGGAGAAGAAACTGGTTTTTTGAGAAATTATAATCAGTGGCGGGATATAGATTTAGCCACTGCCTCTTTTGGGCAAGGTATAAGTGCTACACCATTGCAAGTTGTTATGGCCTTTTCTGCTATTGCAAATAATGGAGTTTTAATGAAACCTTATATAGTTAAAAAAATTATTAACGAAAAAGAAACTTTGTATAAAAAACCAGTTGTTCTAGGAAGGGTTTTAAAACCCACCACTGCAAGTACTATGGTTGGCATGCTTACTACAGCTGTTGCCAGAGGAGAGGCAAAGTTTTTTGTTACAAAAAAATATAATGTTGCTGGAAAAACGGGTACAGCGCAAATTTCAGAAAAGGGAAAATATTTGGAAGATGCAACAAATGCTACTTTTGTAGGATTTTTGCCAAAGTATAAAAATTTTGTTATGCTAGTGAAGTTGGAAAGGCCTAAAGCAAGTGTTTTTGCATCAGAAACAGCTGTTCCGGTTTGGATGAATATTTTAGAAAAAGCAACCGCTTATTTAGGGCTTCCCCCGGATAAATAAATATGCTAAAAAATGAGCAAAATCAACATATTACTAAAATTTCCTACCATTCCCCTTTAAGAGGAGCTGTAAATCTTCAGTCCGATCCAGATTTAACTAATTTTTTAATAACTTTAAGCATCCTTTTAAATAAAAAACTTTCTATAAAAGCAGATTTTTTAAATTCTACAGTATCTGATTATGTAAATATTTTAAATAATTATGGTATTTCTATAAATACTTATGGTGACTCCGCATTTGTACAAGGTGATTTAACGGTTAATGAAGGTTTTATACTATCAAGTAAAGAGCTTTATGAAAAATATATAATTTTATTAGTATTAAGTAAGAGAGGGTATATAAATTTAGTAGAAAATAAAGAACTAATCGATTTTTTCTCTTATTTAGGTTTTGTATGTAAGAAAGATTTAAATGGAACACGCATATATAATAAAGTTTTAAAGAAAAAGTCTACTATTACTTTTTATACTTTTAATTACGAGTATATATTATTGGCCATTCTTTCTTTAATATTAAATAATGACAAATTCACCATTTTTTTACCTAGTTTAAATCCTTCTTTAAAAATACTTTTTTCCTTGTTAAAAGATATAGGTTTTGTAGAAAAAATAGAATATGGAAACTTTGTAAGCATATATTTTAATACCTCTACTATATATAAAGATTTAGATGATTTAGAAGTTCCAAGAGATTATAAAGAGTTTTTATTTTTTTCTGTTGCAACTATTTTAACAAAAGGAGATATAGAATTTGAGGGAATAAATATCTCTTATTTAGTTAATTCTTTAAAGATATTATCAAATTTTGGTATTTCTTATGATGCGTTTGACAATAATAAAGTAAGAATTTGGTTTTCAGAATGGCCAAAAGAACCATTTCCTAATATTCAAGATACAGGTATTTCTACAGAGGTGTTAAGAATTTTTTTATTAACTGTGTTACCTATATTACCCAAAAACCATCTTCCAAAATCTATAAGTTTATCTTCCGATAAACATAAGGTTTTAATACAAGACTTAAATTCCTTAGGTTGCGGCCTAGAGATACCTCAAAAAGATTTAATTTTAGTTAAAAAACCAGGTGTTTTCCGTAAGAATGAAATATACTTTCAACCCCGGCAGTTAGAGGATAATTATGCAAGATTATTATCTACCCTCTTGACTTTTGAAACCAATCTGGTATATCATATAAGTTATATATTAAGTTTTAATTATTCTATATTGGATAAATTATCTAATTTGGGGGCTTATTATGAACACATTACTTAACACCAACCTAACTTATTTATTTATATCTTTAGTTTTAAGTGCTCTTATATATCCTTTACTAATTTCTTTTTTATATAAGTATCAATTTAGAGAAAAGGTTCGTGAAGAACTAGATCACCATAAATTTAAAGTAGGTACCCCCACAATGGGTGGATTGGGTTTTATATTAGTTACACTTATACTTAACTTATTATTAAATAGGTATAGTTTAAATATTATATTCCTTTTACTTTTTATGTTCCTTGTGTCACTCTTAGGCCTTTTGGAAGACCTAAATAAAGCTTATGCTAAGTCTAAGCTTCGTAAAGCTGTAAGAGTTAAAACTTATGAAATTGTTTCTAAAAGCAAAAAAAGATGGAAAGTATATGAATATTTACTAATACCTTGGAACATTTTTAGGGAATTTGCCCGTATATTAGGAAGTAACGATGGTGTTTCTGGTAAATTTTTAACTTCTCATACTAAGTTACTTTTACATTTTGTTTTAGGGTTTTCGATTTCTTTTTACTCTTATTATTATTTGCATTGGAATTCTTTAAGGATACCCTTTTTTGGTGAACTTTATTTGGGAATTTTATATCCTATATTCATTACATTTTTATTTGTTTTTACTTTAAATGCAGTAGCTATTACAGATGGATTAGATGGTTTACTTGCAGGTTTAGTTTTATTAATTCTTCCTTCTTATTGGGTTATTTCTCATTATCTAAATTATCCTGATATATCCAATTTTGTAGCTATATTATTTGGTGCTTTATTGGTTTATTTATATTTTAATATTTTTCCAGCAAGGGTTTTTATGGGTGATGTAGGATCTTATGCTTTAGCTATATCTATTTTTATGATACCTTTTATTATGCGTGTGGAATTTTTGCTTTTTATCACACATTTTGTACCTTTGTTTGATGGTGGTATTTCGGGGAATGCTCAACAATTAAGTGTACGTTTTTTTAAAAAAAGACTTTTTAAAATGGCGCCCATTCATCATCATTTTGAGAAGTTAGGATGGCCTGAAACAAAAGTGGTATTACGATTTTGGATTTTTCAAGTTATGTTTTCTTTATTAGGTCTTTGGCTTTTTTTCTATCTTTAAATTATATTCCTGCCTATGCATTCTTTTAGCATAACTTTATGGAAGAAGATATTTTTGCTATCTTGTATTATTACCTCCTTATGGGGTTTATTTTTTTTATTTAATGCATCTGGAACATATGCTTTTGAGAATTTCGGTAATAGTTATTATTTTTTCATAAATCAGTTTTTTTGGTTACTAATAGGTTTTTTTTTATTTTTTTTAATTCAAAAAATTCCTTTTATATTTTTTAAAAAAATATCTTTCCTGCTTTATTTTATTTCAGTGTTTCTGCTTTTGTTTATTTTAATACCTACTCCTTTTTCTTTAAAAGTTTATGGTGCTCGTAGATGGTTTTTGCTTAATCCTGACTTTTTACCACCCTTTCCATTTTTGGGGAGACTTTCATTTCAACCATC
>CAYSYH010000037.1:0-6860 GCA_964435455.1 uncultured Candidatus Saccharibacteria bacterium | reverse complement strand
ATATCCAGCAAGTTGCAAAGCAAAACCGCATTGATAAATAGAGTGATAGGTGCCGCTAACCCAAATTGTTCCGTTAGGCCTCAAAATTCTTCTAACTGCCTTTATCCACTCAAGATGAAACTCAAAATTCTTTTTTAAACCATTACTCAGATCCCAGTCGCCTTTTTTAACACTAACCATTTTTCCATTTTGGCAAGTAAATGTACCACTTGAAAGAAAATAAGGAGGATCAGCAAAAACCATATCAACTGAGTTTTCTGGAAACTTTTTTAGAAACACCAATGAATCAGCTTGGTATAATTCAAATCTTGGTTTTTTGTAATATGGTTTTTGCATAATTTATATTAATTCCTCGATTGAAATATTTAATGCCTTTGCAATCTTCGACACTACATACACCGAAGGCTTTTTAATAACGCCTGTTTCAATCTTGGTTAAAGTTGTATAAGGCACATCCGCTTTGCGGGCAAGTTCGTCTTAAAACAAATCAAGACCAGTTCTTAACTTTTTGATTTTCTTTCCTAATTTATTTCCTTGATTGTCTTCTATACTGTGATATCACAAAATTGTTGAAATTTTGCTCTTCATGTAAGATATTAACAAATATAATGAAAGCAAGCAAATTTTTTACAAGTAAAAGATGAGAAAAGACCCGCTTTTGGTCTGCGTGGTTCACACGTAAAGGCAAAAAATATTAGGAAGAAAAACTATCTTGTGTAAACTTTTAAATTACCTACATAATACAATTGGCGGAGGGGACAGGATTCGAACCTGCGCACCCAAACGGGCATACCGGTTTTCAAGACCGGCTCCTTAAACCACTCGGACACCCCTCCTTTTTTTAAATAACTTACAT
Source organism: uncultured Candidatus Saccharibacteria bacterium (assembly GCA_964435455.1). Lineage (GTDB taxonomy): Bacteria > Patescibacteriota > WWE3 > 2-01-FULL-39-13 > JAACPI01 > CAYSYH01. Next base: position 6,004 of record CAYSYH010000037.1, on the reverse strand, counting down.
ATTATAACCTTTTTTAGGTACAAAAATAAATCTTTACTCTAAATAACTATATATATATCATATAACCATGAGCTACGGGTATATTGGACTAGGAAAAGATTTAGATTTTACTATAGATACGCTGCCTCAACATATTTTTCCTGATTTTCTTGATAAATTTGAGCGTTGGTTACAAGAAAGAAATGGAAGGATACCTATTTTTGCTTTAAGTATTTTTTTATTAGCAAGTTTAGCCTGCAATGGGGGTAACAACAATAAAACAGCTACCCCCACCCCAATGCCTAACCCATATGCTCCTATAGTACCCGTAATAATACCTCCAAGCTGCACACCAATTACAGAAGTAGAAGAAATGAATCCCTTACAAAGGGCATGGGATGAGGGAACTAGACAACTTTTAGGAAAAGGGCCAAACCTTAAAATTAAATGTAAAGAATAAAAAGTGTTGAACTACCCCAAAAAACATATAAAATAGACTTTTATTACAATAGGTAAAGCTTAAAAACAAAATGACCCAATTTATTAATAAATTAGTATACTTTACAGGTTTTTTGGGACCTATAATAACTATACCTCAGGTAATCCAAATATGGGTACATAAAAACACCCAAGGGGTTTCAACAATAATGTGGTTTGGTTACTTAATTGTAGCTACAACTTGGTTTTTGTATGGATTTGTAAACAAACAAAAACCTTTAATACTTATTTATATAACCTGGATTTTAATAGATATAACAATATTAGTAGGACTTTTTAGGGTATAAGAACTACAATTAAATAACAGGCGTGCCTTTTGGAACTTCTTTTTGAGGCAAAAGTAAAACAGCCGACCCATTTGGTAATTCACAAGCCAATAACATACCCTCACTTAACTCACCCATAATTTTTTTAGGCTCTAAATTAATAATAAAAGGTAACTGCTTGCCAATTAAATCTTCGGGATTAAAAAACTTTGCGATGCCACTAAAAATAGTTCTGGGAGTATCTTCGTTAAAATCTACTTTTAATTTTAAAAGTTTATTAGATTCCTCTACCCTTTTAGCATTTAAAACAGTACCAATTTTAATTTCGACTTTTGCAAAATCTTCAAAAGATATATTCATAAAAGCAATGATAACACATTTAATTTTTATTGTTTACCCAAATGCTATTTTTAAAACTAAAAACAATAAAATAAAGGTTTAGCACAATATATTTTATATACCGTTACAATTTACAACCTTAAATACTAATATTCTTTCAAAAGCTCCCACAAATTGCAAACTTCTTAAATTTTTTAATTTTTGTTCCAAAAGAACAAAATCTCTTTTTGCAGCATCAACATCTTTTTGTATATCTGCATGTGTACCCCAAGCAGGAAACCCCCAACTTTCAGCTATTCTAAGCTTTAAAGGTTTTTCAATTGGGCGGTGATAAAATAAATACTGTAAATTATATTTTTTATTTAAGTAGCAAATTTTAATATCGGAATAAAGTATGTTTTCACCCTTTAAATCGTTAGCATTTGGTACATCTTTTGGAGTTCTGTAATAAGGGTTAAGAGGCGTTTTTTTATGCTTAGTTGCATAAAAGATATCACTATAATCTTTTTGAACAGGTATTTCTAAATAGCTAAAATCTCCCTTTTGCTTAGATAAAAATTTATAGGCAGGAGGCAAAGATAAATCTAAGTTATGAAAAGGAGGAAAGTTTATAAACTCAAAAATAGTAAGAGCAAAAACTAAAACAGAAAAAATGATTTTTTTACTGTCCTTTATTTTTGATAACAAATAACCAAAACCTAGCATAGCCAATGTAATATTACTTATTATTACTAAAGCACCAAAACGGGCATAAGCCCTAAATTGAGGAAGAAAACTATATACAAAATAAGAAGGAAAGTAAAATTTTAAACCATTAAACGTTATAAAGGGAGGCATACTAAATATAAAAGCGGTAATACCTACTATTAAAAAAAATCTAACATAAAAGGACTCTCTAGTTTTTAAATAGGAGTAATTTTTGTGAATAAGGGGTTTAAGCAAATAAGCAAAAACAGCAATAAAGGATAAAAACATAAGGGTATATCCTAAGTACAAAGTATGCTCTTTAGGAAAGAAAGGTTCGGTTAAATAATAAGGTGTACTACTCCAAATTTTGTAATGAATTTTAACAGCTAAATCTCCAAAAACAGGGTGATTAATATCAGGGATAAGATAATGCCAGGGGCGAGCACTATAAGCCCATCTATCATGAGGACTACGATTAGCTGCAATTAAAACTATAGAATTACCATTTAAATTTTGTGGTATAAATAAGTAATAAAAGGTTGGCAAAGAAAACAAAACACAAAATAATCCTAAAAAAAACCAATTTTTAATAAATACAAAAAAGTTTAAGTTATTAGCTAAAGTATATTCAATATAAAAGTAAATAAATAGGAATAATGTAACAAAAAATAATATAACCCCATAGTAAGGGTGCATATTAAAGGAAAAACCAAAAGCAAGCCCAGACAATAGAGATATTTTTAAATTAGGTTTTTTTACAAAAATACTTAAAAAGTATAAATACAATACTAAAAATCCCCAATTAGATAAGCCGGGCCATTCAAAAGACTGCCAAATACGCAAAGGCGCAACGCTTAGCAAAAATGATCCTAAAAGAGACACAAATAAAGGAACCTTAAATTTTTTAGAAAACCAAGAAAATGATAAAAAAGTTAGAATAAATGAAATAAAAACTAATAAATTATAAGCAACTATAGAAGAATTAAATAAATAATTAAATATTAATGATATAACTTCTAATATACCTCCATTAAAACCTTGCCAAGAGTACGTTAACCACCCTACATTGTCTCCAAAATAATTTGAATAAATATAGTTAGAATAGTTTAAGAATAGAGGATACGTCCACAAGCAATATAAAATAATAGTAAAATATAAAAACATTAAAGGAATCTTGAAAAACAATTTGAATTTAATTCTTTTCATTTCACCCATTAACTAAAAAAATTAAAATAACTAACTTATTTTATATATAATTTCCACAATTTTAAGTTTCTATTTATAAGTTTTTCTAATTTATTTATATCGTCTTTAAAATAATTATATACAAATTTCCTTTCTTTTATAGTTAGTTCTTTATACCTATCATTCTCTTTAAATATACTATTAAAAATTTTGTAGAAAAGTAAAGGGTTTAACCTAAATATAAAAGATATAATGAAATGTAACCTAAAAAAATTAATCATTTGTATAAAAAAATAAACAAAATCAGAAAAGTACCGGTTCTTATATCTAGTAGTAGGATTTACCTTTTTGTGAAGAATTTTTGTAGGAATAAATGAATCATTAACACCTAAAAAAGTGTAAATACGTCTAGCTAAATCCTCGGGGTTAGAAACAATATCATCATACAAAACCACAAATATTTCGTTAAAATTATCAAAATACCTTTTAACATATTTGTAATATCTTAGATATATAGGGTTATAAAAAACGTATTTTGGACTTGATTTTAAAGCTGTTAAAAAATCGTTTGGGACCAATCTACCAATATTTGAATTTTTATCAAATCTATAGGATGAGTAAGCATAATCAATAGGATTTCTAAGAGAAATTATAATCTTCATATCAGGATTATATCTTTTAATACGAAAAGCACTATTCAAATCTAAGATAAAACGAACACTAAATTCTCCCAGAATTTTTGTATTTTCAGATAAACGGAATTGTTTCTTATATTCCGAAGATCAACTAAAAACTCTTTGCTTAAGAAAAAATTAGTTTCCTTAGAAGAGCACATGCAAATTTCAGGATGTTGATTAAGTATTTCATATAACCATGTAGTACCTGATTTAGGATATCCTACCCCCACAAAACCAACTCTTTTTAACTTAAGTAATGTATTATTATACATAAGAAATTACAATTTTAATTTTCTCATAATACACAAATAGCATGCTACAAAAATTAATCCAGACATAAAAGATAATAAAGAAATAAAAATTCCTACTTCTAAAATAATCTGAGGAATATAAATAAGAGCAAGATTTTCACCTTCTTTTAAATTAACATCTTCTTCCAAGTACCAACCATTAGCATAAACATTAGCTATTATATGATGAGCTTTTATATTCCTAGGATTTATAATTAATTTTATTTTCTTTAAAAAGATATTTTCATTATCAATTTCTTTTAAAAGTATCCAGCGTTTGTCATAATTTTGGTTAAGAACAATAAAAGAACCTTTTGGTATCTTTTTATTTTTAATATAATAATAAGTAGAATTTATCTTATCATAATATATTGCCACTTTAGTTGACCTTGGAGAATCCTTAAAGGGATATTTAAAATTAGACAAACGCAAAGTAGGTACAATAGATCTAGTAATAATAAGTCTTTTTATATTAACGTCACAATCCCCTGACAATCCATGCCTAAAAGGGCATTTAAAATATAGATATATAAAATTAACATTTTCAGGGGTTTTTAAAAAAAAGTCTATCTTATTATAATTTCTGGAAGTACTTAAAGGAAGTCTTTCAGATTTAAGATTTTTATTTCGGCTTCTTTTATCAGACAAATTAATACCTACAATACTTAAGTCAAACGGAGTGTCTGATAGGTACTCAATAGTAACCTTATATAATTCATTGGGTTTAACTTTATGGTATTTATTTGTGATGATACTTCCTTTAGAAAGGTTAAAATTAGTCCAAGACTTCACAAACTCTTCTTTATATGGTACAGAAAAAAAATGTGTACCCGAAGTTAAACTTATAGAATTTTTGTGGGTAATATTGACAGCAACACCATCTAAAGTTAGTTCTTTTATTGAGTTAGATGAACTCTCAAAAAAATAAGTAGACTTCTTTGGAACATAAACCTTATAACATATTGTATTAGGAGAACATAGTCCTGTTTTGCGCATAACAGAAGTTAATAAGTTAGTTTCCAAAGTATTTTCGTTTACTTCTGTAATTATATCAGGCATAAAGGAATATATTTGGTTAGCAATGCCCTCATTTAAGGAACTGTTTTTATTTATGGTGTTAATTAATTCTTTCAAACTTTGTTTATACAAACTATATGAATTGTCTGTTCCAAATTTTTTATACTCAGAAAATCTTTTTAAAGTATGCCAAAATAATAACTCTACTTTTCTATCATTATTTAAGGCAGTTACCATCAAAAACTTCTCTTTTAATCTCATTAATCTGTATCCCAAAGAATTATTATTATATTTGACAACAGGCCAAGCCCATTTGCGATAATTTTTATAAGTAATTGATAACAATTTTGGATATATAATTATATTATCAGTATTAAAATATTCAAAATTTTTAGAGGGAGAGTATATCAAAACAGTATCTTTGTCATTTAAAATAACTTTTTTATACTCTTCAACAAAACTTTTATCTATATTTCCATAATAATAAACACCATTTTTATACAATTCCACAGAAGGATATTCTTCATTATCTTTAAATAAACTAAAAAAATTATTATCCAGAATTTGTGTATGAGTATTTTTTAAATTCTCAACAATCTTAGAAAAATCAATAGTCTTATCAGGCAAGTAAGCTTTTTTTGTTAATAATACGTACCGAATATTCAATAGACTAGCTAACTCTTTAGAAAGAGTAAGTGAATATAACCGGGAAAGCTTATTAGTATCAGTGTATATAAATGGATTTTTGACAAATTTAGGTAATACATCAAAACCCTTATAACCAAAGTTATTATATAGTCTCCAATAACCATAAAAATTTGAGGGTAACTCAAAAATACGACCATCTGAATAAGAACTATTCAATATATCAATTAATGAAATATATTCGGAAGGGAAGTTTATAATATTTTCATAAAAATTTCCTTCTTTATTAATGCCCTTAGTAAAAACAGCACCTGTAATTAAAGGAGAAGCATATATTGTTATTACAGATAATAATACAAGAAATAATAGATATTTATAAACACGTCTTAAAGAAATAATAAGATAAGGCAGTGTCCCCGAA
>CAYSYH010000036.1:0-7832 GCA_964435455.1 uncultured Candidatus Saccharibacteria bacterium | reverse complement strand
ACCTGTTGTTCCAGATTTACCCCCCAAAATAGGTGAAGTAATAAATGATCCTTTAAAAAATTATCTATTAGATATTTTAACTGTAAATGTTAATTTAGCTGGCTTACCAGCTCTTTCTGTACCTGCTGGTTTTATAAAAGGACTTCCTGTAGGTTTACAAATTATTGGCCCTAAATTTTCGGAACATCTACTGTTTAAAGTAGGATATGTAATAGAAAGAGAAACCGAATATTATAAAATTGTACCTAAATTGTAATTTTGAATTTAAATATGAGCCTTAATAAATATGAAGCAGTAATTGGTTTAGAAATACATATTCAGCTAAACACTAAAAGAAAAATGTTTTGTGACTGCTCCAATGATACATGGAAAAAGCCCCCTAATACGGTGGTATGCCCTGTTTGTTTAGGTTTGCCTGGGGCTCTACCAGTACCTAATAAAAAAGCCATTGAATATTGCCAATTATTAGGTTTAGCTTTAAATTGTAAGTTAAATAATAAATCTAATTTTGATAGAAAGCATTATTTTTATCCCGATTTACCTAAAGGATATCAAATATCTCAATATAAAACCCCTTTTTGTTATGATGGTTTTGTTTTAATAGATGGGGAAAAAATAAGAATACGGAGAATACATTTGGAAGAAGATACTGGTAAATCTTTACATTTAGAAAATAGTGACGAGACTTATTTGGACTATAATAAATCAGGAATACCCTTAGTAGAGTTGGTTACAGAACCCGATATTAAGTCACCTGAACAAGCTGAGAAAGTAGGTAGATTCGTAGCAAGCGTAGCCAAATATTTAAATATTTCTAATGTAAATATGGAAAGGGGTAATTTACGCCTAGAGCCTAGTGTAAGTGTGCGTTTATTGGGTGAGAAATCTTTACCAAAGTATAGAGTAGAATTAAAAAATATAAACTCTTTTAGATTTATGAAACAAGCTTTAAAGTATGAAATTTCCAGACAAATAAAATGTTTGGAGCAAGGCATTAATTTAAAACAAGAAACTCGGGGGTGGAATGAATCTAAACAACGCACTTTTACACAAAGAGTAAAGGAACAAGAACAAGAGTATAGATATTTTCCAGAACCCGATATACCTCCATTTTATTTTAATTCTGTATATTTTAATACTTTAAAGAAGAAGTTACCCAAAAGCGAAGACAACCTACATCAAGAATTATCTAAAAAGTACAAGATTGAATTAAGCAAAGTTAAAGAGCTTTTTAGAATTAAACGTTGGGTTTTTGTTGAGGATTTAATAAAATATGGTGTTGACCCTATAAAGGCTGCTAATATAATTTTATCTTCATCTAAAGAGTCTCTAAAAATTATAAGTACATCTCCTAAAGAATATGTAAATAAGCTTAAAGAAAAGGAACAAAAATCCATAAATTCTGAAAAAGATTTAGAAGTTTTTGTTAACCAAGCTATAAAAGAAAACCCAAACTCTGTACAAGATTACAAAAAAGGCAAAGAGGCTGCCTTAAATTTTTTATTGGGTCAGGTTATGCGTTTGAGTAAAGGTCAAGCAAATGCTAGGTTAGTTAAAGATTTGTTGCACAAAAAGTTAAAAGATTTATAAAAGTTATTATTTTCTTTTTACCATCTTATCAATTCAAACCCTATGTTAAAATAGTATTGTATGTTTGATGTTCTAAGAGATCCTAAATTTATTTTTATTAATAAGCAAAATCAGCTAAAAGAAGTTTATGATACTTTAAAAAACGAACCAATAATAGCTATAGATACTGAAGGTACAAGTTTGGATCCTTACACAAACGAGCTTTTACTTTTTCAAATTGGCTCAAAAAAATATTCTTATGTTATAGATGTACGTTCTATCAAAGACTGGAGATTAATCAAAAATTTGGTTGAGGATACTAAAAAATTGAAGCTTTTACAAAATGCAATTTATGATTACAAGGTTTTAAAAATATCTCTTAACATGGAGCTTCAAAATATGTACGATACTATGGTTGCAGAGGCAATAATTAGGTCGGGGCTATCTAGAGCTGAATACGGCAGAAGCTTAGCTGCTTTAACAAGGAGATATTTAGGTGCAACGTTAGAAAAAGAGGTTCGTAAAACATTTAGTAATTTTACTGGTAGCTTAACAAAAGCTCAATTAAAATATGCTGCCTTAGACATAATTGTCCTCTTTGGTATTTTTGAAAAACAATATGAATTATTAAAAAAGTATGACTTAACACAGGTGGCAAAACTAGAATTTAAAGTTCTTCCTGTTGTTGGTGATATGGAGTTACGTGGATTTTATATTGATGCTGAAGCTTGGAAAAACCATATAAAGGTAATAGAAGCCGAACGAAAAAAAATAGCACAAAAACTTCAAGATGCTATAAGGCCTTATTATAAAATCAAATCTTTAGATTTATTTGGAAATTATGCAGAAGTTATAAATTTAAATAGCCAACAACAATTAATGGAATTATTTAATGATAAATTAGGTTTAGACGTATCTTCTACAGGAGTTTCTGTTTTAGAAAAATTAGATCACCCTATAGCAAAATTAATGTTAGAATATCGCGGATACGAAAAATTAATTTCGGCTTTTGGCGAAACTTTACTTGAAAAATTAAATCCCGTTACAAAAAGGTTACATCCAGATTATCAACAATTGGGAACATTTACGGGTAGGTTTTCTTGCTCTAACCCCAATTTGCAACAGATACCCTCTAGAGGTGAGGGTGCCGTGTTTAGGACATTTTTTAGGGCTCCTAAAGGACGTAGACTTATTACTACAGATTATTCACAACAGGAAATGCGAGTTTTAGCAGATTTATCTGGTGATGAAACTTTGTTAGAAGCATATAAAACAGGAAAAGATTTACACTCTTTAACTGCCGCCCAAATGTATGGAGTTGAATACACAGAAGATTTTAAAAAAAAGCACCCTGAATTAAGGCAAGCTGCTAAAACAATAAATTTTGGTTTAATGTATGGTAGAGGCCCTACCTCAATAGCTTCTCAAATAGGTGTCAGTGTTGATGAGGCTAGAGAATTAGTTGATAAGTATTTTAGTAAAATGCCTAAAATTAAGAATTGGTTAGAGTCTGTTGCTAAAAGTGGTGTGGAAAAAGGTTTTGTGAGTACAGTTTTAGGAAGAAAAAGATTTTTTGAATTGCCTGATCCTTCTGATCCGAACTATAATAGAGAAATAGGGAAAATAGAAAGAGCTTCAAAAAATACACCTATACAGGGTACTAGTGCAGATATGACAAAGCTAGCTATGGTACGTATTAACGCAAGATTTAAAAAAGAAAGATTAGATGCTGGTATAATACACACTTTACACGACGAAATTGTATCTGAAGCTTCTAAAGAACATGCAGAAAGAGCTTACCAAATACAATATGAGGAGATGATAAAAGCAGGTGAGGCTTTTTTAAAAAGATGTCCTATAGAAGCAGATGGGGGAGTATCTATACAATGGGAGCATTAAAAAATATTCTATATAAAGTTCTTGCACTCAAATATAATGAGTGCTAAAATTAATGTATGATAATTTGTCAAAGATGCCAGAAAAGGCCTGCTGAATTGCAAACAACTCAATTTATTAATGGGCGTAATGTTTATATTGCGCTTTGTAGGCAATGTTTTGAAGAAATACAAAATTCTAATGGAGTTTCTTCAGAAGAATTAAAAAAATATGGAATTGATCTAACTGAACTTGCTCGTGATAATCGTTTAGATCCAGTAGTAGGCCGAAATTCTGAGATAGAAAGAGTTATACATGTTTTAAGTAGAAGAGTAAAAAATAATCCTGTATTAATAGGTGAACCAGGTGTTGGTAAAACGGCTATAGTTGAAGGACTTGCACAAAGGATAGTAAATAATCAAGTACCCGAAACCTTAAGAGGTAAAAAAGTTATATCCTTAGATATGGCAAATATGATAGCTGGTGCTGCACATAGAGGCGTTTTTGAAAAGCGTTTAAAGGATATAATTAAAGAGGTTCAACAAGCTAAAGGTCAAGTTATATTATTTATTGATGAATTACATACAGTAGTGGGTGCTGGTGCTGCAGAGGGAGCAATGGATGCTGCTAATATATTAAAGCCTTATTTAGCACGTGGTGAATTGCAATTAATTGGTGCCACTACATTAGAGGAATATAGAAGAAAAATAGAAAAAGATGCTGCTTTAGAAAGAAGGTTTCAAACAGTTTTAGTTTCTGAACCTACTTTAAAAGAAGCTGTGCAAATTTTAGAAGGTCTTGTTAATAGATATGAAGCTCATCACCAGGTAAAGTATAGAAAGTCTGCTTTAAAATCCGCAGTAGAATTAAGCCATAAATATATTAATGATAAGTTTTTACCTGATAAAGCTATAGATTTGTTAGATGAAGCAGGTGCAAAAGTAAGGCTTTCTACTGTAAAAGAACCTGCAAATTTGCGGGAGGTTAACGAGCAATTATTAAAACTTGTTAAAAAAAGAAACAAGGCCGATGATGTAAAAAGCAAAGAAGTTCTGGACCAAGAAATAGAAAGCCTGAAAAAAGTACGTGATGAATTAATGGATTTATGGACAAAAACTAAGTTAGAAAAAGTTCCTTATGTTACTAAATATGATATTGCTTCTGTAATATCTCAATCTACCGGCATACCTTTGGAACAATTAACTGTAGAAGAACGTGAAAAACTGTTAAAATTAGAAAAAAGGCTTCATAAGTATGTTGTAGGTCAAGATACAGCTATACAAACTGTTTCGCACGCTATACGTAGGGCACGTTCTGGCTTAAAAGACCCTAACAGACCTATTGGTACATTTTTATTTTTAGGCCCTACAGGGGTTGGTAAGACAGAATTATCCAAGGCTTTAGCTAAAGAGTTATATGGAGATGAGAGCATGTTAGTACGTATTGATATGTCCGAATATGGAGAAAAGCATACAGCTTCTAGGTTGGTAGGGGCCCCCCCTGGTTATGTTGGTTATGATGACGCAGGGCAACTTACCGAAGCTGTGCGCAGAAGACCTTTTTCTATTATTCTTTTAGATGAAATAGAAAAGGCACATCCTGAAATATTTAATATACTATTACAAATAATGGATGAAGGGCGTTTGACAGACAGCAAAGGAAGAACCGTAGATTTTAAAAATACTATAATAATAATGACCTCTAATATTGGTACAAATATTATACAAAAACAAGAGATAGGATTTGTTAAAGACTCTAACGAGTATAAAAAAGCCCATCAAAAATTAGAAGAAAATTTAGATTCTATATTAAAGGAAAAATTCAAGCCCGAATTTATAAATAGAATTGATGAAATAGTTGTATTTAAAGAATTAACCTTAAAAGAATTATCTAAAATAGTTAAAATGCAACTATCAAAGGTTAGTGATTTATTAAAAGATCAAAAAATACGTGTAAGTTACGATAAACCTGTAGTAAACTATATTGCAGGTAAATCTTTTAATCCCGAATTTGGAGCACGCCCCATAAAACGTTTTATACAAAAAAACATAAATGACGAAATTAGCAAATTAATAATATCCGAAAAGGTTAATAAAGGCGATGGGTTAAATATTAGCATTAATAATGATTCTTTATCTTTTGCTGTTGTTTCTAAAAATTCTGCAAAAGTATTAGATACATCAAAACAGAGCAAATAGTTGAATATACCTTTTTTGCGTGCTAAAATCCTTACTGTTATGAGTGAACCTAAAAAAGAATTATCTAATAAGCCTATTGCAGGTAAATCTGATGATAAGAAAGATGTTGCAGTTAATACTGATTCTTATAAACCTGAAAAGGTCCTTAATAAATCTGTTGTAAATAAAGGTAGTTCTATAAAAGCTGATAGTACCGTTAAAAAAGAGTTGGATGTTAAACGTTCCCCAAAAGAATTTGATTATATACAACATATAAAAGTAGGTAACACCGTTAAGGTTTTTTATAAAATAATTGAAGGAAATAAAGAAAGAGTTCAGCCTTTTGAAGGTATTATTATATCTTGTAAAGGTATGGGTATATCTAAAACCTTTACTGTTCGTAGGGTAGGGGCTGGTAATATAGGTGTAGAAAGAATTTTTCCTGTATATTCTCCTAAAATAGTAGATATAAAAGTACTAAAGAGAGCAAAAGTTCGTAGGGCAAAACTTTATTATTTACGAGGTCTTAAAGGAAGACGTGAATCTAAACTTAAAGAACTTAAAAACTAAGCTTTATCATAATTTAATTCCTAAAGTAATATATAAAAAACCGGGTGAACTGCCTTATAAATTACTTCAACAATTAGAGCATATTTATCAACAAAAATATTACCATTTGGGTAATTTAGATGCTTTTGCAGAAGGTTTAATGGTATTTATCCCTGCTAAACTTCGTTTTTTGGAAAAACCTTTAAAAAAGCTTCCTAAAAAATACACATTGCATTTATTAGTTGGTTTTACAACCGACACCTATGATTTATTAGGTTTAGTAAAAAAGTATAATTATAAAAAAGCTTATACATACAAAGGACTTAAAAGTTTAATTTATTTAAATTTACAAAGTTTACAATCTATGCGTTGGCAAATACCTCCTAAAGTTAGTTACAAAAACCTTTCTAAACCATATCTCCTAAAATTGTTTAGAGAAAGTGGTACAAAGAAATTACCTAATTTAAAGCCTACAATAGCATATATTAAATATTTTAAAATTACAGGAGCCTATTATATAAAAAAAGATTTTTTGGTTAATTATATATTAAATAATGCAAAAAAAATTAATAAAGATTATAGACAAGATAAAATAATTAATCGTTATTTATATTTAAAATCTGCAAATAGACTTTCTAATGAATTTTTAATTGTAAAAATAGATTTAGAAGTTAGTTCTGGTTTTTATGTTAGATCTTTAGTGAGGGATTTATCAAAATCTTTAAAAATACCTTTTGTTTCTTATAAAATAGTGCGAAAATCTCTTGGTATTTGGAGTGTATAATATTAAGCTTTTCCGCAAAGGTGGGCTGCTTCTTCTATTACTTTATTATATAGTTTTTTATTTCTAAACATATTTTTTTTGTTTTTAATATCTTTGCAAAATACTATTCCATTATTTAAAAGATTTTCTCTTGTAAAAGCATCCAGACTAGCTAATGCGGTTATAGGGTGTAAGTGTGTTTTATCTATTATCTCTCTTAAAGAGAACCCTTGAGGATAATCCCAGCTTATTACTTTAAAATTTCGGCACTTTGCAAATTTTTTAACTTCTTCTGTTACTTTTGTATTTGTTATTAGCCACATTTCTGTGTTTTTCCCATTTATTTGATTTAAATCTAAAAATCTTGCGTATACGTACAAAGCAGTTTTTATATCTGTTTTAAAACCCTGTTTTTTATGAAACTTTGCTTCTATAAAAATTTTTTTATTGTTTTTTAATGCCAACACATCTACTTCGTGATTTACACACTTTCCTTTTAATATAACATTTGTTTGAGTTTTGTACCCAATTTCATTCAATAAGCCAGCAAAAAATTTTTCAAAGGGGTAGCCTGTAGGACCAAATTGTGCTATAGCTTTTTTTAAACTGTATTTATTTGCTATGTAAGAACCATTTGCATTTAGATTCCGTAAAGTATCAAAAACTATTTTATAAATTTCTTTTGTGGTTATTTTAGGGTATAGATTTTTATATACTTCCTTTAATACTTCTTTTATTTCTTTATTAGAAGCACCAGATCTTTTTAATGAATTAATTACTTTCTTTGGGTTAAAAATCTCTATTTCCCCAGATGCTTTTTTAACATATATCGGGTTGGACATTAACTATAATTTTACAAGTATGATTAATTTTAAACAATATATTATATTCTTTATAGA
>CAYSYH010000035.1:5744-8128 GCA_964435455.1 uncultured Candidatus Saccharibacteria bacterium | reverse complement strand
TTATTTCTATAGGAGAACTTATCCTTTGAGCTATATCTATAGCAATATCAACATCTTCCACAGAAGTCCTAGTAAATAAGGATAGTTTTAAAGATAATTTATTTTTAACAGAAAAACTTCCTAGTTTAATAGCAGTATCTATAAGTTTTTTATTAGGTACAGCAAATCCTATGTTAGCATATTCAATACCAATAGAGTCTAAATATCTGAGTATTTTATATTTTTGATGAATTGTAGGTTGGCTTATATAAGTAGATTGCAACCCATCACGCAATGTTTCATCATAAATAATCACTTTAGAAGATATATCTTCTTTTTTTAAATATCCCCAATTATAAAAAAGATTTTTTAATGAGAGCATAAAAATATATTAAGGATAATTAAATAAAAACCCACATAAACCAAAAAATATATAAAAATCTGCTAAGTTGTTATGTAAAACCCCAAAAATATTTATATAGTCAACTACGCCTAAGTAAAAATACCTATCTAACAAGTTACTTAAACCTCCAGCTAAAATTAAAAGTAAATAGTTTTTGGTTCTTACATTTTTAGTCTTAAAAAAATAATAACACAATAAACAAAAAAATAATAATATAAAATATATCTTAAAGGGTAAGTTAAAATTTAAGGATATGTTTTTATTTAGGTAATAGGACTCTTTTTGAGTAAAAAAGTAGTACGAAAATATCTGCGTTATAGTCACCAAAAAAGTTAATTTTAAAAAATATTTAAAGTTCTGGGTCATTTTTTTGCGATTTATCTACCTCAAAAAATCTAGTTTGAGAACCTTTAAAATACAGTTCAATTTTTCCTGTAGGACCATTACGATGTTTGGCTATATGTAGTTCTATTTGCTCTCTTTTTTCTTCATCAGGCCTATGTAAAAACATTACAATATCAGCATCTTGTTCTAAGGCTCCCGATTCGCGCAAGTCAGATAGCTGAGGACCCCCTCCCCTACTCTCAACAGCTCTATTTAACTGACTTAAAGCTAATACAGGTATTTTTAATTCTCTAGCTAAGTTTTTTAAAGATTGGGATATTTCTGCAACTTCTTGCGCACGATTATCTAAATTTCTCCCTCGCATTAATTGTAAATAATCAACTATAACAAGACGTATTCCTTGTTCTAAAGCCAACCTACGAGCTTTTGTACGCAATTCCATTATATTAATACCCGGAGTATCTTCTATAAAAATCGGGGCTTCTGCCAATATACCATAAGCATCACCCATACGTGTAAATTCATCTTGGCTCATATTACCGGTTTTAATTTTGAACATATCAACACCAGATTCGGCACTTAGCATTCTATCTGCAATTTCTTCCATGCTCATTTCTAAAGAAAATATAGCTACAGGTATTTGCTTTTTTGTGGCCGCAAATTGGGCAATATTTATACCCAAACTTGATTTACCAACACTAGGTCTAGCTGCTAAAATAATTAGGTTATTATCTTGTAAACCATTTGTTTTTTTATCTAAAGTAGGAAGGCCTGTAGGTACACCTCTTAATTGGCCTTTATTTTTATGCAACTCATCTAATTTTTCAAAAGTTATAGCAAGAACATCTTTTATATGAAAAAAATCTCTACCCACAGTATCTTTAGATATTGAATATAAGAGTTGTTCGGCTTTATCTAATAAATTACGCGAATCAGTAGATTCATCAACAGAAATTTCAGAAATTTTTGAAGCGGCTTTTAAAAGTTCTCTTTTTGTATAAGATTCTTTTATTAGATTTGCATAAGATTTTATATGAGAACTAGTTGGGGTTTCGCTAACTAGTTCGGCTAAGTAAGCGGTGCCTCCAACTTGTTTTAGGTTTTTTTGTTTTTTTAATGCATTTGGCAAAGTTACCATATCAATAGGTTCTCTCTTTTCAAAAAGCCATAGCATCGCTTTATAAATATTTTGATGTTTAGTAGGATAAAAATGCTCTGGACGTAAAAATTCTACTACTTCAAAAATAGCATCTTCATCCATTAATATAGAACCTAATAAAGATCTTTCGGCTTCTATATTTTGAGGAGGAACTTTTATATCAATATTTTTAGGCATACGGTATTAATTATACTATAAGTACAAATTAACGTATAAATTTATATTAAGAAGATTTGACCATGTTCCTAATCATAACTAAAGAATCAATGTAATTTGAATTAGAGACATCAGCAAACATAGAGTTTATTATATCTACAAGTCCTTCTATTGTAGGGTAATCATTAAAAATACGAGAGCGGGCCCTATCTTCTTTAGGCGTTACTCTAGAATTTCTCCTTTTTTGTGAAGTAACTAAACTAGTTATAAATACTGTAGGGGCAGGTATTGAAGAAAGTAGTTTTAAAATATTTACCACAAAATCAATACCGTATGTATCTA
>CAYSYH010000035.1:0-5734 GCA_964435455.1 uncultured Candidatus Saccharibacteria bacterium | reverse complement strand
TTAAAGCAAAAGCTTTGGATAAATTAAGATATACAACGTTACTAAAACCACCTTTGTACTCTAGTAAATTAGAATCAACAAACCCCTTCTTATTTGCAAAAGAAAGTTTGCAATCAAAGCAAACACCATTAACCTTAAAATCACAAGTGTTTGCATTTAAATATTCCTCTAAGAATGGAAGTACGTATATTGAAAAATTATCTTCTTCAGATTGTAGCTTATATGAAACGTATGAAACAAAAAATAATTCAAAAACCAAACCTAAAACTAAGGCAATATAGCGTGGTAAACGTTCACTGAAATCTAAAATACGCCTCACGTATTGCCTAAATTCATCATCAGACATATTATCCCTTGTTATAATAATGATCTTTAAAATAGCTAAAGCATCTTTAAGAGTGGGTAAAAAGTCTTCTTTAAACTCTTTTTGTTCATCTCCTTGTGGTGATCTGTGTAAAGTTGAAGTGGTACTTTTAGGATCTTCAAAAAAAGCATCTAGACTATCTTGCGTAAAGACACCGTGACATTTTCTACAAGCAACAGCTATTACAAATTCTTTAAATGTTTTGGGGGATTCATTTACCTCGGATTGTTCAGTAAAGGTATCGCTAGCGGATATAGAAGTTACGAGTTTCATTAAAATACAAATAATTTATTTTTTGTATAGGGGTTTTAATAAAACTAGTTCAGTATCTTCATTTGCAGATTTTACCACATTAAATTTATCCATTGGCTCTAAAGATTCTTGACCCATTACTTCTAAAAACTTGCTTAAAGGGTCTATTTTATCAAAATCTTTACTATGCCATTTAGTTTTATAATGCATAGGTATAACATAATTAGGTTCTATTTGCGCAATAACTTTGCTAGCTTGTTCACTATCTATTGTATAAAAACCGCCAACAGGGACTAATAAAACATCAACATCCCCTATTTCTTCAATTTGACTATCTGTTAATATATGTCCTAAATCTCCCAAATGGCAAACAGATAAATCTTTATAACGTATTACAAAAATTGTATTGTGTCCTCTAAAAGAACCTTTTTTATCATCGTGGTAACTATCAATACCGGTTATTCTAACACCTTTTAATTCATAATCACCAGGCTTAGAAACAATAAAAGGTTCCTCATTGCCGTTCATATAAAAATGCTCGGTTTTTAAATCTAAGGGTTTTTTTAAATTAGAGATACACTGTAAATAACAATGATCATTATGCAAATGGCTAACAGTTACTAAATCGGCTTTAACCTTTTTAAAAGGTATACCAATATTAGGATTAAAGGGGTCAGTTAATACAGTTAACAAAACACCATTTACCCTTATTTTTATTAAAAAACTTGAATGATTTAAATATTGAATTTGCATACTACAAAAATAATTATAACATAATCATTTATTTAAATACCTAACTTTAAATACTCAATCAATTCAACTCTATTTACAGTAAAAATACCATGTTTATTAGGGTTAGTAGTAATACCGGGTAATTCTCCCTTTCTTCTTAAAAGATCAGAAACACTAGGTCTAGTATACCCAAGTAACATAGCTAATTGCTTGTGCGTTATAGGTATTTCTACAAAGGGTGAACATCCCTGTAATAAGGGGTAATTAGAAAAACCAGAATAAGAAGGCCTAGATAATAAATAGAAAAGCAAATATAAAGAATATTTTAGCGAATAATATTTGGGTTCTAAAACATCTCCAAAAAAAAGTGACCAAGGCAAAGCACAAGAATTTAAGTTATATACAATTTTAGATACTATTTTTGGATCTGGATTAGCTGCACTTTCTGGATCTGGAAAAGAAAAAGCTGTTAAAACTATATTGTTAGGATAGGTATAGTTCCCTAATTGGGGGTTAAAACGTTTAAAAGGTAAAAAATAATAAGGTGGTTTATTTTTTTGTTGTATACTTTTTTCAGGTATCATATATACAACTCCAGGAATTAAAGGCAAAATAGGATAGTATGGAGGAAGTTCATCTCTCAAAGGGTTATCTGGCACTTTTGGTAAACGCTTTAATAAAAATCCACTTACTCCAGGAGGTACAGTTAAAAACCAATTTTCATCATACCGCTGAATTAATTCAGGGGGTAGTCTGATTTCACGAGGTTTAGAAAATGGCCTCTTATCAATAGGTATAGATAGTTTTGGTGATTCTTCAGGAGGAAAAACATTAAACATGGGCGGTAGTTCAGGAGGTAAATATAAGCAAGCATCCTCAATAAAGCTATTAGTATAAACCTCGGTAGCTGCAATACTCATACTATATTTAAATATGTTACAACATACTACAATACAATTTATATTTAAATATAAACTAAGCCTATAAAGAGGGGGATAAAATACTTTGATCTAGCAATAAAAATTAATGGTTTTAAACCATTTTAAAATGCGCTAGCCATTATACCTTATCCGTATCCTTCCTTCCAGATTTCTCCAGAAACTAGGCTTTAGTTTACTTGGGTATCTTTACTAAAGGCAGAATCTAAAAAAAGCAGGCCTTTAGGCAAGATACAAAAAATTCTTTATGTAAAGAACTGTACATAGTATATAGTACAATACTGCAAATGTCAATACCCTATAACTTGTAAAATATTCCGTGCTATTATAAAAATGAATAAATAATATTAATACCAATATCCTAGGAGCAAAACTTTTATTTGGTATAATAGTGTTAATGCTCACAAATAAAAACAAACCGTTAATAATGCTAATTGGAGTTGCGGGAATTTGGGGGGTATCCGCACCAATAATTAAATATACACTAAACTACATACCACCAATAACTTTTTTATTCATAAGGTTTTTATTTGCGGCATTAGTTCTTTATTTTTTAGTAAACTGGAAAAAGCACAACTATTACATAAAATTAAGAAAAAAGGGATTTTTAAAAATATTTTTATTGGGAACATTAGGTAGTGCAATATCTTTAGGGTTAGTATTTTATGGTATAGAAAGAACAACATCTATAGAAGCCACAATAATAACCTCCTCTAGCCCATTGTTAACCCTTTTGGGAGGATCTTATTTTTTAAACGAAAAAATAACAAAACGAGAATTATTAGGGGTATTAATAACCTTAGCAGGTTTTGGGCTAGTTATTTTTAAACCAATATTACATTTAGATCCACTAGAACCTAGTAAAGACAGCATAACAGGAAACATGTTATTAGTATTGTCTACAATATCCTGGGCTGCATATTTGCTTATTTCAAAAAATATATTTAACCACGACAAAACCGAAAAAAGGTTCTCACCTACATTAATAACTTTTATAACTTTTTTTGCGGGGGCTGTAGTTTTAATGCCATTTTCGTTATACGAAATAGTAACTTATAAAATAGAATATGCAAAAGCATTACCTGGGATAATTTATATGACAGTTTTTGCATCTATTATTGCCTATAACTTATATGAACATGCAATTAAAAAAATAGATGCAGGTAAGGCTAGTTTAATACAATATACTACTCCTTTATTTACATTACCTATAGCTCTATTTTTTTTAGGAGAAAGATTTTCTAAAGTTTATTTAATGGGGGGGTCTTTACTAATTTTAGGAATTTTTATTAGCGAAACTTCAAAAAAGGTAAAAAATAAAGTTAAATCCTACGCAAGTACTTCTTAATTTGCCTTTTAGCCATAGGAGTTTTAACAAAAGCTAACCAATCTTTATTTGGCATTTTTTTAGATTTATCTATTTGAATTTCAACTACATCACCATTTTTTAAAACCATATTTAAAGGGCTTAATTTATTATTAACATATGACCGTACTGCTTTTAAACCAATATTAGTATGTATAGCATAAGCAAAATCTATACAGGTAGCTCCTTTTGGCAACTCTATAATATCCCCTTTAGGTGTAAAAACATAAATTAAATTTTTAGCTTGTGATGTATTTAAAATTTTACCTTTTTTTATTAAATTTTCTCTCCAGGTTAATAGGGATTTTAACATATCTAGTTTTTGTTTATCTGGAACTAAAGTAGAAGAACCGTAAAGTTTATAATATACATGGCTGGCAGTACCAAATTCGCTGGTTTGGTGCATTTTTTCAGTTTTTACTTGCACTTCACAATAAGCATTTGGTTTTAACTCTAAAATTGTTTGTAAACTTTTATAGCCGTTTGGTTTAGGTTTAGATATATAATCATCAAAGTATTCTAATAAAAAGTTATATCTTTTATGTAAAATATCTAATACTTTATAACAATCTTCTACAGAGTTTGTAATTACTCTAAAAGCAATACGGTCATAAATTTGAGAGGTAGATAAACCTTTTTTTATGTAAGATTTAGACTTTTTATAAAAAGAATAAGGAGTTTTTTTACGGTAGAATATTTTTTTAAACTTTATACCCTTTGATAATAACAGTGTTTTTAATTCCAAATAGGATAAATATAAAGAATCATCATTATACAAAGGATGTCTTTTTAATTCGTGCAATACTTTTTTGTATTCTACAGGTTTAGTAAGCCTAAAAGCAGTATCCTCAAATTCGGTTTTTAAATAGCTTAGCCCTATTTGGTAAGAAAAGGGAGCATAAAAATTTAAAGCGGTGTTAAGCTCCTTTTGTTGCTGAGCTTTAGGCAAAATGTAAGACGTTTTTAATGCTTCTAATTTTTCTACCAACCTGATGGTAATAGCACGCATATCAGAACTAGCTAAAAGCATTAAATTGCTTAAATCTACCAAATTACTTTTAGAATTTGTTATATACTTGCTTTTAATTTTCTTAACATTTAAAAGACTCAAATATAAAGAATAAATTTCTTTATCAAATACTTTTTGTATTTCCTCTTGCTTTACACCAAAATCCATCACATCGTGTAATAAACCTACAGATAAAGTAACATAATCTAACTCTAAATGAGCTAAGTGTTTTGCAGACCTTAAAGTATGTAAAATCCAAGGTTCCCCTGTATAACGCTTTTTACCAAAATAAGTTTTTTTAGAAAAATCAAAAGAAAGTTCTAATTGGCGAATACCCTTTTTAAAGTCTTTTGTAGAAGAGTAGGATTTATAAAAAGATTTTATATAGTTAAATTCCTTTTTAACTAAATCGTTGTAGTACACAGTAAGTAATTTTAAAATTATAAAACAATAAGTCAATATACATTATGCTATAATCGGTACAATGCCATCTATAAAAGTTAAAGTTATAGAAAAAATCATAGCCGTAATTAGTATTTCTTTAATATTTATTACTCCCTTGATAATTTTAAAAAAACTTAAGACTAATAAAAATGTAAATATAAATGTAGTAGAAACAAAACAAATAGAACAAAAAAATAGTAAAGAGGGTAATAAAACCTTTAAAATAAAGGGGAAAATAACAGGCATATTATTAGAACAAGACTATCCAAACACCATAGTTGAAATTTTAGATAGCAAAAATAATTTAATAACAAGCGTAACCCCAAACTTTAAAGGAATTTTTGAAACTACCTTTAAAGCAAATGAAAGAGAGGACATTATTATTTTAGCAAAAAATCAAAATTACGTGTTTTACCCACAGAAAATATTAATAAAAACTAATAAAGAAACCAAAATTAAGAATCTAAATTTTGAGGCAGCACTTTCTCAAACCGCAGCCCAAAATCTGCAAATAAAAGGATCTTTAAAAGGTCTAAAAAATAAAAATGCACTAGTATACCTAATAGGGTTATCTGTGGTAACTAAAAAAGAAGTAAAAAAAATAGCTTATGTTAATAAACAAGGAGACT
>CAYSYH010000034.1:0-8206 GCA_964435455.1 uncultured Candidatus Saccharibacteria bacterium | reverse complement strand
GTTTATTTAGTAGGTGGTGGATCTAAATTAAAAGGTTTAAAAGATCTTATATCCCATCAAATTGGTGTAAAAGTACATGTTCCTGAAAAAGCCGAATATGCAGTAGTAAATGGTACTGTAAAGTTGATTGAAAATATACCATTTTTAGAGCGTGTATCTTTGTAATATGAACTTAAAAAATTTATTTATCTATTTTGTATTATCTATATTTTTTTTGTATTTAAACTTAACTCCTTTTGTTAGAGATTTTAGCGGCGTTGTTTCTTTTTTCACAAATCCTTTATCTTTTTTTTACACTCAAATATATTTAAAAACAAAACAAAATTACATTTTTTTTAATAATGTTACTCAAACTCAATTACAAAACAAGCAACTAAAAGAACAGGTAACTAAACTTAAAGGCCAATTATCTTTTTACAAAAATTTGTATGAAGAGGACGTTTTTGTTGACAGACAAAGGGATTATTATGGAACTGATAAAATTATTTATGCAGATATAATTGGTAGGGATTTTAATGGTAATTATAATTTTATCACCATAAATAAAGGTTTATCTCATAATGTAAGTAAAAAAGATAATTTAGCTTATAATGGTTATGCGGTAGGGTATATTAAGACTGCTACTCCTTTTAAGGCTATAGCAGTTTCTATAGATTCCCCAAACCTCAAAATACCTGCAATTAGTTTAAATTCTAATACTTCTGGGCTTTTTAATTGTTCAAAAACAGGATGCTTTATAAAGAATGTTTTGCAAGATAAACCGTTAAAAGAAGGAGATATATTTGTAACTAGCGGTATTGCTGGTATTTTTAAAAAGGGGTTAGTTTTAGGTACTGTAAAAAGTGTTCAGTCCGATGCCAAAGAAATATTTAAAACAGCACTTATTTATAGTGAGTTAGATATTAATAATTTAGATAAAGTTGTAATTATTAAATATGAATAATAAGAACTTAAGAATATTTTCATTATCTGTATTTTTATTTTTGTTTGCAGTAGCCGACAGCACTTTACCTTTTTTGGGATTAAATGTGGGGATTAGCTTATTTTTTGCTACTATTACTTTGTTGTTGGGATTAAATTTTTTTAAATCTTTTTTACCTTATTTTTTTTGGAGTATTTTTTTTGGTCTTTTATATTTACTTGTACCTTTTGGGTTTTTTACATTGTTTTTATTGCTAGGCTTTTTGTTTTTCAAGTTTTTAATAACTTATTTACCTAGTTATTTACTAGAATTAATTTTTTATTTTTTATTAATTTTTTTAACTAATTATTTATTTTTTTCTTTAAGTTTTTATATTTTAATTAAGGGTATAATATTTTATCTATTTTTTAGATTACTAATTTTGATAATTTTTAAAAAATAAAATGAATTTTATTGTAAAAAGTTTTTTAAAGCCCAAAAAAGAGGTTTTAAATATAGAAGTACCAAAATGGAAACAGTATTTATTTAATGTGTTCTACTTAATTGTTTTTTTGTCTTTTATACTTAGGTTAGTTTATTTACAAGTTTTAAATTACCCTAAGTATTTAGTTAAAGCTACCGAAAATTTTAAAAAAAAGGAATATATTTTGCCCGAAAGAGGCTTAATTTTAGATAAAAACAATATTCCATTAGTTTATAACAAACCTGTTTTTGAGCTTGTAATAGATTTAAACCGTTACAATAGGTTTAAAACATATAAAGGTGTTTCAGAAATTTTGCTGCCTCAAGAACAAAATTTAATAAAAGCATTTAAAGTATCCTTAGATGAAGACTTTATAGACTATTTTAATAATGAACTAGACTATGGAAAGGATTATTATGTATTGTTTAGATTTTATGAAGAAGAAATGTTTCAAAAACTAACTGCCCATATTTCCACTTTGGAACAAGAGTTGGGAACCCCTTTATCTTTAAAAGTTCGTTCTTCTACTTATAGAGATTATGTTGCTTCTAAAGCCACCTCACTTGTTTTAGGTTATGTAAACGAAGTATTTCCAAAAGATTTAGAAAAAGACTCTTGGTATACTCCTAATTTTGTAGTTGGAAAAACTGGTTTGGAAAGTTACTACGAATATTATTTAAGAGGTGAAAAAGGTGAAAAATTGAAAATATACAATTCTTTAGCTAAAAAAACTAAAGAAACTGTACTAAAAAAGCCTAAAAAGGGGGCTAGTGTGTATACTACGTTAGATTTAAAATTGCAAATTTTATCTTACGCATTATTGGAAGAAAAGGTTACGGAGGTAAACGCAAAAGGTGGTGCAATTGTTATACAAGATGCTAAAACTGGAGGTATTTTAGCTTTAGCAAGTTATCCTAGTTTTGATAGTAATGACTTTTCTAGAGGGATAACTTTAACACGTTATAACCAATATATAAAAGATTCTAAAAAACCTTTTATAAATAGAGCTTATGCTTTGGGTTACCCGCCGGGCAGCACATTTAAAATAGTTACTGCTTCTGGAGGATTGCAAGATGGTTTAATTACGCCAGAAACCTTGTTTAATGACCCGGGAGTAATTAGATTAGGCCAATTTAGCTATAAAACTTGGAAGCCTGGAGGGCATGGAACCATAAATGTGGTAGATGCTTTAAAAGAATCAAGCGATACTTTTTTTTATGTTTTAGGTGGTGGTCATAAAGACTTTCCACAAATTAAACCTCTTGGAGTTTGGGGACTTTATAAATGGTCTAAAATATTTGGTTTTGGTGAATTAACCGGAATAGATTTGCCCGGAGAATTTTCTGGAGTTGTACCAAACCCCGATTGGAAGGAGCAAAATATAGGCGAAAAATGGTATTTGGGTAATACGTATCATTTTGCAATAGGTCAGGGGTACTTACAAGCTACTCCATTACAAGTAAATTTAATGACTTTGGCAATTGCCAATAATGGTAAAATACTAAAACCTTTTTTAGTCGAAAAAATAGTTGATTACAAAGGAAAGGAAGTATTAAAAAATACTCCAAAAGTTTTAAAAGATACTAAGCTTTCTAAACAAACTTTAGATACTATTAAAGAGGGTTTAATTAAAGCTGTTCAACCAGGTGGTACTGCATATCCTTTATTTAATTATCCTATATCTGTTGCTGGTAAAACTGGTACTGCTGAGCATGGTGTAAAAGATGAACAGGGCAACTTAAAAACGCACGCTTGGTTTACAGCTTATGCTCCTGTTGAGGATCCTCAAATTGTTGTTACCGCTTTTTTAGAAGATGGCGGTGGGGGATCTGATAACGCAGTTCCTTTGGTAAAAGTTATATTTGATTATTATTTTAATTTAAAATAAATATTTTTATTTGTTTTTATAAAAATGCAGATAGATAAAAAATTAGTAAAAACTTTAGATTTAGATATTTTTAAGAATTTAAAAAAATATAAAAATATCTATTATATAGGAAATAAGGATTTGCTTTTTGAAAAAAGTATTACAGTTGTTGGGTCTCGTAAAGCTACTTCGTATGGGTTAAGAGTTTGTAATGATATGTGTAGCTTTTTAGGTAGTCATAACATAGTTACTGTAAGCGGTTATGTTGCTGGTATAGATAGGTGTGTTTTTGACACGGCAATTAAAAAAAATTTTAAAACTATAATTTGTTTAGGTTATGGTTTTGATTATATCCCACCCTTTCTTTTACGGCTTTATAAAAATAGTAAAAAGAATTTGCTAATTTTAAGCCAATTTAAACCCACACAAAGCGCTAAAAAATGGACATTCCCTGCGCGGGATGCTTTGTTAGCTAGTATTGGTAGCGCAACAGTAGTTATTGAAGCCGGTATGCCAAGCGGCACTTTTTATACTGTAAAACAGGCTTTTAAAGAAAATAAAAAAGTTTTTTCTGTTCCGGGAAATCTTTATTCTGCTCAATCTTTAGGAACAAATTTTTTAATAGGTGAAGGACTAAAAAATAAAAAGGCTATATGTTTGTATAGTTTTAATGTTCTTTTAAAATATTTAAAACCTAATGTCCATTCCTTTTTTACTAAAAACAACAATTTTAAGAGTAATTTTAAAACAAAATTATCTACTCAAGAACAAATTGTTTTAAATTTGTTAAATGCTAATCTACAACATTTTGATGACTTATTAAAAAAATCCAATTTAAAAAGTACAGAATTATTGGTTACTCTAGCAAGTTTAGAATTACAAGGGCTTATAAAGCAAGAATCAAATTCAATGTACAGGTTAGTTTAATTATTTTTTTGTAATCTCTCTTTTATTTTTTCTAAGTTTTTGTGTAATGTATATTTTTCGTTTCTTTCTACACTTTCTAATTTTATTCTATTTTCCTCTTTACCTATAATCCAAAACTTTTTATCAGCTTTGTCATAAATTATAAAATAATCACCAAATTTTAAAATTATTATTTTTATTTTGTGTTCAATATCATCATTTTCTATATAGCCATATTTTACACTTTTATCTTCATAATAAATTATCACCTCTTGTTTATTTTGGTCATCATCTTTTCTTTTTTCTATTTTTATTGGTCCTTTTATGTACGAAATGTATTCAATCTGTACCAGACTTTCTAAAGCACCTTCTATAATATCCTCAATTTTTGTCCCCAAGGCTATTAAAAAAGCTTTAATAACACCCTGTTGTATACTAGATTCATCTAGTTTTTTAAAGGCTTTTTCCATTAAATCAAATAGGTCTGCGTAATAATTTTGCAAACTTGTATCTGCAATTTTTTTTTGTTCTTCCAATAAACTTATTTGGCTTGCGTGGTAAAGTATTCCCCCTATTAAATATCTTATTTTACCCGTACTTTTTACAAGCTCTTTCACGTACATCAAACTAAATTGTATTCTTTCTATATACCTATGTGCATTGTATTTATTATTTGTTTCCCTTTGGGTAGCATCCCTTGTTTTACTAATTCCCGCTTTTTCTGCAGTTTCTTTTATTTGTCTATATAAATTTTCTAATTTTTGTTCTATTTCTTCACTTGGGTTTTCTAAAAGATATAAAAGTACTTCTACTTTTTGCAAAAAATCTTTTTCTTCTTCTTCTTCATTTAAAAATTCTTTTAACTTTGGGTTGAGTTCTATTTTTACACGGTTATTCCCAAATCTTTTTACAGTCAATATTTTATATATATCTAATTGTGGTATTTCTATTCCTTCGGATTCTTGCTTTTCTTTTACATTAACAATAATACTTAAATTTATTTTTTCCATTCTTCTTTCTTCCTCCTCCTCCTCCTCTTCTTCTTTATCTAACTCATATCTTATATATACCCCAGAGTTTCTATATTCACTCCCATCTGGTAATTCTCTTTGATTATTGTTTATACTGTTAATAAGCCTTAATCCTGTATTGAAAATTTCCCTTTCTATGGGTACTTCTTCTTGTGTTTCTTGGTTATTTTTTATTTTACTCATTATATGTTTATAATTTTTTGTTTAAAATTCCCTTGTATTTTTTTTAATTTTATGCTAAATTTTATTTAATGCCAATAAAACATTTAAAAGCAGCTAGAAATAAAGTACATTCAGACTTATCTAAGCACCCTTTATTAGTTCATTCTGTTAATCTTTC
The DNA here is from genome assembly GCA_964435455.1 of uncultured Candidatus Saccharibacteria bacterium. GTDB lineage: Bacteria > Patescibacteriota > WWE3 > 2-01-FULL-39-13 > JAACPI01 > CAYSYH01. The sequence goes on along the minus strand of CAYSYH010000034.1, from coordinate 2,677 downwards.
TTTTGTTCCTTATTATGTAATTGCTATTACATTATCTTTAATGTTAGGCCTTTTGGTTACTAAATATGCTGCTTTTCAAGGTTACAAAGCCGCAGAGACTTATTATTTAAGTGTTTATGACGTCAACTCCAAACAAAATACAATTAATGAACCTACAAAAACCAATGAGCCCTCTGACGATTTAGATGTTTTGTTCCAAGATGTTTTAGAAGAAGATTCTTTACTTAATGATTTAGAAGGTTTAGATGAAGATACCACTACATTAGAACAAGAAGCTCAAGATGTTTTAGGAGTTTTTGATGATAACACAAATTCTTTAGAAGATAATGCTGAAGATTATACTGACTCGTATAACCCCAAAGAGGATATTTATTACTTTCCCGAATCCGAGTAGTTTACTTAATGATTTAAACATCATTTTATATTGTATTTTTTAATAAATGCTATACTTTAAGTATGAAGTTAATAGTGGGTTTAGGCAATCCTTTACCTATAAATTTTAAAAACCGTCATAATGTTGGTTTTATAATTTTAGACTATTTTTGCCAAGATTTGGTTCCAAACTTAAAATTTAAAGAAAATAAAAAAACTAAGTCTTTGGAACTAAGGGTAGATAAACTTATTTTAGCAAAACCTTTAACTTTTATGAATAATTCTGGGGAAGCCTTAAAATTACTTCAGTCCTATTATAATATTTTATTAAAAGATATATTAATTGTACATGATGATATAGATCAATTTATTGGGTCTTACAAATATGTAACTAAAGGGGGTTCTGGCGGGCATAAGGGTGTGCAAAACATTTTTGATGTTTTTAAAACAAAACAATTGCACCGTTTAAAAATAGGTGTTGCCCCCAAAAATTATAATCCAACACAGCATAAAGCTTACGATTTTGTTTTAAAAAATCTAACAAAATTAGAACTTAATGCTCTAAAAAAACTTTATACTACCTCTTTAAATTCCCTTTTAAAGGATTTTGTAAATGGAAAAAGTGAGTAAATTTATTTTTCTAACTAATTATATTTTAAAGTAAATAAGTTAAAAAATAATTATCTTTCTTTTATATATAATTAAAATATCCTTTAGAAAATTCTGTTAGTTTAGTATTCTATATTTAATGTTCCTGCTTGTTAGAATAATGAAATACCGCCTTTTAACTTATAAAGATTAACTAATTTTTTAGATTTTTATGTTTTATACTAAATACAGGCCTAAAAACTTTAAACAAGTCTTTGGTAATACTTCTGTGGTTTCTGCCTTAAAAAATAATTTAATGCAAGGTACCTTAAGCCACGCTTTACTATTTTATGGTCCCAGAGGAACTGGTAAAACCTCTTTAGCTCGTATTGTTGCTAAATCTTTAGTTTGCGAGAATTTTAAAAAAATTGGAGATGCTTGCCTAAAATGTGATTCATGCAAAGCTATAGATAGAGGAACTTACGCAGATTTAATAGAGCTAGATGCTGCAAGCAATAATAGTGTAGAAAACATACGCTTTATAAATGATCGTATAAATCTTTCTCCAACACACGGTAAAATCAAATTTTATATTATAGATGAGGTGCACATGCTTTCCAAAGGTGCTTTTAACGCTTTACTTAAAACTTTAGAAGAACCTCCTAAAAATACATATTTTGTTTTGGCCACCACAGAACCCGAAAAGGTAATTGAAACCATACGTTCTAGATGTCAACAGTTTGCTATAAAAAGAGCTCAAGACAAAGATATAGTTGAAAAGCTTAGGCTTATATCTAAAAAAGAAAAATTTAATATAAAAGAAATTGATTTATTAAGAATAGCACAAGCTAGTAGAGGAGGCTTTAGAGATGCCGAAACTTTGTTAGAACAAGTAATAGTTGGGGGTTTGAGTGTTGACGAAGTTTTAGATACAGTAGGTAACGATTTTACGTATCGTTTTTTTGAATCTCTTTTAAATAAAGACCTACAGTTAAGTATTGATTTAATTAACCAGGTTAATTCTAAGGGTAAAAATTTAGAACAGTGGAATAAGGAAATATTAAATTATTTAAGACAAATAATTTTTTTGAAGAGTGGTGCAAATAAGCTTATTACATTAGAACCTAACCTTATAGACTTAGTTAAAGAGCAATCCTTAAAGTTTACAAATACCTCTTTGTTAAAAGCTTTAAAGGTTTTTAATGCTAGTATGGAGCAGATAAAGTATGCAGTATATCCATCATTGCCTTTAGAATCGGCTAGTTTAGAATTTATTGATTTTTTAGAAGGCCAAAAAAAAATTCTTTCTCCGCAAAATGACTCTCCTAAAAATAGCTCTGGTTCTAACTTAAATAAAAATAAATCATCCAGACCGTATAAACAGCTCCCCTATGTACAAGATTCTTTACCCGATAAGGGTCAAGATTCTGTAGAATTTGTTAAGGAGGACTCTATTAACTTAAATTCTGTTACACCCGATGTAATTTCGCCTGCTTTAGACTCTTCCTCTAGACCTCAAATAAAAAAAGAAAGTGTTTTTGTGGCCTTAAAAGATTTTTCTTGGAATGATTTTATAAAAGATGTATCTAAAAAAAGACCATCTTTATCGGTAATTTTAAACAGGTGTAAATTTAAAGATTTAACCGAAGATAGTTTAGTTGTAGAGGCTATTTATCCCTTTCATAAAGAGCGTTTAGATATGCAGCCAAACCGCCAG
>CAYSYH010000033.1:0-8306 GCA_964435455.1 uncultured Candidatus Saccharibacteria bacterium | reverse complement strand
TTAAAGTCTTCATCAACAAAAATTTCTACCCCATTTTGTTGTAGGGTGTATAAAACCTTACTAGAATCTTGAATAAAATCTGATGTATCAAATAATAAGCCAATAGATCTTAAAAATATTGCTACTCTTTTATATTTTAAATTTAAGTAAGATTCATTATCATTTTTATTAGCAGAATACAGTGACAAGTTATTAAACAATTCAACAAGTTCTTCTTCTGTAATTGTGTAAGGTGTTAAAAAATTATAATCCTCTTGTGGCAAAGCTTCTTGCTGAAAGGGATAAAAAAAACCTGGTACCCCCACTCCCAGTACAATAACAGCACGAGAGCTAGGACTAGTGTTATTGTCTAAGTTGGGAACCCACCCACGTACGTAAAGATCCAACCATATTCTAAATTCCGTATATAAAGTACGTGCTGTATTATTTAAATTCCTTCCTAAAGCAACAAGAACACTAGCGTTAATAAATGGCTTAAAGGGCGCTCTTTCACCATAACTTAAAGGCATTTTTTCTAAACCCATACGTTATATAGTAACATAGCATTTTTAAAAAAGTAAGTTATTTTTTTAAATAATTTGATAAACTAACTAATTCTTTTAGCAAAGGTGTATTACGTATAAAAGGTTTAGTATGATTTAAATTATTATTTAACCTAACAAACAAGAGCTTAGATAAATACAACAAATCTTGGTTATTTAAAACACAATCTCCATTTTTATCTGCGGGATGACAAGATAACCTTTTAAAAGCACTACTTTGTAAGTTTATATGTTTTTTGTTTTTACTAGTAAAACAGTCTATAGAGGTAGAACAGTCATCTTTACCAGGCAACAAAGTTAAATTACAACTATTAGAATCACAAGCCCTATAATAATCTTTAGGTTTTAAAAATAACCCTGTTTCTGATTCTAGGACAGAATCAAAATCATAAATAGCCTCCCACCAATTTCTTAAATAATAAGTTCTTAACCTTACTTTTATACCTATATTATTATCTTTACCGGGTATCTTTTGCATCCACCACATATAATAACTCAGCTCAGATTTAATAAGATCTTTACTGCAATCACCAGGACCAAACCAATTATTACAACTTATATTAGATTTATTGGCCTTAAAAGACTTATACCATTCAAAACAGTTAGAGAGAACATTATCAGTATTGGCATAATCATAAGCATATCTAAAATTTGGTGGAAAATGAGCGTTTCCACAATATATACGTCGTTTGTTTGAGTTAGGGGGTATACCTATACCCGCAAAATAATCCCAAAAAATATTTTTATTATTTATACCTAAAGGTCTATTAATCTCTCCTAAAAAACCAAAAACGTTCTCTAACTGATGCATATGGTTATGAACTAAAAAGTTTAAACCGGGCAAAAGCATATAATTATAAGTAAAGACCACATATGTTTTTTTACATTGGGGCAAATCGTTAGATCTTTCACTATTGCTAATGTCTCCATAATCTTTAAAATTCCAATAATCTTTAACATTTAACCCCATAGACATGTTACTTTCAGAGGGCTCTATTTTATCTGTGTGATACCCCCAAACCCATATTTGTTTTATACCCCTGTTATCAACTAAATCACAAATATTTTCTCTATTTAATATTTTTACATAATCGGGGCGATAAGCTGTGGCACTCCAAGGAACTTTAAAACCTTTAGGTAAAGGCTCATAATAAAACTTTGTATAATCATACAAAACATATTTAAAATAAGGCTTAGTCTTTTTGCGTGTTTTAAAATAATAAGCAGTACTCTTTGTCAAAAAAGTTAGCAATTCGTTTGTAGAATCATTTATTAATTCTTCTAATTGAGAAACATAAAACCTTTGAGCGTATGGTCCAACATATTTAGGGTCTAAATAATTAGTATTATTGGGGTTTAAAGGTAAATAAGCAATAGAATAAACATCTATACTTTTTTTTATATTGGGGTCTCCCTTATTAGGAGGTAAAGTAGGGACACTTACTAAGCAATCGTCGTTTTTATTACACTCATTTATGCCCGAACCATCAACTAAAACACAAGAATTATTTATGCAAGCCCTATGCTTAATTGAAGCTATAGTTTTTTTTGTAATTATATTATCTTTATTTAAATCTAATAATTTTGAATCGCTATTTAAAGTTTTATTATAAGGAGGATCTAAATAAATAGAAAAAACATCTATATACTTAAAAAAAACATTATATATAAAAAAAAAGAAAAAAACACCTATAAATAGAAACAGAAAAAATTGTTTCTTAGTACTTTTAAAGTTAAACATTAATTAATATTTTATTATGAAACCAGTTTTATACAAACAAACTAAAGGGTATACCCATTTAAAAAATCATTCCAATTTATTGCTTTTTTATTGGGTAATTGTACTTTTTGTATTTGTAAATTACCTTTAGAATCTAGCAAAACTTCAATAAGTTTGACAATAGCATTTTTATCTTTTATTTTTGTTTTAATATAGGCAAAATCCTCTAAGTTTTTTACAGTAGTATATATTCCCGGCCAAGGCATAAAAGCTCTATATTTATTGTATATAATGTGTACAGGCTCTTGTAATGTAACAAAACCATCGTGCCTTTTAAATATTTTTGTATAAGTTGCATTAGAATCATTTTGCTTACGAGGCTTTATTAAACCCTTTTTGTAATCTAAAAGAGTTTTAGCTAATAACTTTGCCCCCTCTGTAGCTAAGGCTTTTTTTAATTCTAAATTTGTCATATTTTTACCTACTTTTAAAGATTTTTGTGTCAAAATAGGTCCAGTATCAATACCTGAATCTAAAATCATTATAGTATTACCAGTCGTAGTATCGCCATTGATAATAGTATGCTCTATAGGTGAGGGACCTCTATACTTTGGTAGCAAGCTGGGGTGAACATTGATAAATCTATTAGGCATTTGTCCTAAAATTTCATCTGGTATTATATAACCAAAACTTGCAACTACAGCATAATCAAAGTTATTCCAAGAGACATTTTTTAACTGCTTAGGGTTTTTTAAAAGTGAAGACACTTTTATAACAGGGATATTTAAATGGCTGGCCAATTTAACCAAAGGAGAGGATTGCAAAATACCCCCCCTACCCGACTTTTTTTCTTTTTTAGTCACAATCTGCAATATATTTATATACTTATAACTATATAACTTGCTAAGTACATATGTGCTAAATTCATCGGAGCCAAAAAATATTATACTTATGGTATTTTCACTCATAGGTGTATACTATATATTAAAATATAATTAATTTGTTAAATTAAGAATAACATAATTAAAATATAAAATGAATCAAATTTTAGAACAAGAAAGTAGTAAAACACCAGACCTAAAAGAAAAAGAATACTCTAAATCTTGGGAGGAGTTTACTTACGAATTATTAGAACAAGAATTAACTGTAGATGAAGCATTAGAAAAAATAAAAAAATACTTTAATGATACAAATACAAGGTTATATGAGGATGAATTTTACCAAACAGCTAGGGAATATAATATACAAATTATAAAAGGCATACAAATGCTCTACACACACATGGCAACAATGTTTATAAGACCATGGGAACTAGGCGTAACCGAAGTATTAACAATATTTGTACATATTGTTGAAGAAATTACAAACAATCCTCCAAATGAAAGGCAAGAAAAAGTAGAAACAAAAAATGTACAATATATAAGAAATCATAGAAAAGCTTATGAACTAATAGTTAATGCAATAGAAGAGGAATTTGGAGCAAGAGGTATTTGTATTAATTTTTATAGAACTATGGAACCTTTAAACGACCTTGCAGATATACTAATACAAGGTATAAAAGAACAATATGGAATAGATTTTAAAAAAGGACGTAAAAGAAGAGTCTCTATAGAAACAATAAAAAATTTTGTAGAAGGGATAAATGAAGAAGAAAAAGAACAACTAATAAAATATTTAGAAGAAAAGGTAGCTAAGAAATTTAAACAATCTAAGCATAGAGCATTAGCAATTATAAGGTACCTTTTGGGGATGTACCCGGACCAATTTATAGGTCAACAAACTACTAATCAAACAGAAATACCCGATGAATGGCAAATGGTATTGTATTTTTTAATGCAAAATCTAGAAGATGACAAAAACAACATAAACCCCTATGGCAATATGGATCCACAAACTATTATTATAGCAAAAGAGCAGGCAGCTGAATTATTAGAGCTAAGCAGAGGTAATGGTAATAAAGCAAGAAATCTAGCAGTTTTTCTAAAGTACCAATGCGTTGGTATATCAATAAAAAAATTAGCAATAAAATATGGAAAATCTGAAGGTACTATTAAAAGATGGCTAAAAAAAGGTAAAGAGGAATTTAAAAAATATCTAAAACAAAAAACTAGTTAAGAATTAAAGCTTTTGCAGTATTCCAAAAATAAGGATTATTTTTTTTATCTTTTTCAAAAAGCCACCACTCTACCCCCCAAAAGTAAAGGGTATTAAAACCTGCTTGCTGGGCATAGGTTATAGTAGTTAAAAATTTATGTTTAGACATTGTTTTATCTTTTTCTTCTTGGCTTAATATAGCATTGCTTCCAGGTCCCCAAGGCTCTGCCTGAAGCTCTGTAACTATGATTTTTTTATAAGGTATACCAACAACTAAAGCTTTTATACGATAAGTCCAATGGGCTAAAGGGTATTTAAAATATATAAACTTTCCTAATAAAATATTCCAAAAGTTGTACCAAATACGCCTATACATAGAAATACCCAAATAATCGGCAAATTTATAACTAGGAAACCATAAACCGCCTTCTCCGCTATCCTGTATTAAAATAGGTTTTGTAGAATCTAAGGACCGCACTAAAGAAACCTCATTTTTTAAATCCTCTAAAGTTATCTTTTTACATTCCCCAAAAGGAAAAAAAGGCTCATTTTCTACTTGCCATATTTTTACAGCATCATAAGTTTTAAACTGTTGCACCGTTTTTTTAATGTATTGGTTTAACTCTTTTTGCCGCTCTGATTTAGCTGGGATATTGTTCCACCAACTTGGTGCGTGGCACTCGGGGTATCTAGGTACCTTTTGGCCAATAGCTAAAATTATATTTATATCTCTTTTTTGGGCTTCCTCCACCTGCCACTGTATATTACTAAAGTCATATTGATTATTCACAGGCTCTATTTCGTCCCAATAAGCTACAAGCCTAATATTTTTAACTTGCAAATCGTCTAAAATTTGTAAATAAGCTTGCTTCCAATTTAATCCTAATTCGGTAGCATATTTATTACTAAAATTTACACCATAATTTATATGCTTTGGTACTTTGGGTTTAAATATAAAAAATAAAAAAGAAACCAAAATAATTAAAAAACCCAAAAAAAGTAAAATTATTTTTACAAAACGGGTAAAAAATAATTTTTTAAATAAATATTTAAATAAATTAAATTCTATTTTTCTTGTAATTTTTTTAAGCTTAAGGATAGACATTAAAAATATTTTACTATATTTTTAAAGAATTGAGTTTAGCTATTTTAGAATAATAATAAAAAGACTTACGAGGAGTACGTTTAAATGTTTTTAAATTAACGTGTACCAAACCAAATTTTGGCCAAAAACCTTCATGCCACTCATAATTATCTAATAAAGACCAATAAAAATAACCTTTTAATTTAACCCCTTTATTGATAGCATTTAAACACGACTGCAACATACTTTTAATAAATTTTATTCTTAAAGCGTCTTTAGAGTCAGCTAAACCGTTTTCGGTTATGTAAATGGGCAAATTATATTTTTTTAAACTAATTAAAACGTGTTCTAAACCTTTAGGGTAAATCCACCACCCTAAATCACTAACAATATCGTTAGGATTAGCATTTTTAAAAAAATTTATACGGTTAGAAAAGTAATAATTTAAGCCGATAAAATCTAAATATTTTTTTATAGGTAATAATAGCGAATCTGCCCCTAAAAAATATAAAAATTTAGATACTATTAAATCTAACAAATTATATTTATTTTTTGGTTCGTACCAAGCAATATTTTTAACAATACCTACGGCATAATCAGAGTTAACCGATTTAATAGCTTTGTAAGATAAACTATGGGCATACATAAAGTTTAAATTGGTTATAAAGGCTAAAAAAGGATTTTTTTTAGAAGGAGGCCATACACCTTTTAAATAAGACATATACAAATAAACCTGTGGTTCATTTATAGTTATATAATAATCAATTAAATCCCCAAACTCCTTGGCGCATTTTTTTGCGTAAATAGCAAATAGTTTTGCGCTTTTAGGGTTATGCCATCCATATTTTTTATAAAACCATAAGGGAGAAGTAAAATGATGCAAAGTAACAAATGTTTTTAAACCTTTGTTTTTAGCATCTTTTAGTACTTTTTTGTAATGATTAAACTCTTTTTTGCTAAATGTACCCTGTTTTGGTTCTAACCTAGCCCACTCTACCGAAATACGCACAGCATTATTATTTAGCTTTTTGCATAAATCAAAATCTGTAGAGTATAAATTATAAGAATTGCAAGCTTTGTTAGAGGGCTCTAAGGGCCACTTGCGGTTCTTTGGTTTATTTTGTTCCCAGTACCACCAATCACTATTAGTGTTATTTCCTTCTATTTGGTGGGCAGAGGTAGACGTACCCCATAAAAAACCTTTGGGGAATTTGCTTAAAGAAGCATTTAAAAACTTAGCCATAGCTTAATAATAACAAATAAAAAAACTAAGTAAATTAAAATAAATTTAAATGTGGACAGCTTAAAGGTTATATAGTAGTATATAAGTATTATGGATAATTCAAAAAGGGAAACTCCAGAAAACTTAAGTAGGAGAGAGTTTTTAAAAAAGGCGGGGTTTGCAATAGTAGCACTTATATCACCAGCCATTGCCTGTGGAGGCACAGCAAATATTAATGTACAAGAGGAACCAACTACAAGAAAAGATAATCAACAAGGAGAGGTTGAAGAAGTTGAAGAAGTTGAAGAAGATAATTTTAAAAATAGGTGGACTAATTTTTTTAATGAAATAGAGGGATGTAGAATAGTATATGGAGAACAACAAATAGATGATGATAATGCAGGGATTGAACTTAAACCCGGCGAAAATAGTAAAACTGTATACTTAACAATAATACAAGGAGGAAAAGGAGTAACCATTGTAAGAGAAGAAAACAGCGTAGCTGTGACATGCCCCCTAAGTAAATTAAAGAAAATTAGCTCTAAGATAAAAAACCAAGGTATGAGAATAGAAAAAATAAGCCCTGGAAGATATATCTTAACACTACCTTAAACTCAAAAATAATATAAGTTACTTATAAAATATGCGGGTGATATAATTAAATATATGGCCCAAATTAAATATAACGGTGTTTTAATTTTTATTTTTTTATTTTCATTATTTTTTACCTACAGTTATATAGATTTTGGATCTAATATGTCTGTAGGTGAAGGGCATGTATACACAGCCAAAAGCCTAGCATTAAGCAGAAATTTTAATGTAAACGAATATTGGGGAAATGCAGGAGTAGACTTAATTAAAGTAAAAAATAATTATTACGTGGCCTACGCCCCTTTAAACGCCGTAATTATGGCAATACCATATTTTTGTTTACAGGTTGTGTACTTTATAATAACTAACTTTTTTAACATAAAAATTAATGGCAACCTTTCTATAATTTTAGAAAGCTTATCATTCTCTTTGCCCACAAGCGTGGCTTTAGTAACAATATTGTTTTTTATTAAAAAATATTTTAGAGGGGCTTTAAATAATAAGCTTACAAACATATTACTTATAAATATAGGGCTTGGGACAATACTTTTTACATATAGCCTATCTTTTTTTAACCACGTAATATCTGCTGGTTTTGTATTTTTAGCTTTTTATATTTTAGTAAAAAAAGAAAATTATTTATGGGCAGGTATTTTAACTGGGCTATCTTTTTTAACAGAATTCCCCACCATTTTATTTAGCTTAAGCGTCTTTTTAGGAGAGCTTTATAAAATAAAAAAAGGTAAAAAAATAAAACATTCTATAAAAAGTTTAACTTTTTTTGCGATTCCTGTAATTTTTAGCATTTTAGTTTTATTGTTATTTCAATATTACCATTATACAAATGCTTTTTTGTTTGCAGAAAAGTTGTTAAAAGAACAAAAATTTAGCAAAGGTATAATAACCCACGGTTTTAAGCAAAATCCAATAGTAGGTATTTATGGGGGACTGTTTTCACCTTTAAAAGGAATATTTTTTTATTCACCTCTTTTACTGTTTGCTTTTTTAGGAATAAAAGAACCTATTAAAGAAAATATAAGAATTAAAGAAAAT
>CAYSYH010000032.1:0-8491 GCA_964435455.1 uncultured Candidatus Saccharibacteria bacterium | reverse complement strand
TAGTAGTACAAAACCTAAGTGAAGTATTTGGCTTTTTAAGGAATACTAAGTAAATCAACGTACTCTAACCAATTAAAGATAATTTTCTGTTTTTAAATAATTTTGAATTATAGTTTTTCTTCTGCCTCTTCTACTAAATTCTCTAATCCATTTGCCTTTAGGTTTTGTATTAGCCTTTCTTTATTTACTACTCTTAATCCACTTACTTCTCTTACATCATTAAAAGCCGATCCTCTTGTTAATAAAATCCCAATATTTGCTTCTTCTTGTGAAGATTCTTTAAGTTGCAGGTTTTCCTTCCAAAAATCTAAATCATCTTCATTTATATAAAAATGTATTATAGAAAAAGGATCTAAAGGGAAAAATAAAGAAAGACCAGCGTTCATAGTAAAAGCGTAATCTTTATTGGAATCTTTTGCGGTTTTTTCTACTATTCTTGCAATTCTTCTTAACTCGTTATAAGGACAATAAAAATACATTACTTTATTTTCATCTAATGTTTCTTGTGGTTCCTCTTCAAAAGCCTTCTCTTCATACTCTTTTTGGGGCTCTTCAAAATCTATTATGCTAGACTGCGTATTTAATTTAGAACTTTCTTGTGGTTGATTAATTTTGGTTTTTCCCACTTCATCTACGGTTTCATCTTTAATTTTATCATCTTCATCTTCTTCTAATGATGCTAGTAACCTCTCCAATTCAGCTTCTAAATCAGCATCTTTGTCCTCCTCTCTTTCTTTTGATTCTACTACTTCATTTTCTTTTTTTTCTTCTTCTATAGTTTTTGTATTTTTGCTGTATTTCTCAACTTCTTCTTTTGGCTCTTCTATTAGTTCTTCTTCATATTTTTTAGAAAAAGGTTGGTATGTAGTTGATTCTTGATAAGTTTCTTTTTGTCTTACTTCCTCATAATTTTGCGTTTCTTCTTTTTGTTTATTATTTTGTTGTGCTGGGTGTCCTACGTTTATATTGTTTTTCTCTTTTGGCATATCCATAGGAATATCATTATTTGCGTATAAAAAGTTTTCTATTTGTTCTTTTGTAAATCTGTGCCTTCCACTAGGTAATCTTATTGAATTTATTTTTCCACTTTCCATATATCTATATAAAGTTCTTAAAGAAACTCCTAATATTTTTGCCACTTCTGGCGATTTATAAAATCTGTCAGTTAATTCCATAGTAGTATTAAAAATTTAATAAACGTAAAACCTAAGATTATCTTTTATTACTTAGTAAGGTACTTTAAAATGTACATTATTGAGTCAATTACTTTGCTAGCAGAATGACATCTATTTATATGTTAAATTGGGTAGGCAACGTTGTCAACAATTTGTGTCTTATTTTGTATATTTTAAACTTTCTTTATACAACTTATAGGGGAATATTATTACAGAATTAAAGGCCTTTTTTATTCTCTTTGGTCTTGTCATTATTCTAAAAAGCCATTCTAAACCTCTTTTTCTAAATACTTTGGGTGCAGGTTTTATTTTATTAAAAATAATATCTAAAGAACTTCCTATACCAATATATAAATTTGCTTCTATTTGTTTATTATTATTTAAAAATAATTCTTGTTTTACTTCTCCCATATCGGCCAAAACAATTTTTGCTTTATGCTTTTTATTTATTACATATTTTTTTCTGTCTTGTTTGTCATCAACATTTATTATAAACAGCTTTATATATTTAAAATTCTTTTTAAAATTTTTAATTAATTCTTTTTTAGACTGCAATCCATTTTTTTTATGTATTACAATGACTTTGTATCTTTTTTTATTTGCTATTTTTAAAAGATATTTTGTAATGTACACTCCTGTTATTCTTTGAGGTATAACCTTAAGCTCATTTTTTCCTAGAACATAACTTAATGCTATTTTTAACCATCTTAAAGTAAATATAAATATATTAGGTGTACTATTGTATTTTTTTATGTATTCTGCTGCTATTTGTATACCTACACCATCTGGAGTGTTCAAGTCTGTCTTATATTTTAATACCTCTTTAAACTCTTTTATTAATAGTGTTTTAAGTATGAATGAGGAGTTTACAGTTGCTATAACTAATTTTGATTTTCTTTTTTCCAAAGATTTACGTATTTTACTCTTAACTTCTTTTTTATTTATTGTATCTATGGGGATATCTAAAACAGTTATTCTTTTTTTTGTCATTATTTAATTAAACTTCTTTCAAAATAACTTAAGTCTTTTAACACAGCACCTAAACCTTTTATTACACAGTATAGAGGCTCTTCAGCCTTAACTGCGGGTATTCCTGTTTTATCTGTTATAAAGTCATCTAAGCTATCCAATAATGATGTTCCTCCTGTTAAAACCATTCCTTTGTCTAATATGTCACTGCTTAACTCTGCAGAAGTGTGTTCTAAAACACTTTTAATACCTTTAATTATGTCTAATAGAGTTTTTTCTATGGCCTCGTATACTTCGTTAGATCCTATTATTATAGTTTTTGGCATACCCGAAGCTATATCTCTACCTTTTACCTGTATTTTTTTTTGTTTACTTTCTCCTACTTTTTTAGCAGTACCTATTTTTATTTTAATTTTTTCTGCTGTAATAGGACCTATAATTAAATTATGTTTTTTACGTACATACTTAACTATTTCCTCGTCTAATTTATTACCTGCTACTCTTATGCTTTTAGATGACACAATTCCGCCTAAAGACACTACTGCTACCTCTGTAGTACCACCCCCACTATTAACTATTAAGTTTCCGGTAGGTGAAAAAACGGGAAGTTCTGCACCAATAGCTGCAGCTAGCGGTTCTGGTACTAAATATCCATTTTTTGCACCTGCACTTTTTAATGCATCTAATATAGCTTGATATTCTACCGATGTTGATTCTGCGGGTATAGATATAGCTATATCTGGTTTAAATAACCTAAATTTACCTATAGCTTGATGTATAAATTCCTCTAAAATTTGTTCTGTTATAGTGTAATTTGCTATAGCGCCACTAAAAAGTGGTTTAACAATTCTTATGTTTTTTGGAGTTTTACCTACCATATTTAAGGCTTCTTTACCTAAAGCTATTACTTCTTCTTTTTCTTCTGTAACTGCAGCAATAGTTGGTTCTTTAACCAGTATGCTTCTTTCTTCATCACACACAAGAGAGTTTACTGTACCTAAATCTATTCCCAATTTTTGAGATTTAAAAAAATTTTTCATTTGTTATCTAATACTTACTGTATATAAATTTGCTGGGGCGTCTTCTTTAAACTTAGATAATATTATTAGTCTGTCTCCAAATGGTGTAGGGTAAGCCTTTTTGCCAATTATTAAACCGTTAAATATTTCGGTTAAGTTGTTACCATCAATTTCTATAAGTTTTAAGCTATTTTTATATACAAAAATAAGGTGTTTGCTGTCAGAATACCAAAAAATGTTTGGAATATCCTCTTTTGATTTTTCAAATATATATGTTAGATTTTCTCTTTTCTCTCCTACCTGCAGTGGTTTTTCATAATTATACGTATAAAGTTCTTTTTTATCTCCTTTATCTATTAAAGTGTAGAATTTTTCACCATCTGGTGACCAAATAGCTTTTTTAGATATAGCTATTTCTTTTAACTTTTTGTCTATATCTAAACTTTCCACTATACTCTTTTTATCTTTTTGTCTTTTTAATTCCCACTTTTTTAATATTTCTGTGGCATCTTTTAAAACTAAAGGTGATTGATTGGCAGGTTTTTGTAAACTTAATAAATAATAACTTCCAAATTTAGATTGAATTAAAATTTGCTCGTTGTCCGGAGACCATTGTATATTATTACCTAAAGAATACAAAAAAGAGGGTTTATCTATTGCCACTACTTTTTTTGTATTTTGAAAAATATTAATAGGGTTATTTGATAATTTTAAAACCCATAACCCTGGTTTTTCTATACCTTTTGATGTGTATGCCAATAATTCCCCATTATCCGATAATGCAAAATCTGTTACTCCGCTATTAGTAAGAGGGTTTAAACCACTTCCCTTTAATATCAGAACAGCTGTTATATCTGTTACTAAGTCTTGATATACTTGAATCTTTTTTTCCCATGTTTCAAAACCCTCTTTTTCTACCCTTAAATTATATTCGCCAGGGTCTAAAGAGGTGATAGTTGCGTTTGTTATTTCTTTTAACTCATTATTTAAATAAATTTTAGCTCCTTCTGGTATTGACCTTACAGCTAGTATTCCAGTTCTTTTAATAGCTATTTTTGGTGTTTTGCCTTGGTTTTTAAGTCTTTCGTTTGATTTATTATTATAATTAAAGTTTAATCTGTAACCTTTTGCATACAACAAAGAAAGTATTGTTAAAGATGTTACTGTAGTTAAAGTTAATATTATGGGTAAAATTTTAGTTGTGAACTTTCTTAAATACATACTAAAATTATAGCATTTCTAGTATTTTATATGTATATAAAAAAGTTTTCTATTTTATATTTAGGGGATTTAATTAAAAGCTTAAATCCCGCCTCTGTAACAAGTGTCCTGCCCAACCACTTGTTACGCGGATGAGACGGGGTTTAAACTTTTAATATTAATGTTCTTGTTAAGAATGTTACCAGATTTTTTATATTTGTCAAGGCTATAGGATATGTCTTAGCCTAAATATTTATTATTTGCACTATTTAAGCTATAAATGCTAACTACAATTATATTATACCTTAAATAATTTAATAATAATTTGCTATTGATTTATTTTTAACTAAAAAACCTCGCCTTTATGTGGCGAGGTTTTAATTTGTATTGTTGTTAATGATTTTTTATTTAAGTTCTACTTTTGCTCCTGCTGCTTCTAGCTTTTCTTTAGCTGCTTCAGCATCTTCTTTTTTTGCTCCTTTTAATACTTCTACTGGCGCGCTTTCTACTAATTTTTTAGCATCTATTAAACCTAAATTTTGATCTATTTCTCTTACTGCTTTAATAACTTTAATTTTTTCACTACCTATATCGGTTAAAACAACATCATATTGAGATTTTTCTTCTTTTTGTTCTTCTTCTCCACCTCCTCCTGCAGGTGCTCCTGCAACTGCCACAGGTGCTGCTGCGCTAACTCCAAACTTTTCTTCCATAGCTTTTACTAATTCTGCTAATTCTAAAACAGTCATTTCTTCTACCATTTTCATTACCTTTTGTGCTGTTTCTGATAGTTTTATTTCTTTTTTTTCCTCTTCTGCTGCCATATATATCACCTCCTTAAGGTGTAATTGTTAAAAAATTTGTTACTATTACGATTTACTGTTTTTATATGCATTTAAAGCCCTTACAAAGCCCGTATATACCCCGGATGAAATTGCTACAAAACCATAAATAGGAGCTTGCATTGACCCTACTAATTTTGCTTGAAGTTCTGGTATAGAAGGCATTTTAGATATTTGTTTAATATCTTCTTTTAATACAAGTTTGCCTTGTAGCATACCTAATTTAATTTCCGGTTTGTTTTGATGGGTTTTTTTAAACTCGTATAATACTTTTATGGGTTCTACTAGTTTTTCAAAACCATATAAAACTGCTGTTTGTCCTTGCAAGTTTGTTATTTCTTTAACTGCTTTTTTTAATAAGGTGTTTTTTGTGACTACAACTTTTGCTCCTACTTGTGCCAATTTTTGTCTAAGTTCATTAAAATCATTTACTGAAATACCTGAATATTCTAAAAAAACTACAGATTGTGATTTTTTTAAAAAATCTTTAGTTTGATTTAACGCCTCTATTTTTTGTTCTTTAGTTTTTGGCATATATTTATTTAATTTATATTATTATCTATATATAGTTATAGTACCATTGGGGGTCTTGCAAGGCTTTCCCTCGGTGGGTCTTATTGTTTTGCCCACTGTCTTTGGTACTGCAGGGTATTTTAACTTTGTTTTTTTTATCTGTCAACTGTTGCTTAATTTTTATAAATATTTATGGTATTTTTAATTTAAATGACTTTATATTTTAAAGTAGGTAAATCGGAATTAAAACGAATGTATTATAGTTTTAGCCGTTCTGCTTCTTTTGTTAGGGTAGGGTGTAATGGTAAAACTATTTATCATTCTAGAGTTCCTTTTTTTCAACTAGGAAAAAAGAAACAATTGCATAAACCCATTGAACTTACAGTGGGAGAAAAGGAAAAAATAGATATAAAAATAACTGCAAATGCCTTACCTAAAAGGTTTGTTTCTACAGGAATGGATAAATTTAAAATTGTTGTAAAATCTGGTAATAAATTAATTGCTGAGGGGATTGTTTAAACAACTTTATATATGCTGTAAATTATGTAAAAAGCGTATAAGATAATTAAACCCCATCCAGCTTTTTTACCAATTCTCCACTTTCTTACTATTAGTACTGCTAAAATTGCTATTATTGTTGCAAATAATAAAAACACACTTGCTAAAAGGTTTTGGGTGTCTATAGGTATTTTACTTTTAATGCCATTTATAAAAAAGAACAATAAATAAGGTAACCCTAACCCTAATAATATATCAAATATATTTGACCCCACTGCGTTTGATATTGCCATATCTCCCTTTCCTTTTTTGGCTACTATAATTGAAGATAATAAATCTGGTATTGATGTCCCTGCTGCTAAAACAGTTAATCCTATTATTGCATTACTTACTCCCAAGGTATGAGCTATATTTACGCCAGATTCTACCAACATTGCGCTAAAAAGCCCAATAAAAAATACGCTTATAGTAAATTGCCCAATCATATTTTTTTTAGGTATTATTGAGTTTATTGCACATTTAATGGTTTTACCTATTAAATTACTTTGTTCTATTTTTTCTATTTCTTTTTCTATTTCCTCCTCTATATTTTTATAATTTAGCCACTTGCTCCAGTTTTTTACTACAAAAATGTAAACCACATATAGTAATATTAAACCTAATGATTCTAAAAGGTTTATATTTCCATCGTAAAAAGCAAATAATAAAGCCAATATAGATATTGCATAAAATACCAAATCTCTAATTACGGGTTGCCATGCTAGCTTTGCTTTTGTATATAATGACGAAACACCAATAATTACTAAAATATTAAATATTGCTGATCCTACAATAGTTCCTGCTCCTATATCTATAGCCTCTTTTGCTTTTAAAACTGCAAAAATTGCAGTAAATAACTCGGGAGCGCTAGATCCCACAGCCATTATAGTAGCTCCTGCCACCTCGGAGCTCATTTTAAATTTTTTAGCTATTTGTTCTAAAGAGGGTACGAAAAATTCATCTGCTACTATTGACAATACATAAAAAGAAATCAATAAAGCTAAAGCATGTAAAAGCAAGTTAACTAACATTGCTTGTTTACTCTATATTAATTTTAATAGAAGGGCTCATTGTGGCGCAGATAAAAGCGCTTTCTATAAATTTCTTTTTTACCTTGTTTGGCTTGTTTTTATTTATTTCTTGTAAAAGGTATTCAATATTTTCTTTAAGTTCTTTATCTTTAGATTCTACAGTTCCTACTACTAAATGAATAACTTTGTTTCCTGGTTGAGCTCTTACTTCTACCTGTCCTTTATTTAAGTTATTTAAAATTTTTTTAGGTTCACCTACAGTGTTGCTTTTTGGCGAAGGCATCAACCCTTTAGGACCCAATATTTGTGCTATTTGTGCTACCTTAGGCATATAACTTGGCTCTGCAGCCACTTTGTCAAAACTAGAAACTTCTAAATCTCCTTTTTTAATTTTTTCTATTGTTGTTTCATCACCTACAGTTATTTCTAAATTTGGATATTCTTTTATATCAACACTTTCGTTAGTAAATATTAATATTTTCTTTTTTTTATCATGCATAGGGTGGGGGAGTTGTGTTGTAAACCTTATATTTTGTTCGCTATCTTTTGGATCAATATTAACATTTACTTTAAGTTCTACCTTTCCTGGAAATTTTGAATAAGATACTTGCTTTACTAATTTAATGGCCTCATCAATACTTAATTCTTTTTTTGTATTTACCTTTTCTTTTACTTTTAAATATTTTTTTCCTCTTTTTGTTTTTTTAGACATATTATTTACTCTGTTTCAACTCCCATGCTACGGGCAGTTCCTTTTACAATTTCTATTGCAGATTCTAAATTATTGGTATTTAAATCAGGCATTTTTATTTTAGCTATTTCTTCTATTTGTTTTTTGGTTAGCTTTCCTACTTTATTTTTATTGGGTTCCCCGCTTCCTTTTTTAAGATTTAACGCTTTTTTAATCAAACTTGCCGTGGGAGGTGTTTTTATTATAAAGTCAAATGATCTATCTTCGTATACCTTAATTACAACTGGTGCAATTTGATCGCCTAATTCTTTTGTTCTTTCATTAAATTGATTACAAAAATCCATTATAGGTATACCTGCTTGTCCTAATGCGGGTCCTACTGGGGGTGAAGGGTTTGCCTTTCCAGCGGGTATATTAAGTTTTATTACGTTTACGACCTTTTTTTCCATATATGTCAGTAACTATACCTAAAATTAATTAAATTTCAATAACTTACAATGGGGTGACTTGTGAC
>CAYSYH010000031.1:0-8575 GCA_964435455.1 uncultured Candidatus Saccharibacteria bacterium | reverse complement strand
TAAAATAAATGATTTGTTATATTTTATTTTTAAGAAAATTTAAAAAAATTTTTTTTTTTTTTTATTTTTATTATATATAATATTTTTTATATTTTTTGTTTTTTTTATAAAAGGTAAGGTAGATACTGTTATAAATAATATTAAACTTAAATAAAATAAATTACGTAACATAATTAAAGCTGACTAAAAAAAAAGAATGGTATATAATAAGCAAAGAAATAATTATTAATTTTTATAATATATTATGTTAACACTACTAGATTTTTATGCAAATTGGTGCGCACCTTGTAATGCAATGAAACCTGTTTTAGAAGAAGTAGAAAAAGATCTAGAAGGAAAAATAACGGTAGAAAGGGTAAATGTAGACGAAAATTCACAAAAGGCTCAAAAATATGGTGTAATGAGCATACCAACTTTTGTTTTGGTAAAAGATGGAGAAGAAGTAGATAGAAAAATAGGAGCTATGAATAAGGAACAGTTTGAAGCATGGGTTAAGTCTCATATATAAAAATATAGACTAATCGTTAAACTACATCAGTATATGAAAAAAATCTTAACATCCCCACGTTCTAATAGATGTATAGGATGTGGTTTATGCGTAATTAGAGCAAGTCTATTAATAGGAAATACAGTTGATTTAAGTAAATCTTTTATAACAATTACAGGAAGCAAAGGAAATTATAAAGTGTTGATAGACTATGGAAGAGATGTAGATATAAACAACCTTGAAGATATAGTTAAGATATGCCCAAAAAATTGTTTTGATATAAAGGAAGAGGAAAATTATGAAGAATAGAACTGTTTTAAGGATAAATTTAAGGGAACAAAAAGGAACTTACTTAAAAATACCAGAAATACATAATTACATAGGTGGGGAACCTGTAGCAATTTTTCTTTTGAGCAAATTTAAAAAAAATGAAAATATAGACGAACCTTATGTATCATTTACCTCAGGACCATTTAATGGTTTATTCCCCTACGCCTCTAAGGGAGTTTTTTTGGAAAGTATAGGTAAAGAGTACACTATTAATATTGGAGGAGGAAAGCTACCCTCTTTAATGAATTTTGCAAATATAGATACTATAGAAATTATTGGCAAAGCAAAAAAACCGGTTTATGTGGTTATAAACAACAAAGATATAAAAATAATAGAAGTAAATAAAGATACAAAATTAGAATCTTTTGGTATATCAGGTAAAAGAAGCCAAATAATATATACAAATGAAAATATTTTGGTAGATAATTACTTTAAATATTCAATTCAATCAAGAGCTTTTACAAAAAATAATTTAAAAGGTATATCTTTTTCCCCGATTACTAATAAACCAATAGGAGATAAAGAACAATATTTAGAACTTTACAAAAAACTTTTAGATAGGCAAAAAGAATTAACAGTGTCTTCTGGGTCTAATCCATCTTGTTTTGGATGCCCTATGGGATGTGCTTTCTCTTCAAACATAGAAGATATAAATGTTTCTATATTACCAAGAGCACTAGTAAGTTGCGGATTTGCAGAAAATATTTATAATGACATAAATACAGTATTTGCTTGCTTTCAGGTTTTAAAATATGATTATAATCATGATTTTTTAGAAGCCTTTGCCTTTAAAATGGGTGAATTTTTTAAAGATTTTAAAAATTATTTAAATAGCTGATGTTTGTTATAGCCAATTTTAAACAAAATCTAAATATACGGGATTTAAAAAATTACTTTAAAAAATGGGAAGAATTAAGCAAAAAATTCGCCCCTAAAAAAAACTTAAAAATAATATTTTGCCCAAGCACAATCTATTTAGATTATGTTTCTAAACAAATAAAAAAATATACAAATACCTTTATAGGTATACAAAACATATCCCCATTTAAAAAAGGTTCTTATACGGGTGAGGTGGGTGCAAATCAAGCTAAAGATTTTGCGCGATTTTGTATACTTGGACATAGCGAAAGAAGAAAATATTTTAAAGAAGATAACAAAGAAATAAGACAAAAAGTTAAAAACGCAATAAAGGAAAAAGTAATACCTATAGTTTGCATATCTAAAAAAGAACAATTTTTACCTAAAATTAAGAATATAGTTTATGCATATGAACCTATAGAAAATATTGGAACAGGAAAAGCGGCCTCAATTGAAAAAATTAAATCATTTATTGCATCTAAACCGGAAAACAGTAAAATACTTTATGGAGGAAGTGTAAACACCCATAATATTAAAAAACTACTATCCATAAAAAGTATAAATGGCTTTTTAATAGGTAGTGCCTCCTTAAAACCAGATTCTTTTTTCAAGATAGTACAAATAATAAATAATAATGATTAAAAAAATATTCTTATTTACAACAATATTTATAAGTATTTTATTAATTACAATTTTCTTGATTTTTAGAAATAGACTTAAATCTTCGGCTAAATTTGTAGCAGATTTTAGTACAGGGCAAGTTAGCTTAAAAGAAACAGAAGGCAGAACTAATATATTATTATTTGGGGTGGATACAAGAGATAAAAAATACTTACAAACAGGAACACTTACAGACTCTATAATTATAGCCTCTCTAAATTTTAAAAAAATGAATGTACGTTTACTATCTGTACCTAGAGACCTTTGGGTAATTTATAAAGGAAGAGGTAGCAAAATTAACGAAGTTTACACATTAAATAAAAATGATATAAATTCGTTAAAAGATGTGATACAAGACACCTTAGGTATACAAATACATTATACAGCTCAAATAGACTTTAAAGGTTTTGAAAAACTTATAGATACTTTGGGAGGAATTGATATAAATAATCCTTACGAATTTACGGATAATTTTTATCCAAAATTTGGATGGGAAAATGAAACATGTGGGATAGATGTGGAAAAACTAAAAAAAGAAAAAGAGAAAAAAGGAAAAGAATTAAGCGAATATGACTTTCCTTGCAGATTCGAGACAATATCTTTTAAAAAAGGGCTTATACATTTAAATGGGGAGCAAGCTTTAAAATATGCAAGAAGTCGACACAGTTATAATATAAATCAAGGAACAGATTTTGCCAGAGCAAAAAGACAACATTTAGTAATTACCGCAGTAAAAGATAAATTACTAAAAAGTGAAAATATATTAAACCCAAACAAATTTAGAGAACTATATGCAAACTTTACAAAAATGATAAAAACAGACGTACCTATATCTACAGTAATAGCAATTATCCCGCAAATAAACAAGGAGGACATAGCAAATATAAAAATAGACAGTGCTGTTTTAAGCGATAGAGGTACTTTTGAGGAAGGCGGTATTTTAGTTAGAGGGGATCCTAACAAATACGGAGGAAGATATGTTTTGGTCCCAAAACAGGAAGATAGCATAAAAAGTTTTGTGAGTTATTATTTTTATTCGCAAAATTTAAAACAAGAACCCACCAAAGAATAATGATTATATTTATCCAGGGCAACAACATAAAAAAAACAGAGGAATTGCTTAAAAAATATAAAATACAAGGATATAGGAATTTTTATGGGGACTTAGACGACTTAAAAGTTGCAATTAATACAAACCAAAACCTATTTAAACAAAGTCATACAAAAATTTTAATAAATTTAGATATAAATAAACAACTAAGAGTTATAAAAGAACTTGCAGACATATTAAAAAGTCCTTTAGCTAAAAAAAAAGAAATAATATTAACCAGTAAAGAAATTAATCTAAAAGACTTTATAAAAAATATAACTTAGAAAGCTTTGCAACCTTAAAAGAAATATCAAATGATAAAAATAATGAAATATTTACATTTATAGATATGCTATTTTATGGAAATATAGAAAAAACTCTGGAAATAATGGAAAACTTATTAAAAAATTTCTCAGGAGGGTATCTTTTATCTATGATATTTTCTTCTGTTAGAAATGTGCTATATTTTAAATTTGATAAAAAAAAATTCAAAACGCTTCACCCTTTTGTACAGCAAAAAACCATATCTTTAAACAACAAAATTTCGAAAAAATCCCTTTATAATGTTATAATAGCAATAAAAGAAGCAGACTATAAATTAAAAAGTAATATTGATGAAAAGTCTATTATTATAGGGTTAGCTCTTTATATTAAGGAAAATCTAAATAAATAGTATAAATTACATAACTTGCCCATGAAAGAACCTACTCAAATAGCGTTTTATAAAAAAATAACACCTAAACAAAGAATAAAAAGACATAAAAAAATTATTTATATTAATAGAGTATCTAACTTACTCATGTTTACAGGCATTACTTTTTTAGCGTATTTTTTACTTTTTCCAATAATATTAGCATATGCTTATGTATCCCCATCAAATAAAATATTAAGACCGATACCAAATAACTTAATCTCTTATGTATATAATACATCTGAAGAAAGTTTTTCTTTTGAAGAGTTAAATACAAAAAGATGGAAACCAAAAAAAGTGACAAACACTAATATAAAAGAGTTTAGATTAAGTATACCTAAATTAGGTATACAAAATGCAAGAGTAAAAGCAAACTCCACGGATTTAACTCCAGATGATGCTTTAGGCCATTACGCGGGAACTCCTTTGCCGGGTGAAGTAGGAAATGCTTTTATTTATGGACATTCAACTTTACCCATATTATACGATCCCAAAAACTATAAAACTATATTTACAAAATTACCCAAATTAAAAAATGGAGATGATATCTTTATTAATATACAAAACAAACAACTTAAATATAAAGTAATATATAAAAAGGAAATGCTACCAGAAAAAGTAAACCCTTATGGGGAGTACTTCCCCACTATTTATAACAAATCCACAATAGCTTTAATGACATGCACTCCTCCTGGAACCAAAAAATATCGTTATATAGTAGTAGCAGAATTGTTAACAACCGAATAAAATGCATTTAGCTAAAAATAAATTATTAATAAGTATATTTTTTTTAATATTGTTTATAGTGGTCTTATCAAGTTACTTTGTCTTATTTAAAGATGAAAAAAAAGAAAAGATAGACATAAACTATATAACTACACCAGGAAGTGCTAATAATAATACAATTGTTAAAAACAAAACTTTAAAAACTCCTGCCTTAGAAAACATAGAAAATTTAAATTATGAACCATTTTATAATAACCCTAATAAAGCAACATGTGCGGTGCAAATAGAATCTCAAAAAATTGTAAAAAAAGGGCAGAAATATGAATGGTATATTAAAGCAAAGAAAAGAAACAATACAATATCGTTTGATTTAACAGATACATATAAAGATTTATGTTTAAACAATAACAACTGCATATGCGACAAAAATTTATTAAAAACTAGCAATGTATGCTCGTTTAACCCATCTAGTGTAGAAACAAGGATTTATATACAACCTTACTTTGTAAGTCTACCCAACCAAAGAGAGTGTTCTTTTGATTTAGATAAAATCCCCGCAAAAATTAAAAATTTAAATAATCAAGAAGCATATTACATTACCTTACCAAATAACCAAGAATATTCACAAGAATACAAAATAGAACTACCTATAAATAATCCGGATAAAGATAACTGTATGTTAGCTAGTTTAGATATAGTAAAAGTAAATAATTTAACCAATTCTCAATGTTCAGTAGAAGGTCCTAAAAAAGATTTCATTTTAACGTCAAAAAATATAGAAAATAGTGAGCAAAAAGATAATAAGGATTTTTATTCGGCAGAAGCTATAAAAAAAACAAACAATAATTACAATATAAATTGTTATACCCAAAAAAATATAAATATTAATAAAGTAGGAATACAAATTTATCAAAAAGGAGAACTAACTAACACACAATTTTGTTCTATAAATAATTGTACTAAACAAAGTGTGTTGGATTCTGCAAGTTCTAAGGAATTTATAAAATATACTATACCCTACTCTTTTAATAAGAATGGAAATTATAAAATTAAATGTGTGAATAAATAAAATGTTAATAATCAAAAATATACAAAAAAAAAGAATAATACTAATAGGAGCATTTATTTTATTTATAGCATTTTTAATTTTTTCTACTATAACAATTTTAAACAAACCCCCGAAAAAACAAGATATAAATATAAATGTAATAGATACTAAGTTAGATACAGTATACTTGTTACCTAATAAAGGAGAGATAGAAATTAAAGTGGATAATATTTCTAGTACTTTACCAAATAGTGCTAATGAGGTTACATATACGACAGCAAATTCATTAGACAGTAAAGATAGTAACATTTATACAGATGCAATAAAATATAATAATACAAAGAAAGAAATAAAGCCTATTGCACCAAAAGTAAATCCAGAAGAAAGGTATAAAATACCCGAAACAGGAGGATATTATAATTTAGGCTTAAATTTATACAATAATCTTTTAATAAAGGTATTTTTAATATTTACTGTACTAGGAATATTAATTAGACTTTTTATAAAGACTATAATCTAAAATATTTACTTTTCCATCTTTGTTAAAATCAAATTCTAAATCTTGCTTTTTTATAGCCTCTTTAAATGTCGATAAATCTAATTTAGGGATATTAGGTTTATTATTTTTTAAAGCCTTGCCAGATGAACTAATATTTTTAGGTTCTTTAGAATTGTTTGAATCTTTTGCTGAATCTTTTAAAGTAATGAATGTAAAAAACTCATCATCATTTTGAGGATAAGTAACATTATCTATAATTAATTTGTAAAAATAATTTGTATTGGGTTCTAGCTTACCTAAAACAAGTTTATGTTCTGTCTTTTTTGAGTCATCTACCCTTTTACAATTTTCTAAGGAACATTTTTTAGAATCATATAGAACAGAAACTTCACTTTCATAAGGAGTTTTAAACCTAATAATGGCTCTATCTTTAAATATTTCTATTTGGGGGGTTATTTTTTGTGCATTCTCTTCATTTAAAGAATCTTCTTCTACATCAACAGGAAACTGATTAGGATTAGTACCTTTAACCTTAGGTTCAATGAAAATTTTATAACCAAAAAATAAGGTTCCTAAAAAAGCTCCAATTAATAAGATTGTTATCAAACCTTTAAGATTTTGTATAAACACTGTTTAAAAATAAACTTAATAAAATAGAAAAAATACCAAAAATTATAGGAGTATAATATACAAAACCTGTAGAAGGCACAGCTTTTTGAGTAGGAGTAGACTCCCCCACATAATCATCGCTATTAAAATCATTAGAACTAATATTTAAAAGTAACTTAGATGTTGGTATGGGAGAAGACAACAATTCCTCTTGCGAAGAAGAAAGAACACTAGAAATATAAGGCTCGTTATTTAATATATTAAATTCACTATTTACATTGTTAGACAAAACCTTAAATTTAATTGAAGCTATAGAAGTTGTATCTTGTACAACCGAATTTATAGCTCCTTGCAAATTCAATATTCCATCTGTTGAGTTTAATAGCTTTTTGTTTAATACAGAAGCACCCATAGGTTCCACCGAAACAAATTCTACATTAGAGGGATTATACTTTAAATAAATATTAAAAGAACTAATATCTTGAGAACCTTGGGGATCTAAAGAAATTACCAAATCAAAATTCTCGGTATCTACCAAACCTGTTGCAGGATTTAAATATAAAACAGCAGAAAAGACATTATAAAATAAAGATAAATATATCAATAAAGATAACCCTATTATCAAAATAATATTATATTTTATGTAAAAGGGCAGATTCATATTTACATTTAAGATAATTAAGAAACCTTTAATTTCTTAGTAATTCTTGATTTTAATCTAGCTGCTTTATTTTTATGTATTACTTTTCTTTGTGAGGCTTTATCTACCAAACTTTGGAATACCAAATAAGTTTTTTGGGCACCTTTTTTATCTCCTTTAGATAAAAGAATTTTCAATTCCTTAAGGCTTGAATGTATTCTTTTTTTCCAGAAATTATTTCTACTAGTTTGCCTAGCTGTTTTTCTTACTCTTTTTTTAGCTGATTTTGTATTTGCCATAACTAAATACTAACAATTAATTGTTGTTATATCAAGGATTTGGTATCATCGTAAAAGCATGAAAAATAAAGCCATCAATAAAGTTATAAAAGTATTTAATTCTAGTACTTCTATATCTTCAGCAGCTATGTTAATAGCCTTAGCATACTTACTATCGGCTTTTTTTGGTTTTGTACGAAGTAGAATATTTGCAACATATTTTGGGGACTCCGTAGAGTTAGGGTTATTTTATATGGCAGATAAATTACCTAGTTTTTTATTTTCTTTAATAGTATTAACTACGGTTAGTTCTGCTTTTATACCTATACATGCGAAGTTTAAAAAAAGAGGGAAAGAAGCACAAACAAAGTTTTCATCTAATCTTTTAAACAGTCTTTTAGTTATATATATATTTTTATCCTTAGTAATATTTTTGTTTGCAAAACCTTTGGGAACTTTGTTAGGGCTGGGAGGGTTAAAGGCAAAAGAACTAGACCTACTAACTAAACTAATAAGATTAATTATAATATCTCAGGTTTTTTTGGTAGTAAGTACTTTTTTTTCAGCACATTTACAAAGCTATAAAAAATTTGTACTACCCGCATTTTTACCTTTTATATACAACGTAAGTATAATAATAGCAGTAATATTGTTAAATA
>CAYSYH010000030.1:0-8668 GCA_964435455.1 uncultured Candidatus Saccharibacteria bacterium | reverse complement strand
CGATGCCCATTCGGTTATTGATTTAGATTTAATGCCATATGGAGTATACACAGCCCAAAAAGCAGGTATACAAGTACGTGATTTATATTATCCTTTATAATTTATTATGGTTAATCATAAAAACCCTTTTGAAAGTGAAAATTACGAAGGTGAAAATTATCCTAATTTACCTAATGATTTATATAATTTTGCTATTGATAGTAACCAAAATAGCCCTCCAATTATATTTTATCCTAACTTAGGCGATAACATAGGGGATTTTGCTAGTTTAGGGTTTGTTCCATTTTGGGAATTTGGCGATTACAATTTTAACCCTAATATACCTTATACAGTTTTAACTACTCATAATAACCTAAGTTTTGTTACTATAAAGGGGTTTAAAATTCCTTGTATTACCTATGTAAAAGACAAAAACCCCTTTAAGGCAGTGCAACTCACTTTTAACGGTACGCGTCCTTTATTACCCTTTTACCATAATTTACGTAGTGACAAAAATTTAGATTATCCAAGCTACCCTTACTTAATCTACCCAGAGCACATGGGTGTTTATTTCCATAGAGAAGAACGTCTTCCATATGACTTTAACATCTATAGATTGCCTCAAAATTTTTTATGGCTTGCTAATTCCCCCAGTAGTAATCAAGAAGGACCTTTTTTTATTGTTAATCCTCGGTTTGACGCTGTTATGGAATACGGCTTTCAATTTTAGAATATATAATTAACCCAAAATATTCTGCAATAGATAATTTAGTTATATCTACTTCATTTACTAAATCATCTTTAACACCCAACAAACTTGTTATTCTCTCTCTTAGTGTTTTTTGTGGTTTTTTAGGGTTTTTTAATGGTTCAATACCTATGGGTATTGCCTCAAATAAACCTAACGGAGCAGGTTTTTGTGTAATAGGCTTTGGATTAGGGTGCACACCTGCAAACTTAACAAGGCTTGTAAGTACATACTCTTTAAATTTGTCTCTATACTCATTTAACTTCTTAATTCTATATTTTTGTTCGTCAGTTAGCCCTTTATATTTACCTTCTATAATTTCCCTTTGCTTATCAGGATGCTCTAATATTAATTCTGCTATATCCCCAAGGTATATATTATCAAATTCCTCTTTAGTTTTTTTTATTTGTTCCAAAATTCCTACTATTGCTAAAGTGTTTGTAAATAAATCCTCTGGGGAAAACCCTCCTGTTGGTAACCTATTTAATAAACTAATTGAGTCTGTAAAAAATCTTTGGCTAAGTTCTTGAGCAATAGAAAACCTTTGCATTACATAAAACAAAACTGTTTCAGAACTAAAGTTTTGCCCTAGCTTGTTTTTTAAATTTTTTAAATCTATGGTAAAAGCAAATAAAATATCTGAATGCTCAATCTTGTGCTCTAAGTATACTGTTATATAATCTTTGTTTTGGCGTACAGCTTGTTCAATTTGTATCCATATTTGAAAGGCTTTATCTGCTGTTCCTAATAAATGCTCTTTATCTATTAAGTGGCCTTGTTCTGTGTAAAAATATGTTGCAACATCTTGATTGCTTCCTGGTTTATTTATTTTTTTTGCTTCTTCCTCTGTTGTAGCTATTGAATTTTTGGGTATTTTTTTATAAGACATCCAGGGCATTTCTAAGTTTAAAGGTATTACGTTTGGTACTATATCAACATTTTTATTTTCTTTTATTACTTGCTGTACTGCTTTTGTACCTTTTTGTATCATAGAATACATTTCTGCAGCTTCTTGAGGGTGTGCTTCTTGTATTTTTGCCCAAACCTTTTGTTTATTTGTTTTCAACAAACGCCCACTACTATCTCTTTTAGGCACCCATTGGCCGTCTTTAAGTTTGTATATAATTCCCGTAGTAAAACCAATTGCTAGTAAATTATCTTTTCTTTTATATAAAGCTATAAATTCTGTTTTAAAATTAGGATTTTCTCTTAAGCCCAAATTAACTTTAGCTACTGTCCAACCTGCTTCTTTATATATATTTATATCTTCTGTTACTTCATTTTCTTGTAACTCACTATTGCCACCTGTAGGCATAAAAAAGTACGTTTCTTTAGATAACCTGTAAGGGGTGCCTCGTATTAGTCTATAAAAAAAGTTTGCTGGTTCTTTTTTTTGTAAAATCTGGGCGTTTTCCACTTGTGTATAATTTTGTATAGATTCATCTGTTTTTGTTAAAGGTTCTGCATAACCTGTATTAGGGTTTGTAGGGTATAACATGTATTGGTGAGGTATTTTTTTAAATATTCTTTCTTTAAAATCAAATATTCTATCTAAAGATGCTCCTGCTTGTCCTACCATAAATTCTGTAAGTCTTTTAGGAATAAAATAACCCATACTTAGTAAAAAAGCAATCTTAGCAGAATTTTTTAAAAATTCTCTTCTGCTAGGCCCTTCTACTTTTTTTGAATCTGATTCTGGAGACATTAATTTAATTATAGCTTATATTTAAGATTTACTGTACACTTTTAAATATGGTTAGCAAGCTTATTAAAAAAATAAAAAATATTTTAAAACAAAAAAATAAGGATACAAATCATAAACAAGGGTGTTGTTGCGGAGGCAATTGCCACAACAATCATAAAAAATAAATTAATATCTGTAACTGGTCTAAATATTTTAAATATCATGCTTAAAAAAAGCTTTTATTTTTGTATTTCCTCATTTTTTTGGATAATTTTAGTAATGCCTTTTTATAGCAAAATTTTTGCTGCAACAGACAATATTTTATGGAGTGCTGATTTTGAAGATGGAACTATTAGGCAATGGGAACCCAGTGGCGGTTGGATATCTCAAGATGGAGGTAAAAAAAATTCAACTTTTTTAAATATTGTAAAAAATCCGGCAATTGGTAAGTTTTCGGCTGCCTTAAGCATTGATTTAAATGCGCGCGGAAAGTCAGGAGGAGTAGGGGCGTATTTATTTAGGTGGGAACCTTTACCACAAAAAGATTATTATTATTCGGCATATTATTATATACCTTCTAATATAAAACCAGGGGAGTGGTTGAACATATTTCAATGGAAATCAAACGGAGGTAAAAGGCTATATTATTTAGTAAATGTTAGGTATCAAAAGGGCAAATTAATACCCGAATTGCATTATCATTTTGGTACCCCCGGAGGTAAGCAACCTAAAATATTTAAACAATATGGGACTCCTATAAATTTACCTACAGATAAGTGGTTTTTACTTCAGGGTTATTTTAAGCAAGATAAAAAAAATGGTGAAGTTGCAATATATATAAACAATACTCAGTTAGTGTGGAATGTTAATGGTAAGCCTCAAAAAATTATTAAAAATTATCCTACACAAATTGATAACACCGAAACAATTAACTGGTCTGTAAACCATTATACTGATTCCTCTACAAATTTTTTACCCAAAAAAAGTACTATTTATATCGATAATGTCGCTATTACTAAGCAACCTGTTAAATATTCATTAGTAGATAGTTCTAATAATTTATCTTTTGACTTAAATGGAGATTCAGCAGTTAATATTTTAGATTTAATAAACTTAATTCAAAATTTAAATAGCTCAAAAAGTAAATATGATTTAAATAATGATGGACTAGTCAATATACAAGACGTAATTAAATTGTTGCAATATGTTTTTAAATAATTTGGTGTAGCTCATTTGTATTAATATTGCTAATATAAAATTCATTTCCATGTCCTGGGTAAAGCAGGGTATTTTTTGGCAATTTTTTTATTTTTTTTATACTTTTTTTTAAATCCTCTTTATTTGCATAGTTAAAATCGTATCTGCCTACACCGTTTTTAAAAACAACGTCACCTACAAATGCAATTTTTTGTTGTTTATTGTGTAAAACACAGCTACCAGGTGTATGCCCTGGAGCCAAAAAACAATTAAATGTTATACTTCCAAAATGTAGGGTACCTTCATTTAAAAATTTTATTTTTTTAGGTTCAATAGGTATAAAATCTATATACTCTATATATTTTTTGGCCAAATTAACCATATTTTTTAGCAAAAATAAATCTTTTTTATGTATGTAAAAAGGAACAGGATAAATTTTTTGTAATAATCCTGCTGCCATAACATGGTCTATATGCCCATGGGTTGCCACCATTGCAGTTAAATTATATTTATTTCTATGTATTAACTGTGCCAAAAAATCGGGGCTATAAGCAGGGTCAATAATTATCGCGTTATTTTTATTGTTTACAATATAACAATTGGTTTGTAGTGGCCCTAATACATATTTGTTAACTTGTAACATTTTGGAGTTATTTGGTGGGCGGTGAGAGATTTGAACTCCCGACCTCTTCGATGTAAGCGAAGCGCTCTAACCAACTGAGCTAACCGCCCCAAAATTGCCAAAAAATTATAACAGTTTTTGAACATTTGTTCTAGAATATTTTAATTTAGGTGTAATGTAATTGGTGCCGAGGAGAGGACTTGAACCTCCACGGGCTAAGTGCCCACAACGACCTCAACGTTGCGCGTCTACCAATTCCGCCACCTCGGCATTTTAAATTACGTTTATTGTAACAATTCTTACTATAAATTTAAATAAGTTTAATATTTGCAGTTTTTTTTATATTTAAAAATATTGTATACTATTGTTTGCATGGATCTGTAGCTCAATGGTAGAGCAACCGGCTCTTAACCGGTAGGTTGTGGGTTCGAGTCCCACCGGATCCACCATATTAAATTTGTTTAATTTACATCTATACCCATTTGTTAGCTGTTTTTAAATAGGAATTATTAATATAAGTATATAAGTATTTAATGTTTTGGTGCCGGGGGCGGGACTCGAACCCGCACGGTGTTGCCACCACTGGATTTTAAGTCCAGCGCGTCTACCAATTCCGCCACCCCGGCTTGTTGTTAATATGTTTAATAGGTAAATCTTATCAAAATAAATTCAAAAAATAAACTAATTATAGTAACTTAATCTTTATTTGGGATTAATTCTTCAAAAAAGGTACACATTATATTTATAAAATAAGGCATGTTATTATCCTTAACATTAAAGCCCAATAAATTTAACAAATCCCTAAATAACCTTTTAAGCTCTTGCATGTTTTTAACTTTTTGTGCCTTTTCTTTTAAATTGCTCCTTTTGCGCCATGCACTTATTATTTTATCTAAAAGATCTCTTATTTCTTCAATCTTTTCTGTTTCTATAAATTCCCCAAAAATTTCATTATTTACTAGTGTATAAATACTTAAAGCAAATAGTTTATACATAGGATCCTTAAATTTTTTTATCCTATCTTTAACGTTTTTTTCTATATTAGGGATTTCTGTTGGGTCGAGTAGCCTATTTTTAGATGATCCCAAACGTTTTTTAATAGTTTGCGCGGTATATGTATATAAAAATGGGTTTACACGTACCAAAAAGGCTATATCCTCAACGCTTAAAAGCAAATATTCGGATAAAAAATAATATAAATCTTCATCTATTGTACTGTTTAAAAAATTAGGGTGTTCCATTAAAGCGTTTAAAAATGCTTGGGCGTAGGGGTTTGCATAAAATGCCTTTTTGGTATATTCTTTAAGTGTTCTTACTTTTTTTAAATCCGTATCCTCTTTTTCATGGGTACTTTCTGGTATATAAAATAATAAAAAAACAGTAGCATAATTTTTAACAAAAGGGTTTTGCCATTTTGGCTCATTAAAATCTGCTTGTGTAAGTCCCCTATTTAGTGATTTTATAAATTCCTCTACCATTGGAAATTCTTTTGTTTTTGGTAAAATTCCTAACCCTAAAACACCTGCAGCTGCAACAGCAGATCTTAATAAAGGGTCTTTATAACTTTGTAGTTCTTCTTTATTATAAACTCTCACTATATACTATAATAATATAGTTACTTTAATTTGTAAATAAATTTTGTTTAGTATGTTAAAATGATTTTAAGTTTATAAATTTCCTATTTTTATGAATATTAAAACTTTTTTTGTTATACTATTTTTTATTATTACAATAGCACTTATGGTTATCTCTTTATTTAAAAGAGATTCTCTAAAGCAAAATAAGCCACAAAAACTGCAACAATTAACTAATACTATTAATCAAAATACTCAAAAAAAAACTAATGAATTAAAAAAGTCTGCTACAGAGTTAAAAATAGAGGATATAAAGGTTGGAACAGGAAAACAAGCAAAATCTGGAGATATTGTTTCGGTTCATTATGTAGGTACTTTACTAGACGGAACAAAATTTGACAGCTCTAGAGATAGGGGACAGCCTTTTGTATTTACTTTAGGAGCTGGGCAGGTAATTAAAGGATGGGATAAAGGAATTGTAGGAATGAAAGAGGGAGGAGTACGCAAATTAACAATACCTGCAAGTATGGCATATGGCGATAAAGCTGTAGGTAGTATACCCCCAAATTCTACATTAGTTTTTGAGGTTGAGTTATTAAGCATAGCTCCACCTAAGCCAAAAACACAAGAACAAAAAAAATAAAATGCAAGGATTGTCTAAAAATCAAGTTAAATATATTCTTAGGCTTAATAAAAATGCCTATTTTAGAAGACAAGAGCAAAAAACCTTTATAGAAGGACAAAAAGTAGTTTTAGAACTTTTAAAAGATGTTCCACATATTGTTGAATATTATGTAGTTAGGTCTGGTTTTGAACCAGAAGCAAAAAGGTATTTACCTGCAAATAAAACATATGTTGTGCCCAATGCTTTAGGTTACAAACTAACAACGCATACCAAATTTAATGTAGGTGCTGTAATTAAAATGCCTCAAATAAACCCGCCCCCAATACAATTAAAAGGTTTTTTATTTGGTTTGGTAGAAATTCAAGATCCAGGAAATTTAGGAACAATATTTAGAACAGCCTTAGCCTTTGATATTAAAAATATAATATTATTTAATCATTGTGCTAGTCCTTACCATTTAAAAAGTGTAAGTTCAAGTGTGGGAGCGGTTTTTAAGATTAATATATACAAGCACGATTTTGTAGAAGATTATATAAAAAATTTAGATTATCCTGTGTATAGTTTAGATATAAAGGCAAATAAAAGCTATAAAAACTTAAAGGCAAATAAAGGGTTATTTTTATTTGGAAATGAGGGTAGGGGGCTTAACAACAATGTTTTAAAATTTAGTACAGATATTATAAAAATACCTATTAAAAATGTGGATTCTTTAAATGTGGCTGTAAGTGTTGGTATTATTGCTTCAAAAATATCAAAGGTTACTTAAAAATTTAATTAAATCATTTATACTATTTACAACCAAATCTGCTTTGCTTATTACTGAATCTCTTTTTATATTTTCGCAGTATGCTACAAAATATTTTGCTAATTTATGTTTTTTAATTTTGTAATCTGATACTCCGTCTCCTACAACAATAGTATGTTTTGGGTTTAATTTTAGTTTTTTGCAAACTTTAACCTTTCCTAAATTTTTTGCTAAAGGGTTATCAATATTTACTTTTATTTTTGTTTTTGTGGTAATAAAATTATTGGCAAACACCTGGTTTTTATTAATTTTTAAATAATTTGTTACAGGTAAAATTAACTGCATAAATCCTCCAGATATTACATATATATTTTTAGAATTTGTTGCAAAAAAATCTTTATTTAGCATTACACTTTTGCTAATAAACCTAGTCATTTTGGGCTTAAGAACATTTATATGTTCTTGTTTTATATTAAGTAATTCTATTCTGCTTTTTAACGATTTTGTAAAGCTTATTTTACCCTCCATTCCTTTATTAGTTATATTTTTTATTTCTTTTAATATTTTTTGTTTTTTAGGGTTGTTTTTTAATGCTATACTGCCTAATTGTTCTAGCAATTCTATTTTTACTAAAGTACTATCAAAATCAAATATTATGTAATATTTCATATATCTATTTTGTATGTTATATTTAAATTATTACTAATTTTAAACCATTTATGAGTATTTTAATATTTTTATTTATAATAGGTTTTATTTTATTTTTAGCTTTTTTAAGGCAAGTAAACGAATATGAACGTGGATTATTATTTACAATGGGGCGATTTACAAAGGTTTTAAAACCAGGGTGGCGTGTTGTAATACCTGTTTTTCAAAGTTTTACTAAGGTAGACATACGTACTAAAGCAGTAGATTTATCAGATCAAGAAGCAATGACTAAAGATAATATATCTGTAAAGGTTAGTGCTGTAATTTATTATAAAATTACCAACGCTGCAAAAGCTATTTTGGAGGTAGAAAATTTTTATTGGGCTGTTAGTAATTTAGCCCAAACTACTATGCGTAATGTAATGGGCGAGGCCGATTTAGATTATTTATTAAGCGAAAGAGACGAAATCGCAAATAGAATTAAAAATATAATTGCACCGCAAGCAGAAGAATGGGGAGTAGATGTTATAAGTGTAGAGTTAAAAGATATAATTTTACCCGATAACATGATAAGAACCATGGCAAAACAAGCAGAAGCCGAAAGAGAAAAAAGGGCAAATATTATAAACAGTGAGGGTGAGGTAATAGCCGCGCAAAACTTAGCCAAGGCGGCAAAATTAATGGCATCCACACCGGGAGCATTGCATTTAAGAACACTAAACAGCATAAACGATATATCTAGTGACCAAAGCAACACAGTGGTGTTTGCCGTACCAATGGAAATACTTAGAGCAATAGAGGGGTTAAATACCTATTTTACAAAAAAGACTGAGTAAATTAGCAAAT
>CAYSYH010000029.1:0-8920 GCA_964435455.1 uncultured Candidatus Saccharibacteria bacterium | reverse complement strand
CGTTCTCCATATACCTTGAATTTATACCACGCAAGCTTAAAGTATGTTATTGAAAGGATATATAAAAAAGGCCCTCTTTTCGTTTTCCTTATGCAAAACAACCCAAAAACATTAATTTTTATTATGGTGCGCGTTCCTGGACTCGAACCAGGGACCCCCAAGGTATAAGCTTGGTGCTCTGACCAGCTGAGCTAAACGCGCCCTATGCATTAATATAAACCTTACACAAAAATAGTCAATATAAATAAAATTTAAAAATACTAATTAGTATTTTTAGTCTCTTTAGACTTTTCTGAATTTAAAGAAGAGCTTTTAGAAGAATCTGTATTTTCTTTAGTTATATTAACTAAGGCCTTTTCACCCCAAACTTCTTTAGGATTAAAAGAAGATTTAAAAACAATACTTTTTTCGTCAAAGGAAGGGGTCAATTCATCTTTATTTTCCACATTTTCTGATCCCTCTATTGTTATGGCAGCAAAATCGTAACTTGTTATAGAAGAATCATCGGTTTTATACCCTAGCTTTAAAACCCCCGATTTATCTAATTCTTTTAACACACCTAACTTAAAGGGCTCTCCTATATCGTTTCTAAGCCAAACAATATAATTTTTTTTAGGGTCTAAGCCCGAAGCAAAAGCAGCTACATAATAAGTATTAGATTTAGAATCATATCCAAATCTATAAAAAACGGCTGCTTCACTTTTTTGAACTGCATTTAATCTAACTCCTGATTTATCGGTGGTTTTAGCCATAGCCTCGTTAAATAGTAAAAGCTCTGGAGAAAGAGATTCTTCTTTTTCTTTTTCGGTAGCTTCTAAATTTAATTGAGTTAAATCTACATCTTTAGCAGGTAAAACTTTGGAAGAGTCTCTTTTTTGTCCTGTTAATATGTTTTCCCCAGTAATTATGTAAAAAGAACCAAAACCCGCCAAAACAAACATAAAAAATACCCATAAATATGAAACAAAGTTTCTCAAGCGCATACGTATATTGTACAGCACTAGTTAAAACAGTTCTATAAGTAGTTTAAATTTAATTAGTATGAATAAATAATTCTGCATCTATGGCTGCTTTACATCCCATACCAGCAGAAGTTATAGCTTGCTTATATTTATAATCATAAATATCACCAGCAACAAAAACGCCAGGCAAGCTTGTTTTTGTAGTACAATCTTGTGTTTTTATATAGCCATGGCTATCTAATTCTAACTGCTCCTTAACTAATTCTGTATTAGGTTCATGTCCAATGGCCAAGAACATTCCATCCACTTTTAGCTCTTTTATATCATTAGTTTTATTATTTTTTATCATCAAACCTGTAACAGTTTGTTCACCTAAAATATCTACAACTTCAGTATTCCATAAAACCTCTATTTTGGGATTAGAAAAAACCTTATCTTGCATTATTTTAGATGCCTTCATAAAATCCTTGCGCACCAAAACATAAACTTTTGTGGCAAATTTAGTTAAAAAAGTTGATTCTTCCGCAGCACTATCTCCACCCCCTACAACAGCAACTACTTTATCTTTATAAAAAGCCCCATCACAAGTAGCACAAGTAGAGACACCTCTACCCCAAAATTTTTGTTCCGCAGGCAAACCTAACCTTCGTGGGGAAGAACCCATAGCCAATATTACTGTTTTAGATGTATAAACAGTATCATTAACAAAAACTTTCTTTAAGCTATCAGCCAATTCTAATTTTGTAGCATTCTGATTAATTAATTTAGCACCAAAACGTTCTGCCTGCCTTATCATATTTTGCATAAGTTCTGGACCTAAAATACCCTGAGGAAACCCAGGAAAGTTATCTACAGCTGTAGTACCCATCAATTGACCACCAGGTTCATTACCTGCAATAACTAAAGGACTTAAGTGAGCCCTACCTGTGTAAATAGCTGCAGTTAAACCTGCGGGGCCAGACCCAACTATTATAACATTATATACATTAGAATTATTTGAATTCATTATAAAAAAATAAAAATTAGCAAGCTATCTTATTATAAAACATTTAAATAATTAGTCTAGCAAATATTAGCCTATACTTATATTTTATTGAGTCGTTTTGCTAATTGTTCTGTTTTTGTTAGCAATAAATCTATTTCTTTTAAACCTTGTAACCAAAAGGATTTTTTTGCAATATCTATACCCATTTTTTTAAATAAATTTTTAGGGGAATCACTACTACCAGCAGATAAAAACTCCTTAACGTGTTTAATAAATTTAGGATTCTCTTTTACTTTTTTTTGCATATATTTAGATATAAGTAAACCAGATGCATAAGTATAAACATAAAAAGGTGTTCTAAAGTGACTCCAATAAACCCACCAATTTTGACTACCGGGAGATTGTTCTACATAATTGCCCATATAAGACTTCATATGTTTTGTAAACAAATCCCCTAATTCTTTTTTTGATAAATAACCTTTTTTTCTAAATACAGTGTGTGTATCAAATTCAAAGTTATAGGCAGCCACTTGCCTAAATATAGTAGAAATTAAATCGTTTAAACGCATCATTTGTAAAGATAGCACCTCTTCCTCATTAAGATTTCTTTCTAAAAAATCTAAAACGAAGTCCTCCATAAAAGTACTTGCTACTTCTGCTGTAGATAAGGGAGATGAAAAGTTTAAAGGATTTTGCTTTTTCATAAGCTCATTATTTATTCCGTGTCCAACCTCGTGAGCTAAAGTAGTAATATCTTCTATTCTGGAAGTATAATTTAATAAAATATAAGTGGGATGTTTAATAAGGTTATGTATGCAAAAAGCACCACCCCACTTTCCTCGTTTAGGAAAGACATCAATGTTTCCTTGAGTTACAAAATTCTTGAATATTCTGCCAAAATCGTCATCTAAATTTTTAAAAACTGTATACACAAGGTTAACAGCTTTGGTATAAGTTATTTTACTACTCAAAGAACCATAAGGAACATTCCTTTCATGATAAGCTAATTTTTTTACACCAAATAAACGAGATTTTAATTTATAATACCTTTTTGAAATATTAAAATTATCTGTAACAGATTTAATTAAGGTATCTACAACTTTGGTATCCATATCTGTAGAAATATGCCTAAACTCATCGGGCCTTTTATATCCTCTAAGAGAGTCCTGTATATTACGAAATTGAAGTAAATTATTATATTCTCTTTCGGCAACATCCACCCAAGTACTAAGTATAGAATTAAAAACCTTAGCTGCGTTATCCCTAACTATTTTATTTTTATTACTTAATAAAGATAAAATTTCTTCAAAAGATTTTTTACTTTTTTTTGTAGGTGTAACATATACCTCTCTCCATTCTCTATATAAAAGTTCTTTAGTTAGCTTGGACCAATTTGCATAACTTACGGGATTAAGCATATTTATTAAATTTTCCTCTCGTTCACTTAAATAATGACTAGAAAGTTTAAATAATCTAGATAAATAATGTTTATAGTCTTTTAAAATAGGGCTTTTTAAAAAAATAGACTGTTGTTTTTTAGATACCTTAGATAGTTGCAAATTAAAAAAAGTCATTTGATTTGATATCTCAGTATTAAATTCTTCTACTTTGTTTAAAAAGCCTTTCAAAGTAGAATCTGTTTGATTCAAGTAATAACGTAATGATAAGTAATAAGAAAGAGTCCCTGAAGTATAATTATTTTCTAAAAGAGTAGAATATTCATCTAAAGCTTGCTTTAAAACTTTGGGAGAACGCAAGTAGTCCTTATTAGCTCTCCATTTTTTAACAAAAACAAGATTCTTTTTTTTATAAATCCTTAACTTTTCTTTAAATAACTCATCGGTTAATTCCTCTTTTAAAAGTGGTGTTAAATCCCATTTAGTTTTAATGTCTTTTTTTAATAACATAAAATAAATAAGTTTATTTTAACATAATACTTTGAGATAATTTTTTGATTACAAACGGTGCTATGAATGTAGTTAATATAATTGTAATCAATAATACCGAAAAGATATCATTAGGTAAAACACCATAACCCTTTCCCACAGAAAGAAATATTAAGCCAACCTCACCTCTTGGCACCATAGAAAAACCAACAACCAATTGTTCTTTTAAAGGTCTTTTAATAGAAAAACCTGCAATGACTTTAGTTATAATTGCAAATAAAGTCAATACTAGGGCTAGTATATAAACGGATGGATTTAACAAGGGCGCTATATCTACTTGCATACCCACATAAGCAAAAAAAAGGGGAACAAAAATGCTAGTTAAACTAAAAATCATACTTTCTACATGGGTATTTTCCACTAACTCTCTAATCTTATTTATAGTTTGTGTATCTTTTTTACCTCCATTTAAACTAGGTATATTTTTAATTTCATAAAAAAAAGAAGGTAAATCAAAATACTTAAAATGTACTACATCTAAAACCAAACCCGCAGAAAAAGCACCAATAATAGGTTCTAAACCTGCTAATGAAGCTAAATAAGCATAGAATAGAGCAAATATTATAGCCAAAGGGATTTTTGTACCTTCACCACTATGAATTTTGGAAAAGAGGTAAGATATATTATCTGCGAAAAAATGCCCTATAAATAACGAAGATGCTAAAAATAAAACAGCCTTTAATAAAACCATGACTATTCCTTGTAACGTTATAAAACCAGATAAAACTAACCCCGAAACAACCGATAAAATTAACAAACCCAATATATCATCTATAACAGCAGCACCTAAAACTATTTTTTCAACAGAAGTTTTTAGTATATTTTGTGACCTAAAAACAGATGCTGTTATACCTACACTAGTAGCAACAAGAGAGGCCCCTACAAAAAGCAAAGTGGAAAGTGAGGATGAAGGAAAAAATAAAGGACCTAATAAAAAAGCTCCTAAAGCAAAAGGCCATATAACACCAACAATAGCTATTAAAATAGAATCCTTACCAACTTTAAGCATTTCCAAGATATTAGATTCAAGACCCGTCTGAAACAAAAGTAAAATAGCCCCTAGTTCAGCTAAAAAAGATAAAATAACATTATCTTTAATACCCAACAAAGTAGGAACATTTAAATAAACTAAAAAAGAAATAAATATGCCCGAAGAAAGCTCACCTAAAACAGAAGGGATTCCTAAATTTTCCACAAAAGCAAAAAACTTTGACAAAAATAAAACTATGGCAAAAAATATAAAGATTTTAATATAAGAGAATGTTGATAAGCATCTTTAGAAGATTCTGAGGCAAAAACAAAAAAAGGGATTAAAAGGTAATACAATATAAGAAATAAAAAAAGAAACTTTTTTAACATAAATAGTAGTAAACTCTAGGTTATTTATAGCACATCTCAATAAAAAAAACACCCAATTTTAAGCAAATAGGGTATAATTATTATAAATATGAAAAAAACCATAGATACAAATCCACAAAAAAATAAAAATAAGCCCTTAACAAAAAAAACTCTATTGATTTGGGAGGGTTATTCAAGACCCTTTAAAAAAAGAGATAGAAAATTTTTTGCAAATATGATATCTACAGCAATAGTCATATTAATATTTTTAGTCCTTGCAGGTCAGTTTACAATTATAATAGCTTTTTTGTCTTTACTTTTTGCAATTTATGCACTTTATTCAACCCCTCCACAAAGAACAACATATATAATAACAAACAAAGGAGTTGAACTAGAGGGAGAATTAATACCATGGGAAGATATTAAAGACTACTTTATTAGTAAAAAGTTGGGGCATACAATAATAAATTTAAATTTAAATAAGGGAGTTTTAAATAGGAGATACTTACTCCCCGACTCTATAGAAACATTAAGAAAGTGCAAAGAAATTCTCAACAAATACTTACCAGAATATTCTACACCTAAAAAACAAGATATAATAACTAGAAGTATAGAAAAAATTGGTTTAAAATATAAAGAGTAAATGAGATATAAATTTTATAGAATAAAAACTAATCCTTTGTTATCTGCTGTACTGCTTTTTTGGTCTATTTATTGGTTATTTAACTTTTTAGACAAAATCTTTGGTGGGAAAAAATTAAATTTTTGGGTAGGAAAAAACAG
Source organism: uncultured Candidatus Saccharibacteria bacterium (assembly GCA_964435455.1). GTDB lineage: Bacteria > Patescibacteriota > WWE3 > 2-01-FULL-39-13 > JAACPI01 > CAYSYH01. The sequence goes on along the minus strand of CAYSYH010000029.1, from coordinate 2,906 downwards.
AATAGATCAACTAACTAACCTTTTTAACCAAATAGGTGTAAAAAACACAATCAGTATAGCCACTATTTTTATTCTTATAACAATAATAGAACTCATCATATTCTACTTTTATCATAAAGGATTATTAAATATTTTAAAAAACCAGGAGGTTAAAAAACCTTTTTTAAGAGGAACTGTATTAAGTATTCTCTTATTTACATTTTTTGTAGCTGGAGATGTAGTATTTGGAGAAAGAGGAGAAGTTTTAGAACACACAATATACGCTATATTAAGCCTGCTTAGCTACACTGTATTTTTTAATAAACCTGCAAAAAATATCGACTAGAAACTAAAAATATCTAAAACTTTAGCAACAAAAGATTTTGTTTCATTTAATAAATCTCCGGTTTGAGCGTCAACTAGTAATTCTGTAGAAATATCTAAAGGTAAGACCCCTAAAAACTTCTCTTTTTTAAATCCTTGTAATTTGTAAACCACTTTTGTAGTAGAGTCGTCTCCATTTGATTCTAAAGATACAACATCTACTTTAACACTCTCTGGCTTAAAGGCTGAAACCGTAGTGTTTACGTTTTCTACAATTTTATCAGGGGTAACTTTTAAGGGAAGTTCTCCCAAAGGCGTATTTACAAAAACCGCGCCTTTTTCATCATCTACAGTAAGTGGATAGTTAACTAATGCTGTAACACCTTTTTTTGTCAATACAAATCCTTTTTGTTGCGCTTTTATTTTTAATACAGAATCATCTTCTAATAAATCCTCTAAATCCGAATCGGGGTTAATATTATTAGTATCCTTATCCAAATTTTCAAGGTCAGATTCCTCTGATTCAAAATCCTTTAGAAGGAGCGTTTGGGTTTTAGAGTCAAATTTAAATTTCTTACTATTAGATCCTTCTTTTACTTTAAGTAATAATTTTTTCCCGTCTTCTGTTTTTAACTCAATATCACTAATTTTATTACCAATGCGGTCATATTTTTTGATTTCTGCTTCTAATTTATCATCCTCTTGCTCATACTTTTTAGAAACAACCTTATTACCGTTACGATCATATTTTTTTATTTCAAATTTTACTTTTCCATCTGTTTTTATTTCTTTTTTGATTTTTGTGTAAGAACCGTCATAGTTTTTTATAGTCTGTTCTATTTCCACATCTTCCTTTTCCTTGTTATCTTCTTTTTTATCTTCCTTGTCATCTTTAGATTCCTCTTTATCTTCCTTATCCTTATCCTTATCCTTATCTTTTTCTTCATCCTTATCTTCATCTTTTTTATCCTCCTTATCTTTATTTTCATCTTTGTCGTCATCTTTATCCTCATCTTTATCTTCTTTATCTTCTTTATCCTCTTTGTCTTCATCTTTTTTACCTAATACAGAAGAACCAGAACTTTTTCCAAAAAGATTTAAAAAAGAAAAGTCCTTTTGTTCACTAGCAAAAATAGGTAATAAAAATATTAAAGAAAAACTAACCAAAAATACTAAAAGGGATCTTAAAAAGGGCTTTTTAAACTTTATAAATATAAACATGGACAGTTTTTAAACTTGAGTACTACACCATTGTTAAAAGTAGCACGTTTGTTAAAAAAATACAATAAGTAACTTAATGGCGCGCCCAGCAGGATTTGAACCTGCGACCTCAACTTCCGCAAAGTTGCGCTCTAGCCGCTGAGCTATGGGCGCTCAAAAATTTTTTAATGGTCGGGGTGACAGGACTTGAACCTGCGACCTCGCGCACCCCATGCGCACGCGCTAGCCAACTGCGCCACACCCCGACGTGGTATAAATACGTTAATATTGTAACACTATAAAAATAAACTCTCTAGAAAAAGTAAATTTTGATATTTGGTAGAACAAACCCACCTATAAAATATTTGTTACGATAAAAACGTAAAACTAGACAATTATTAAGCTTAGTATCCTGATTAAAAGAAACTTGGCGGAGGGGGCGGGATTTGAACCCGCGTGGGGAACAATCCCCCCAAGGTTTTCGAGACCTGGCCGTTTAACCACTCCGGCACCCCTCCTTAAAAAGCAACACTATTATAACAGGTTAAAAAGTGAATTATTATTTAAAAACACATTGACTAATTAAAAAGAAATGGTACCCTTTAGGTGTATTAAGTTTAAAGTATTATCAATCGTATCGCTAAAACAATTCCCTTAGTTATCCGATTCGCAAATACCCTTAGTTTAAGGGGGTGATTTTAATGAAAATTTACGTAGGAAATTTACCTTACAGTATAAATCAAGATGATTTAAAAGAGTTGTTTACACCTTTTGGAGAGGTTTTAGACGTTTTTATTGTAATGGATAGAGAAACAAGAAGAAGCAGAGGTTATGGTTTTGTAGAGATGTCCGACGAAAATGCTAAAAAATCTATTGAAGAACTAAATGGAAAAGAAGTAGGTGGCAGAACAATAGTAGTAAACGAGGCTAGACCTAAAAATTAAAGAGTATAGTAAACAGCCCTAAATATCTGTGCCTACTGTATTTACAGTAGGCACTCACTCATTTATAAATATAATATAAACAAAAATTTTAAAATAATATAAAATAAAATTAAACCAGATAAATTTAAAGGTAAACGGTGAAACCAGATAAAAAAGATATAAATAAGCAAGTATTAGAATATATAGTAAATCCAAAAAATACAAAAATACCTCCTAAAGTGGACAAAATAATAACATCTAATCCAAAAATGTCTGTAAAACATAAAGTGACAGAAATAGTAAACAATAAAAAACCAGAACCAAATGAACAAACTAATGTTAAGGGAAAGTTGGGTATAGCACTACCTACATTTTTTGTAGGCTTTACATATAAAAAATCACCAAGGGTAATAAGTACAAACTATAAATGGTTTATTTTTGAATCTCCAGAACAAGCAAAAATAGCAAAAAAGAGAGTAA
>CAYSYH010000028.1:0-8922 GCA_964435455.1 uncultured Candidatus Saccharibacteria bacterium | reverse complement strand
CATATATAGTATACAGGCATATTGAGTTTATTTGCAACCTGTAATAATAAAGTAGACTTACCAACACCAGGTTCCCCAGCTAACAACACAGACTGTCCATTTAAAAAACCACCACCTAAAACACGGTCAAACTCATTAAGCCCTGTTTTTATACGGTTTAGTTTTAAATTATCAATATCTTTAATATTTAATACATTTATGTTTGAAGAAGCATTTATAGTAGAATTAGCAAGGTTTTCAGAAAAAATAATTTCTTCTAATGTATTCCATTTTCCACAAAAATCACATTGACCCTGCCATTTAGGATATTGAGCTCCACAATTTTGGCATTCAAAGTATTTTTTTTTTTTCATTATTCTTTGGCATAAAAAATATTTAAAAAGTATTAAATCTACGATTGTAAAATAATATCACCTTTTTTGCTTTTTTTAACATAAACCTTCATAGCTTCTTTAGGTTTTTTTAGAGAGTATTTTTGTAGAATAAAGTCAATTATAGGATCAGTTAAATTACGGTCTAAGCTCCTTTGTAATTCTCTAACCCCATATTCTTTAGAAAAACCCTTTTTCAATATAAATTGGGTAACCTTAGGGTTTATAATTAAATAAATATTATGCTTTTCCAAAACTTTTTGTTTAAGTACGCTAAGTTCTTTTTGCAAAATTAAAGAAGCATCATTCTTAGTTAGTTGTTTATATACTACAATTTCATTTAATCTGTTAATTATTTCGGGCTTTATCTTCTTTTTTAAGTTTTCTAGCAGCCTTTCTTTTACATTTTGATAGGTAATATCATACCCTTTTTTGTTCATAAAACCTATTGGATCTTTATTTATCAATTCTGCTCCTAAATTGCTTGTTAATACAATTACAGCTTGGTTAAAACTTATAACATTACCCTCTCCGTCGGTTAGTTGTCCTTCTTCTAATATCTGTAAAAGTATATTTAAAACATCTGTATGGGCTTTTTCTATTTCATCAAATAAAACTACACTTTGAGGGTTTTTCTTAACAAAATTAGTTAATTGCCCCCCTTCTCCATAACCCACATAACCAGGAGGAGAACCTACCAAACGTGACACAGTATGTTTTTCCATAAAGTCGGACATATCTATGCGTATTATCTTTTTTTTACCAAACAAATGTTTAGCTAAAACCTTAGCTGTTTGGGTTTTACCTACCCCAGTAGGTCCTAAAAAAAGTACGCTTGCCTTAGGTTTATTTGTATTAGAAAGACCTAAGACAGAACGTTTTATTGTACGCACTAAAGATTCTATTGCATGATTTTGACCTATTATTTCATTTTTAATGTTATCTTCTAAATACATCAAACGGCTAATTATACTATCACTAAAGTTTTTTTGTGGATTATAATTATACCTGTTTTTTAAATACTCCTGAACAAAACTTTTAGGGACAAATTTAGTCTTTTTAACCTTTTTATTTAAAGACTGCTCTAAAGAAAATTTAGAAAACAAGTCATCAACTAAGTTAACAGAAAAACCTATTAAAGGTAAATCTAACTCCTTTGCCAATTTAGGTAAAGCAGTAGCTAAATAACCTAATGTAGGTTTATATATTCTTAAATCATGATGTTTTTGTAAATCTAAGACCTTTTGATTTAGTATTTTTAAAAGCCTTTCTCTCTTAGGGGGGAGCAATCTTATTAATTCCCAATAATCTTGTATAGGTCCTTCTAAAAATCTATCAGAAAGAGTGTCATCTAATGTAGCAATAAAAGTAACTTTAGGTAAAGGTTGTAATTTAGCCGAAGCTTTTGAACCTAATAATGGATCTAGCAAAGGGGGCGAAAAACTAAAAAAACCAGATTGAGAAAGCAAATGTAAATCATCCAATAAAAATATTATAAATTGATGTTTCTTTGTAGGACTATATATAATTTTTTTAAATAAAGATTCAAATTTTTCTTTAAAATCAAGCATATGGCTAAAACCGCCCAAATTTACGTAAAAAATCTTAGAATCGCTTAAAAATTTAGGAACATCGCCTTTGGTAATTCTATGTGCTAAAGACAGCAATGTAGAAGTTTTACCACTCCCTTTAGGGCCTAATATAACTATAGAATTTTTGTGTTTTCTACCAATTACACTTATTATTTCTTCTTCTAAAGATTTATTGGGTATAGGTTTGGCCAATAGATTTTTTTTAGACAAATAGTTTATGTCTCTTAAAAATGGCGGTAAAGAATAGGAATCATTATGTATAGTTTTTTCAAATTCTTTTTTAGATTTTTGTAAAATACTATGGGTACTTAAATCTTTTTTAGAATTACCCATAGGCATTTGATTTAGTAACTGATTAAGTTGCCCTTTTATTTGACGATATTTTTTATTGCTTAAAAATTTTACAACAGCCATTAACAAATGGGGTGTTTCAATTAAAGGGCTATTAAAATCCTTAGCTTCTAATTGAGATTGGTTTAATAAAGCTTCTATAGATAAGGTTTTTTGTTTTAAGTCTCTTAAATCGTTAGACTCAATTAATAAATTTAAAGTTTTATCTTTAGATATAACTTTTAAAATATCCAAACTTTGTACAGTGCCTTTTTCGTAATCCCACTTTATGCTAGATAACAATTGTTTTACTTTTTGTGATATATTAGCTTTTTTATCCATAATATTAAACATAAATATTATACCAAATTAAACAACAAACTAAAATAATGCGCTAAAAAATAAAAGGGGATTTTAAATAGTAATATATTGGTGGACCTGAGGGGATTTGAACCCCTGACCTCTGCCATGCCATGGCAGCGCTCTAGCCAACTGAGCTACAGGCCCCAAACTTAAAAAATTATAACACTAAAAATTAACTAATTAAATCCACAAACAGATATATACCTACTAGATACAGTATGATGTGCTAACCAAGTATACAGTACAATACAGCAAGGAGGGGTTGTGGAAAACTATTTTTTATGTGGAAAAATATAAACTATAATATAATTAGAATAATTAAGCTTAATAAAACATGTTATTAATATATGGGTATAGAAAAATATAGAAAACCCGCAAAAGCCTAAAGAGGTTAATATTTTATTGGCAGGATTAGGGTTAATGACAATTCTGGCATTTTTTTTATTTGGAATACCATTAACATAAATTTTAAAACTTTAACAACAAGAGCAAAAGAAAAGAAAGATGAATCAAATAAATTTATTTTAAATATAGCCATTATTAATTCATTGGTAATAATGACAATAATTGCAAATAACTATTTAACAGGAAAATAAAACTTCTTACCATCTATGTCAATACATACAACAACTTATTTGGCAAAAATACAGTTAAGCATACGGTATTATAAACCTAAAGATTTTATATAATTTTTAAATAAATCCCCTATTTGTTTATCTTTTAAACCAAATTTAACTACTGTTTTTAAATAGGAAAGTTTATTACCTGTATCCATATATTCCCCACCTTTTATTTGTTTGGCTATAACTTTTACACCTTTTTTAATGGCAGCTTCCACAACATGAGTATATATAAACTCGGTGTCATCATATTTTTTTTGTAGTTTTAACCCCTCGTTAAAATACTGTAAAAGTTCAGGTGTATACAAATAACAAGAAACAACAGCTAAATTACTTGGGGTATTGTGCAAACCAGGTTTTTCTTGTATATTTTTTACAGCAAGTTCACCATTTCCTAAATACTTACCAGAAGCAAAGCCGTATTTATCATAATCTTCCTTTTTATTTGTTTTGTAACATCCTAAGATTGAAGAGTTATGTTTTTTGTAGGTTAAAATTAATTGTTCAAATTCGTTTTTATTAACCCCAGTGTCAAAAAAATCATCAGCCCATGTATATATTACAGATTCATTACCTATTAGGGGTTTGGCATTCATTAAAGGAGTCATATTACCTTTAGGACCTTTTTGCCTTAAATAATAAAAATTTGCCAGTTTAGAGATTCTTTCTACTTCTTCTAAATAGTGCTTTTTGTTTTTTCCACCTTTTAATAAGGCATCTAATAAAGCTTGGTTTGGACTATCAAAATGATCTTCAATACTGCGTTTATGATAACCTGTAACTATTATTATGTCGGTTATACCTGCTTTTACTAGTTGTTCCACTATATGCTGAATAATAGGCTTATCTACCAAAGGCAGCATTTCTTTAGGCATTGCCTTTGTTTGAGGTAAAAAACGTGTTCCAAAACCGGCAGCAGGTATTACTGCTTTGGTTATTTTTTGCGCAGGCATAAAATATAATGATTTTTTAATTATAATACTTATTATATTAAGTATGGTGCTTACTTATTTTAAAAAATATAACAAACTGTAAAACTACCTAATCATCTGAGGTTCGTGTAATTTACGAACACTTAAACCAAGTTTTTGTTCTTTTGGATCTACCAATGTTACTAAAGCCTCTACCTGTTGACCTACATCTAATTCACCATCCATTTCGCTTATATGTATTAAAGCCTCTAACCCTGGTTCTAGCTCAACAAAAACACCAAAAGGTACTACCCTTGTTACTTTACCTTTTACTTTTGTATTTTCGGGGTATCTTTCTTGAACGCCTTCCCAAGGATTTTTCTGCAATCTTTTTACACTTAATCCTACCTTTCCTTTTTCTTCATCAATATTTAATACTTGAGCTTTTATTTTATCCCCTACTGTAAAGTAAGTAATAGGATTCTCTACCTTTTCCCAAGCTATCTCGCTTACATGCACAAGGCCCTCTAGCCCATCTAAATCTACAAACAAACCAAAAGGAACTACCCCTGATACAAAACCCTCTACTACATCACCGGGTTTAATTTGTCCAATACGGTTCTTTCTTTTTTTAAGCATTTTTTCGTAATTTACTTGTTTTTCGGATAAAACGATTCTATTTTGTGTTCTATCTAATTCTATAATTACTGCTTTTATAGTTTTACCTATTAAAGGTGAAAGCCTTTCGGCAATGTCTTTTTCACTACCTCTTGCTACAGTAGAAATTTCGGCAAAATGAGCACGATCTAAGTGAGAAATAGGTATAAAACATTGCATGCCAAGTGCCTCACAAATTAAACCACCTTTATTATATTGCAATATTTTTGCCTCTAAAGGGGTCTTTTTAGCATACATCTTTTCCAAATCGGCCCATTTTCGTTCTACCTCTGCACGTTTTATAGAAAGCTCTATATAACCTTGCTTGTTTTCTTCTCTAATAACCATAACTAAAACCTTATCCCCCACTTTGAGCTCTTTATAAAGTTGGGTAGAATCTTTCATTTCGTCTTTATTTACAATACCTTCTGCTTTAGCACCGATATCAACTAATATTTTAGAGGGCGATACTAAAACAACGGTACCCTCTATTAAAGATCCTAAAGGATATCTTTTTATTTGTATTGTATGGTTTTTTAACAGCTCTCCCATATTTGTAGGCCGAGCTTTTGTAGTTTTTGTTTGTTTTTTCATAAATTATTACCTCCCCCGCATATAGCGGTTTTATAGAGTTTAAGAAATAAAATTTATTTTTACCGCTTAAACACAGTAAGTATTATAAAGCCTACTTAATTTTTTAGCAAATATTTAAGATTTATTATTTAATTTAAAAAGTGCTGGAAAAAAACTAATAAAAAATTACATCAACAGTGAAAAAAAAATATTCTGAAATACATGGTAGTAATTTAAGTAGAGAACAAGTAGAAGATTTAAGGAAAACCGAAACCCCACAAAATTTTGAGGAACTGTTTGAAAGGGAAACAAATTTAAAAGGTGATCGTATACAAACAAACATTCCTGAAAATTTAATACAACACATAAGAACAGTTCTTAGTAAAGAAACCATACAACAAAAATTTAGGAATCTTAGAGATAGGTTTTTTGGAAGACCCGATTTAAGAGAAATAAATATTAGAGGATTACAAGGTATATTAGCCCAAAGAAGAGTTGGGAAAGAAGAACTTATTAGGAGAATAAAAAAAGGTAAATCAGCAGTAGAGGACGCTTTTTGGAGAATGATAGACCCCAAACTTAACCAAAATATGTTGGTAGATATGGGAATGGGAAAAGAAGAAACTACCCCAGAGGAATTATTTTATAGATTAAGGGAAGGATATATAGACGAAAATTATGGGAAAATTCCTAAAGAGCCCTATGCTGAAGAAAAAAACAGAAGAGAATTAAAAAAATTATTAATCCAAGCAACTAGAGAGATGCTAAAACAAAGTAAATCATTTATACATGTTGGTGAAAGTGTAATAATATACAATAATCAAGAAGGATCTTTCACCGTTATTACACCAGGAGAAGCAAGAATAACAATAGACCCTAAAAAGTGGGAAGTAACAATACAAGAAATGAACGCAAAAGGCCGGTATAAAAAGGCAAAAATACCCCCAGAATTTTGGGGAACAACTGTAATAAGGCTTTTAAGCAGTTTAGAACAGGATCAAAAAGATAGTACCGAAAAACAACACACGCCAACAGTTAACCAATGGAATCTAAATGGGGTTACTATAGCCACTACATCAAAAGAAAGAGAGCAAATAGAAGAAATTATGAAAAGGAATAAAACACCAAGGGATACATTGAGAATACAAGCAGCACTTAAAGGAGGGGGGAGATTTTTAATTTTAAATAAAAGTACTAACCCAAATCAGTTGTGGAACTTAAATGGTTTAAATAGGGAACAAAAAAAATCACTTAATTCATTTTTAAGAGAACCATGGCCAATACCTGTAGATGCAGTTGCATTTAATATAACAAATGGTAATATACAAGAACAACTTAACCAAATATTGGATGCTTATTTAAAAAAACCCCCCCCTATGATAAAGAAGCCCCATTAGAACTTTTAGAAATAGCTATAGAAGAAAGGGTTGATGAGTTAGTTAGTGATTTAATTAGATATGGTATTAGGACAGGAGCTAGATTACCAGTTAAACACAAAATACCAAACAAATTACCTGAAAATGTAGAAGAAGTTTACTTAACTTATCACATTATAGGAATAGGAAGAAAAGTAATTGGAGTTTTAGAATTAGATATAAACGGGAGATCTATTAGTATAGAAGTAGAAGGAAGCAAAAAAAGTGGATTTAGAATAAGAAATATTGTATATGTAGACACAAGTATTACAGCACCTGTCAGAGATTTAAGGTACGAAGAATATCCAAAAAATCCTTATAATTTAAGGGTCTTATATGGGTTATTACACCCCAATAGACAAAATATAAATACAAATAAGCCTTATGAAGGAAGCATACCAACCATAAACAACGAATTACACCAAAGAGTGGCAACAGAATTGCTTAAGGGAATTAAAAAGGGCAAATTTGACAACTTTTTAACATTAACAGACAATTTAAATTTAAAAGAACAAATATTCAAAGCCCTTAATAAAGGAGAAGAAGTACCTTTAATAGAGGCTTTTTTAAGTATAGCACAACAGTTAGACTTAAATGAGGAGGAAGAAGATAAGGAAAAAGCTAAAAAATTAGCACAAGCTTTACAAAGTGTATTACAGCAAGAAGATCAACTACCAAGCGAGGAAGCGTTAAAATCTTTTTTTGGAGAAGATTTTAAACAAGTAATAAAAAGGTTAATGGAACTAAATATGCCTCAACAATTTAAAGAAGAAGTTAAAGAAGCCAAAAAATTTAGAGATTTAGTAATGCTAATTAGCAAATATCATATAAACATAAAAGAGCTTAAGGAAAAAAGAAGGATTAAATCTTCTAGTGAGGTAACAAATACTGATGGAGCAAATGAAGGAAAGAAAAACAAACAAAAAGCTAGGAAGGAGGATAATAGCAAGGACAAGGACGAACCAATAAATTTAAAAGAATTAGCAAAAAAATTAAGAGAATCTTACCCAAGGAACAAAAAAAATGCAACAACAGGAATTAAAGCAATGACATTTGCCAATATGTATAGAAATACTAATATAGATCCAAAAAAAATACAGGAATTAGAAGAAGCTACACGGGGCAAATCGCTAGAATATTTCTTGGAATTATTAAAAAAAGAAGAATTATTAAAGTACTTGTATAACCCTAATGTAGGAGAAAGAAGTGGCACTAGAAAGAAAGGTGAACAAAAAGCTAGGAAGGCAAAAAATAAAAGGGCTAATAGCAAGGACAAACCAAAAGAACCAGCGGAAGAATCAGAAAATCCTAAAAAGGTAATAGGGTAAATATAAAAAGTATAGAAGAAGAAGATAAGTCAAATTTAGAAAATGCATTATTTGAAGCTAGGGCTTCTTTATTAGCAGCTCAAATTAACTTAGGTAAAAATCCTCCACCATATTTATTTGGAGTTCAAGGGTGGATTAGTAAAATGAATTCTAAGTTAACTGAAGGGTTTATTGATATGGTAACACTTACACAAGGTATAACAAAAGTAAAGGGGGTAATAAAGGAATTCAAAAAACAACAAAATAATGAGGGTAATATTCCACCGGCTATAATAGATGATCTTAAAAAGTTACTTAAAGTTCTTGTTAGGATGAGTAATAAACTACAAAGGGTTAATTAACTTATTTAATAATTAATAACACTCTAAAAACTGGATAGAACAATACTAAAATATCAAGCAATACTTATTTAGAGAATAAGCCATTAGTACGGATTAGCTAAACACATTACTGTGCTTACACCTTCCGCCTATCAACCTGGTAGTCTCCCAGGAGGCATAAGGTAACTTATCTTGGAGTGGGCTTCGTGCTTAGATGCTTTCAGCGCTTATCCCTTCCAAACGTAGCTACCCAGCAATGCTAGTGGTACTAACAACTGGTACACCAGAGGTTTGTCCTTCCCGGTCCTTGCGTACTAGGGAAAGCTCTCCTCAGTTACCTCGCGCCCACAGCAGATATGGACCGAGCTGTCTCACAACGCTCTGAACTCAGCTAACGTGCCACTTTAATCGGCGGACAGCCGAACCCTTGGGACCTGCTACA
>CAYSYH010000027.1:0-9190 GCA_964435455.1 uncultured Candidatus Saccharibacteria bacterium | reverse complement strand
CATCAGAGTTATTAAAATTTTCTATAGTACTTTTTTTACCCCAAATATTTTTTAGCAATAAGTTTAGAAATAATGACCAAAATATTTTACTTATTTATTTATTTTATCTATTTTTACCTGCATTTCTTATTTTTTTAGAACCAGATTTAAAAAACACATTATTGATTGTGTTTACTGGTTTATCTATGTTGTTTTCATCAGGGTATTCTCTAAAATTTTTTACTTATATTGTTCCAGTAGGTATTTTATTGCTTAGTATTTTTGTTGTTTCTTCTTCTTATAGAAGAGAGCGCCTAAAAACTTACCTTGGGGGTGGAGATACTCAAAAATCAGCTTATCATGTACGTCAGATTAAAATAGCTTTAGGTTCTGGAGGTATTACTGGTTTGGGATTAGGACAATCAAGGCAAAAAAATAATTATTTACCTGAGGTAGTAGGTGATTCTCTTTTTGCTATTATTGGAGAAGAAACTGGATTTATTGGTTCAGCTTTTACTATATTATTAATATTTACTATATTATTTTCAATTTACAAAGGTTTGTTTTATATAGATAGCCCTGAAAAACAACTAATTATTGTTGGTGTTATGGTTTGGTTTGGGGTCCAAGTTTTTTTAAACCTTGGTGCCGTGTCTGGAGTAATTCCTTTAACAGGGGTTCCTTTACCTTTAATATCTTATGGGGGATCTTCAGTTATATTTATTTTAGCTTCTTTGGGGTTGGTATATAAGTTTTTTAATGAGGTATAATTATGTTATGTTAAGGAATAAAGTTGATCTACTTTTTATAGGAGGCCATCATAGTTCTGCGTTGCCTTTGGCATTACTTTTTAAGAATAAAGGATATTCTCTTGTTTTTGTAGGCCATAAGTATAATTCTTTAACTAATAAATTTGTAAGTAGTGAATATAAAGAGGTTACATCCTATGGGATACCCTATATACATTTAAGTTCTCCCAAGTTTTATAATGTTAAGGGAATTTCAAAATATATAAAATTATTAGTGAGTATTTTTAAATCTTTTATAATTTTACTAAAGTATAGGCCTAAAGTTATTGTTTCTTATGGTGGTTACTTAGCTGTGCCACTGGCCTTTTCGGGGCGTCTTTTAGGATTGACCGTTGTTACTCATGAACAAACAGCTGTTTCTGGATTAGCGAATAAGGTAGTTACAAAGTTTTCTAATTTAGTTTTTTTAACCTGGAAATCTAGTTTAAGCCATTATCCTAATAAAAAAACTTTGTTGGTAGGATTACCATTAAGGGAAGAGATTTTGTCTATTAAACCTCGAACTATAAATAAAAAATATAATTTAAAAGCTTTATTTGTTCAAGGTGGTAAACAAGGTTCTCATATATTAAATGATTTTATTTTTAATAATTTAAAAGTTCTTACAAAAGATTTTATTATTTATCATAGTACGGGTAGGCATTCTTTATTTAATGATTATACCCGCGCCAAAAAATATAAAAAGCTTTATAAAAATTACTTTCCCTTTGATTATGTTTTTGGTAATGATTATATGAATTTATTAAAAAAAGTTGATTTTTTAATAACTAGATCGGGTGCCCATATGGTTTATGAGTTGTGTTATTTAAAGATACCAGCTATATTTGTTCCCATACCTTGGTCTTCTAACCAAGAACAAAAACATAATGCTCTTGCTGCAGGAGATTATATTCCTAGAGTAATCTTAGAACAAAAAAATTTAAATTTAAGTAATTTTAAAAAGAGTGTATTAAAATTAAATAGTTTACTAAAAACAAGCAGTAACTTTAAAACCGTAAAAACAGATGCCACAAAAAGGATGTTTAAAGTTATTAAAGATAATTTTTTATAAAAAATGTCCTCTAAATGGTACTTTGTCCTTTCTATATTTCTTGTAATTATTTCCTTATATATTTTAAGCATTAAAGGTTATTTTGCTGTATCCTCAATAGAGATAGTTACTGAATATCCTAAAAAAGATTTTTTGCAGCAAGATTTAACAAATGAGTTTGTATTAAATAAAAATATTTACAATTTAAATAAGGAAGATTTCTTAAAGTTTGTATCTAAAAATAGTGATAATTATGGGGATATTAAAGATTTAAAAATAAAGAGAAATTACTTTACCAAGAAGATTAAAATCTATCTATTCTTCAAAACACCGTTTGCTAAAATACTCAATAAAAAAAGTTACTATGTTTCTACAGAAGGAGAAATATTTATAAGTGATTTAGAAACTTTTTATAAAAAAAATATTCCAACTTTTAAACTGGCTATGGCTAATTCTAATATAAACTCTTTTGTGCTGTCCCCCAATATAATAAAGTTTGTTTTATCCCTAAATGAATATCCTAATTTAGCTTTAGAAATTGTACAAGGTAACTTAATTATATCTTTTAATAAGATTAAGTTTCCGTCTTTAGTATTAAACTTAGATACTTTTGTAGAATTATCTGATTTAAATATGGCTGATAAATTAAATTACTTACTGCGCGAAAGACCTCAAGAATACAACGAATATGATTATTTAGAGGTTTTATCTAATAAAGTAGTTTTAAAAAAGTCCCTGTAATTTTCTGTAAAAAAGGCTACAATATATACAACAATGTTTAAATTCTTAAATTATAAATAAATGCCCAAAGAAAGAATTCTCTCTTCAATAGATATAGGTTCTTCTAAAATTTGTTGTATAGTAGTATCTTTATCTGACGATAAAGTATCTGTAATTGGTAATGCTACAATTCCTTCTTCTGGTATAGATAGAGGTGTTGTTAATGACATTGATAAAGCTGTAGAGGCTATATCTCAGGTTATAGAAAAGGCCGAAAAAATGGCTGGTCACGCAATATCTAATGCTATAGTAACTATAAATGGTCAACATATTCAATCTGAAAATTCTACTGGAGTTGTAGCTGTTTCAGAAGCAAGCGGAGAAATAACTTGGCAAGATGTTTTGAGAGTAAATGAAGCGGCTCAAGCTATAACCATTCCAGCAAATAGGGAAGTTATACATGTTATTCCAAGAGATTACGTAGTAGATTCACAAAAGAATATAAAAAACCCAGAAGGCATGAGTGGTATACGTTTAGAAGTAGAAGCACATATAATACATGCTTCCAGTACAATTTTAAAAAACCTTACTAAGTGTGTTAAGCAAGTAGGGGTAGATGTATCAGATTTAGTTTATACATCTTTAGCATCTTCTTATGCTGTACTTACCGATACCGAAAAGGAATTAGGAACTGTATTAATAGATATGGGTGGTAGGACAATGAGTTGTATTGTTTACCAAAATGGAGCTCCTATTTATAGTTTTGTTGTTCCTGTTGGCGGAAAGCATATTACGGGTGATATAGCTGTGGGTCTTAGGTGCTCTTTAGAAACTGCTGAAAAAATTAAACTAAGGTTTTCAAACGATGAAGAACAGCAAAACCTTCCAGATGTATTAGGTGCCGAAGAGGCTTTAAAAAAAGGTGAGCTTTATGTTGGAGATATAGATCCTGATTTAAATACTGTCCCAAAAAGATTTCTAGAAAAGATAGTTAATCAACGCTTAGAAGAAATGTTCTCTTTAGTTAATCTAGAGCTAAGCAAAGCTGGGTTTGCTGTTTCAAAATCTTCTGATGGTAGAGTAAATTCTGGATTACCTGCAGGAGCTATATTAACTGGAGGTGCTTCTCAAACTAAAAATGCTGTAGATATAGCTAAAAAAGTTTTACATGTATCAGTAAGATCTTCACAACCAAAAGGTTTAACTGGTTTAATTGACGAAATAGATGGACCTGCTTATTCTGCTGCAGTTGGTTCTATACTATTTAAATCTCAAAATATGGACTTGGATTCTTTTAAGGGTAAATCGCTCCAAATAGGTAACTTAAAGGTTGGAGGAATATTAGATAAATTAAAAAGCTTATTTAAAGTTTTAATTCCTTAGTATTAAAATCCAAAGTCTTCTAAAAAAATATTTTTAAGAGGTACTCCACTTAGCCTTAATTGGTTTTTAATATGTTCCATCATTTTTGGTGGACCGCATATAAGAAATCCCACATTATTTTTGTTTTTTACCCCCTTTAGTATTTCTTTTGCATTTAAAATATTGTTGTTGCTAGATTCCCACAGAATAAATTTAAAGTTATTAGGATATTTTTTGTGAAGATTTTTAAATTTATTAATATATATAGCCTCATTATTTTTTTTTACCGAATATATGAGTTTTATATTATATTTATTAATTTCCCTTTCAATACTTTCTGCCATACTTTTAAAAGGTGTTATTCCTATTCCTCCTGCAATCCAAACTTGATTTTTATATGGAATATTTTTATAGCTAAATTTTCCGTAAGGTCCTTGTAATATTGCCTTATCTCCTTTTTTAAGGTTATGTATCTTACTTGTAAAATCTCCTAAAGATTTTATTGAAAAAGTAATATATTTTTTTTGCGGTGCCGTAGATATTGTAAAAGGATGTTCTTCTTCTTTTATGTCTTGTCCTTTAAATCTAACAAATGCAAATTGTCCTGAAGTATATTCTAGTTTATTGAATCCTATAGGTTTTAGTTTTATTTCTGTTATTAAGTCATTTAATTTTTTAACTTCATCTACTATATATGTAAAAGTTTTAACCTGAGTTTTATATAATAATAAATTATAAAAATAACTTATTAATGCTATTGATACTACTAAAAATAAATATACCTTTAAGTAAGGGTTATTGGAGGTATCGCTAGGTATTAACCAAGCATGTATTCCACCTATAATAAAGGGTATGCTCATCAATTGATGCGTTTTTTTCCAAAATTCATAACTTCTTTTTCTTAAATACATTGTTAGTATTATTAGTATTGTTAATAAAAATAATGCTATAGAACCATAAGTTTTTGGGGTACCCCATTGCCATTTAAAAAAATTTATTATTCCATGTATACTTAAGTTAGTATATGTAGGTAATAACAATAAAGGGTGTACCAAGAGAAAAATATATGCTGTTATACCAATTTTTTTATGTTTTTTATAAGCTTTATCTAAACTATCAAAGTATCTTTCTATAATTGGTACTCTTGACGATAAGAATATATTTAAAGATAAAAGAATTAATCCTATTATTCCTAAGAGTCTTCCTATATTTGTGATAGTAGTTTTTATATTATAAAACCTATTTTTTATAGGCGGAGTAGGGTATAAAATCCATATTAAAATTCCTAATATAATTAATATATTTATTAAAATGTCTAGTCTTTTATTTTTTATTATTTGCATGTTTCTTATTACTACCCAATAGTTTTATACTTTGGTATAATCCTAATTGCTTATGTTAATTAAACCAAATATAGAAAAATTTGCAAAAATTAAGGTAGTAGGTATAGGTGGAGGAGGTGGAAACGCTATAAATTCTATGATTTCTTCTGGTACTATTTTAGGTGTTGATTTTATGGCTATAAATACAGATAAGCAAGATTTAAACGCTAACAAATCCGACGAGGTTTTGCAGATAGGTGAAAATGTTACCAATGGCCTTGGAAGTGGGGCTGTTCCTGAAATAGGTAAACAGTCTGCAGAAGAATCAAAAGAAGAAATTAAAAAACATTTACAAGGCTACGATATGGTTTTTATTACTGCAGGTATGGGTGGTGGTACTGGTACAGGAGCCTCTCCTATTGTAGCTGCTATAGCTAAAGAATTAGGAGCTTTAACTGTTGCAGTTGTAACTAAACCTTTTGAATTTGAAGGTATAACACGAAAGCAAAATGCCGAAAGAGGTATTAGGGATTTAAAGGAGCAGGTGGATGCTTTAATAACTATACCCAACCAAAAGCTTTTAGATTTAGAAGAAAAGAATTTACCTATAGAGCAAGCATTTGCTTTAGCGGATAGTGTATTATCTCAAGGAGTAAAAGGTATATCCGATTTAATAGTGCAGCCTGGATTAATTAATGTAGATTTTGCAGATGTAAAAACTATTATGCAAAATGCTGGGTCAGCCTTAATGGGTATTGGTAAAGCCGAAGGTGAGTCTAGGGCTGAAGTGGCTGCTAACCAAGCAATAAATAGTCCTTTATTAGATATAGATATAAAAGGTGCCACTGGTATTTTATTGAATATAGTAGGTTCGGGTTTAACTTTAGCAGAGGTTGAGGTTATATCTACTAAAGTTGCAAAAGAAGCTGGGGATGGAGCACATATAATTATAGGTGCTAATCCTATAAAAGACGAAAAATCTAAAACTCTCTCTGTTACTGTAATTGCTACTGGTTTTGATTCCCCATATCAAAGTTATGATTCCGGAGATTTTACTTTTACTCCTTTATCTCAAAATAATAAAGATACTGATATACCTACATCTAGCAATACATTGACAAAAAAAGATAATAAAAAAGATGAGAAAGATTTAGATATTATTACTGATTCTGATGTTGAGGAGGATAATAAAGTATCAGATAAAGATGAAGATTCCGCACCTGATGATCCTTGGAGATTACCTACATTTTTAAGAAGAGGTTAATTTTAGGTTATGAATAAGTGGGTTTTACTAATGTTATTTTTTACATTCATTATTTCCCTTTTCGTAATTATGTTCTTAATTTATAGAGCTCACACTTTTGATTTAATTTACCCTCATCCTTTACCTACAGTACTTGACTAATATTATTTAATTAGATACTCTTATATTTAGTAAGCGTTTGAGTGGCTATCAACCACAAACTTTTTATAAAAGTACGCTAAGGGAAGAAAGCTATTTTAATAGTTAGTAGAACCCTTCGGGTAAGCCCGTTACAGCTGTAATGAGTGGCATTTATTGCAAGCAAGGTGGTACCGCCTATTAAAAGGGCCCTTGCGCAGTTATCTTTTATTAGGTTATTGCGCAAGGGTTTTTTTGTTTTATGAATGCTAAAAAATTAAAAAATATAGATTCAAAATTAAATTTGCCTAGTTTAGAAAAGGCTATATTAGATTATTGGGACAAATATGATATTCCAAATAAAGTATTAAATTCTAGAAAAGGAAAAAAGAAGAAGATACTTTATGATGGGCCAATAACTGCTAATAATATGCCTCATTACGGTCATGTAGTTACCTGGACTATAAAAGATGTTTTTCCACGATATTGGACAATGCAAGGTTTCCATGCTTCTAGAAATATTGGATGGGATTGTCAAGGCATCCCTGTAGAATATGAAGTAGAAAAACAACAAAATTTTACATCTAAATATGATATAGAAAAATTTGGAGTAGCTAAGTTTAATAAGCTTTGTAAAGAATCTGTCTTAAAATATGTTGATGTAATGCTAAATTATGAAAGGCGTATAGGACGTTGGGTAGATAGAACAGATGAATATTGGACTATGGACCCTAAATATATACAAAGTATTTGGTGGTCTATAAAAGAATTATATAAGAAAGGTTTGCTATATGAGGGTTATAAAGTTGTTGCTTATTCTACACGCGCAGGTACAACTTTATCTAATGCAGAGGTGGCTTTGGGCGGATATTCTGAAGTAGTAGATCCTTCCATTACTGTAAAATTTTTAATAAAAGATAGACCTAACACTTATTTCTTAGCTTGGACAACAACACCTTGGACTATCCCCGGTAATTTATTATTATCTGTTGGTAAAGATATTTTGTATGTAGAAGTGGAAAGTAAAGGTTCCCATTATATTTTAGCTAAAGATGCCTTAGAAAGAGTTTTTAAAGGTAAAAAATATAGAATAATTAAAAAATATAAATCACAAGAGTTGGTTGATGTAGAATATGTTCCTGTATTTCCCTATTTTGTAGATAGAAAAAACCAGGGTGCATTTAGGGTAGTATTTGCTGATCATGTTAATACAGAAGAAGGAACAGGTATTGTGCATTTAGCTCCTTATGGTATGGAAGATTTTGACGTATTTATGAAGTTAAACATACCCATATTTGATTATTTAGATGATGAGGCTATATTTACAGATTTGGTTCCTGATTACAAGGGTTTGTTTTATAAAAAAGCAAATAAAAAAATAATAGAGGATTTAGATAAGAAAGATTTACTTTTTAGTTATCAGGATTATCCTCATCAAATGCCTATGTGTTGGCGTACATCTACACCTTTAATATATAAACCTGTAAAAAGTTGGTATGTTTCCATCACTAAAATAAAAAAGGCTTTATTAAGGGAAAATAATAAAGTCTATTGGGTTCCGGATCATATAAAAAAAGGAAGATTTGGCACCTGGCTGAAAAATGCTAGGGATTGGGCCCTAAGTAGGAATCGTTATTGGGGAACTCCATTACCTATTTGGGTAAATGATAAGACAGGGGAAGTAGTTGTTATAGGTTCTTTTAAAGAATTAGAAGATATTTCTGGTAAAAAATTACCTAAAAACTTTGACCCTCATAGACCTTTTGTAGATGATATAACTTGGGAGGGAGATAAAGGAGGTACTTTTAAAAGAATTCCTGACGTATTAGATGTTTGGTATGACAGTGGTTCTATGCCTTTTGCACGTGTTTATTACCCCGAAAATAAAGAGGACTTTAACCAAACCTTTCCTGCAGATTTAATTTCTGAAGGTATTGACCAAACTAGGGGGTGGTTTTATACATTACTTATTTTAAATACAGCACTCTTTGATAAAAGTCCTTATAAAGCAGTAGTTGTAAGTGGGATGTTACTAGATGAAAAAGGAAAGAAACTTTCTAAAAGTAAAAAGAATTATCCCCCAATGGAAGAAGTATTAGACAATTTTGGGGCCGATATACTTAGGTATTTTTTGCTAAATTCACCAATTACTAAAGCTGAGTCGGCCAGGTTTTCTAACAGATTTTTGGATGAAGTAAAAAGAGAGTTTTTTGTAACCTTATGGAATAGTTATAGATATTTTGTTACATATGCTTTGGCACATAATTTTGTCCCTACAAAATCATATATTCCAAATGATTTGTTAGATAAATGGTTATATTTAAGGTTAAAGCAAACATCATTTGAAGTTAACAAAAAAATGGCTAAATTTGATGTGTTGTCTGCCACTAGGAATTTTTTACCTATGGTAGAAGATTTATCTAGATGGTATATAAGGCTTTCTAGAGATAGATTGTCTAGTGGTAATCATAATGCTTTAAATACTTTATTTTATGCTCTTTTAACTATATCTAAAATGTTAGCTCCATTTTTACCTTTTTTAAGTGAAGAAATATACTTAAACCTTACTTCTTTAATGCCAGCCAAT
>CAYSYH010000026.1:0-9371 GCA_964435455.1 uncultured Candidatus Saccharibacteria bacterium | reverse complement strand
CTTCTATCTCTTCTAGTTCTACTTTGTCGCTAAATCTTGATGGTATGTTTACTGTGAATAATGCCTTTAAATTTTTGTTTTGATTATCCTCTAAACCCAAAACCTGACCTACTTTGTCCTTTATATTATCGTAATAAAACTTTTGACTAAATAATGTTGTTTTTTGTCCTTTTTTGTTTTTTGTATTAATTTGCTTGTTGTTTTTTTTATTTAAACCTATTAAGTGTTTATTTAAGTTTTTGATATTTCCAGCAAGTGTTGTTGTAGTTAAAATTGAAGCTATTGCAATTAAACCAAAAAGTAATATTTTATAAGCTTTTGTATTATTTTTTTTAATAAATATCTCTTTTTTTGTATAGTCTTTTTTTATTTTTTCTATACTTTTTTTAGTTTTGATATTATTTTTAAAACTTTTCTTTTTAGTAACAATAACTTTCTTTTTTATTGTTTTATTTTTTTCTAGTTTTATTATTTCTGATATTTTAAATCCCTTGTTTTGTAGGTTTTGTATTTTTACTAATTTTTCTATTGACGATTTTGGTAAGCAAGCTACTATTTTCCCGTTTATGCTCTTTCTTATTTGGTGTGGTAGGAGATTGTTTTTTACTAAATATCTAATTCTGTTTTTGGGATTTCCATGACCAAAATATACTCCTCTTTCTTTAGCTAATTTTATTATCTCTTCTGTAGGTATATAATTATCTTGTTTTGGCAGGCTTTCCATTAAGCAGGTCAAAAAATTTTCTCTCACGGAAAATTATACAATAAATCCTTTATTAAAGCAATATTTTGGATTTTATATCTTTATCTTTAAGGGGGCGTCTAAATAGATATTCTTATGAGTTTTATTATTAAATTATTTTTGATTTTCTAATTCTTTTTCTGTATATGTTTTTCCGTCTATCAATTTTTGTATAAATAGTATTCCTTCTAAATGATCCATTTCATGTTGAATAACTCTTGATAAGAAACCTTCTGCTTTAAGAGTTTTTTTTATACCTTGTAAGTTTGTGTATTCAATCTTTATTTTTTTATGTCTATAAACATATCCATATGTATCTTCTATTGACAAACATCCTTCTAAAGAATTAACCAGCTCTTTAGAAGTTTTTAAAATATTAGGATTTATTAATACAATATCTTTGTATTTATCTTTATTATAAAATTTCCTTACCACGCATATGTTTTTTGATATTCCTATTTGCGGTGCCGCTAAACCTGCTCCAGGTATTTTAGAGGCATTTAAAGTATCTAATAAATCCTTTGCTATATTTTTTGCTTCCACTAAATTTTCTATTTTTTTTGATTTTTTAAGTAAAACTTTATTAGGATATTGAATTATATTTTTTACCGACATATTGTTTTTATTATATCACAATTATCTTAATGAAATAATGTGTATAAATATGCTATTGACTGATTCTAACTACCTGATCTTTATGGTCAAAAATTATAGTATAGTTATTAAAAAACCCGTGTCTTCCAAGTATTTTTTTTGTATTTTCACCCTCACTAAATACTAAGGGTATCTTTAATTCTTTGTCCTTAATTAAAATTGTTATTTCACTCATATAACCAAAAGTTCTTTTATTTCCAAAACCCCTTAATACTATCCTTTTTGCATCTTTTAAATCGTTCCCAAATAAATCAGCATAGTTTACAGGGAGTGTACTTACTACAGCTCCACTATCTAGCAAAAAATTAATTTTAGTTATCCTACCGTCTGTTCCTTTTACTCTTATTTTTATTTCAGGCTCTATTACGTTACCATAACCCGCATATTTTTTTATACTGTAAGGTAAAATAACTAAATCTTTTCCATAAAAAGAGGGTTGTACTGTGGAAATTCTTGGAGGCCTTCCTTCTTTTAATATATAGTACATATACGTAAAAAAAGTGGGTATAGCTATAAATAGAAAAGCTAATATTAAAAATTTTATAAGTGCTTTAGCTACATATTGTTTGGACATTACTTTTAATTATAGTGTTCCATTTAGTAAATTAAAAGTCTTATTTTATTACTTTCTTTATGATATATTTAAAGTTGATGTTACAGAAATTAATTATATTTTTTTATAATTTAAGTTTAAAAAAGGCTGTTATAGGTTTGTTTATACTCTCTTTATTTTTATCTATTCCTATTATATATTTACTATCGCAAAGAGATAAAGCTAATTTTTCTGAAGCTGGAAATAACGAAAATGTTTCTTCTTCAATAGATGAATCTTTAATACCTTATCCTGAATATCCTCCAAAGATAGAACATATAACCAAATTTTATGGTAAGCCAGGAGATAGTATTTTAATTTTGGGTTTAAATTTTGGCCAAGTACGTAAAGAAAGTATTGTTTTATTTAATAACAAACCTGTTTTAAAAGATGATATTAAATATTGGTCAGATAATGAAGTAGAAGTTTCTTTACCATCTAAATTAGGTATATATACTGTTAGTATATCCGTAAATGGTAAGAAGTCTACTTGGTTTGGTAAGGTTTATGTTTTTAATAAAGACACTAAACCTGTTATAGAGATAAAGAACGACAAAAATTTCGTAAAAGTGAAAGATGTAGATTCTGTTATAGCTTATACTGTATCTGGATCTCTAAATGTTTTTGGTACAAGAAATATTAAAAACATTAAAAAAGAAGTTCCCCTTAAATATACTAATTCAAATATTTTATATATAGAGTTATTAAAAAAATCAAAACCCATACTTTTTAGAGTTATAGAAAGGTAGATAATGTTAGACTCTTTAACTATAAAAGTTAAAGCAGGTGATGGGGGAGATGGAAGGGTTAGCTTTAAAAGAGAAAAATTCAGACCTTTTGGTGGACCAGATGGGGGGGATGGAGGTAAAGGAGGTGATGTTATATTAAAAGTTAATACTAAACTTCGTACTTTGTCACATTTAAATGCACAAAAATTATATAAAGCAGAAAAAGGTGAGCAGGGTGGCACAAACTTTAGAAAAGGTAAATCCGGAAAAGATTTTGTAATAGAAGTTCCTTTAGGTACATTAGTTTATAAAATTGTAAATACTAAGAAAAAAGAACTTTTAGCTGATTTAGTAAACCCTAATTTTTATTTAGTGCTAGCCAGAGGGGGTAAAGGTGGTTACGGTAATGCCCATTTTAAATCTTCTATTAAACAAGCTCCAAAAAAATTTACTAAGGGATCCCAAGGGGAATTTATCACTATCCATTTAGAAATAAAATTACTTGCAGATATAGGTTTAGTAGGTTTACCTAGTGTAGGTAAGAG
The DNA here is from genome assembly GCA_964435455.1 of uncultured Candidatus Saccharibacteria bacterium. Lineage (GTDB taxonomy): Bacteria > Patescibacteriota > WWE3 > 2-01-FULL-39-13 > JAACPI01 > CAYSYH01. The sequence goes on along the minus strand of CAYSYH010000026.1, from coordinate 6,110 downwards.
CTCTTTAATAAACTCTTTAACTAAGCGTTCTTTTAAAACAGCACCTTATCCTTTTACAACCTTATCTCCTAATATTGGGGTATTACGCTTAGATTCTAAAAGAGAATTAATTATAGCAGATTTGCCTGGTTTAATAGAAGGTGCTAGTAAAGGTAAAGGGCTTGGCGATAATTTTTTAAGACATATAGAACGGTGTGGTTTAATTGTCCATGTTTTGGATGTAACCCAGTGTCCTTCTTTCTCGTATGAAAAGACTAATTATGATTATGTAATTGCTGAATTATTTAATTTTTATATTTCTATAAGGAGGGAACTATATGCTTGGTCTCCAAATATAATAAAAAAGCCTGAAATAATTTTATTTAATAAAATTGATATTCCTAAAGCCGCTTATATATATGACAAAGCTGAAGAATATATGATAAATAATATTTTAAATTATAAGAGTTTGTTTGGGACTTTTTTTGGTAAGCCTGTATTTTTTAAAGTTAGTGCTTACAAATTAGAAACCTTAAAACCCTTTATAAATTTTTTAAAAGAAAATTATACTAAAATAATTAATATATCTCATTCTATTAGTTTTAATAATTCTAAGAGTAAAAATATACCTAAAGTAATTAATTTAGATAATATACCTAACAAAAGAATATTTTTTAAAAACTGATTATATTTATTTTCTTTAGTTGCTATACTAATTCCTTTTATGTTATACTTTTTTTATGCAAAAAAAATCTTCTTATCCAGAATTTAGTCCTAGTTTATATGAAGAGAAATGGCTAAAAAATTGGGAGAAGTCTCAGCTATTTAATCGCAAAACTTATTTGCAAAAAAATGTTAACTCTGATAACAAAAAGTATTTATTGTTCGCCTTTGCTTATCCCTCTGGATCTGGGTTACATGTAGGTCATGTTTTAAGTAAGACAGCTTTGGACATATTGGCCAGGTATTATAGGTCTATTGGTAAAAAGGTTTTTTTTCCTGTTGGTTGGGATGCTTTTGGTCTTCCTGCTGAAAATTATGCAATAAAAACAGGTATTCACCCTGCAATAACTACTAAAAAGGCTATTGATACTTTTAGGCAGCAAGTTAAACGTATAGGTATTTCTTATGATTGGTCTACTGAAATAGCTACAAGTCATCCAAATTATTACAAGTGGACTCAATGGTTTTTTTTAGAACTATATAAAAAAGGTTTAGCTTATAAAAAGGAAGCCCCCGTAAATTGGTGTCCCTCTTGTAAAACTGTTTTAGCAAATGAGCAAGTAATAAATGGCCTTTGCGAAAGATGTGACTCTGAGGTCATACAAAAGAATATGTCACAATGGTTTTTTAAAATAACTCACTATGTTGAGGAGCTTATTAGTGGTTTAGATGAAATAGATTGGTATGATTTTGCAAAAAAACAACAATTAAATTGGATAGGTAAAAGCGAAGGTGTCGAAATTTCCTTTAAAATTTTAAATAAATATATTACCCCAAAGACTTTAAAAGTGTTTACTACACGTCCTGATACTATTTATGGTGTTACTTTTATGGCAGTTTCTCCAGAACACCCTTTAGTTAAAAAAATTCTAAAATCTAAAAACATACCTAAAAATGTAAAACAACATATCTCTAAATATGTGACAAAATCTTTAAAAAAATCTGAAGAACAACGGAAAATATCAAAAGAAAAAACAGGTGTTTTTTCTGGTTTATATGTTGAAAACCCTATAAATAAAGAAAAAATTCCTATTTGGATAGCCGATTATGTTTTGTATGGTTATGGTACTGGTGCTATTATGGCTGTTCCTGCCCATGATGAGCGAGATTACCTTTTTGCTAAAAAATACAATTTGCCTGTTAAATACGTAGTTAAACCTTTAAATAGCAATTTAGACACTGAAAAACCATTTGAGTCCGCTGGTATATCTATTAATTCGCCATTGATAGAAAATTTAAAGACTAAGCAGGCTATTAAGTATATTGCTAAATACTTAACAAAAAAGGGAATTGGTAAAATAAAAACCACTTATAAGTTAAGAGATTGGCTTGTTTCTAGGCAACGTTATTGGGGAACCCCTATACCTATAGTATATGATCCAAAGGGCAATCCTCATCCAGTAAAAAAAGAACACCTTCCGTGGTTATTGCCCGAGGATGTTGACTTTAAACCTACGGGTGAGTCTCCTTTAAAATCTTCTAAAGAATTTAAAGAAAGAACCGAAAAATTATATGGAAAGGGTTGGCGTCCTGAGTATGATACAATGGATACTTTTGTTGACTCTAGTTGGTATTTTATGCGTTATACCGATCCCTATAATGATAAAAAATTTGCCAGTAAAACACAATTAAATAAATGGATGCCCATTGATTTATATATTATTGGACCTGAACATATAGTTTTACATTTACTTTACTCTAGGTTTTTTACTAAATTTGCTAGAGATTTAGGTTATTTAAATATAAACGAACCAGTAAAAAAAATAAGACACCAAGGAATGATTTTAGGTCCAGATCATAAAAAAATGAGTAAAAGCAAAGGTAATACTATTAATCCAGATATTGTAGTAAAAAAATATGGTGCCGATACTTTAAGGATTTACGAGATGTTTATGGGACCTTTTGAGTCAGATAAGCCTTGGGATGACCGTTCTGTTCAAGGTGTTTATAGATTTTTATCTAAAGTTTGGCGTCTATATCACACTAGTGAGCTAAATAGCCGTACAATTACTTCTAAAGAGTTGCTTTTTGCTTTAAGTGATGTTGTTTCTAATATAAACTATGGTTTAGAAAGACTTTCTTTTAATACTATCGTAGCTAGCATGATGTCGTTTGTGAACTTATGGGGTAAAAATATTAATTCTCTATCTTATAAAGACTCTGTAGTTTTTCTGAAGTCTCTGTCATTTTTTGCACCCTTTATATCAGAAGAAATATATCGAGGTGTTCTTAAGGGTTCTAAAAGCATACATAGTATTCCTTTTGATGTTAATTATAAAGTAGACTCTTTTGAACGTTCTGTTGTCATCCCCATTCAGGTAAATGGTAAGGTTAGGGGTTCTTTGGATATATTAGAAAGCAAATTAGAGTCATTGAATGAAACTGAGATAATTAAACTTGCCCAGAGTAAGGTTAAAAAATATTTAGAAGGCTCTCGTATTTTAAAGACAGTTTATGTCCCTAATAAGATAGTAAACTTTGTTGTTTAAGTACTAATTACTTTTATATTTTTTAACGTCCTTATATATCCTATACAGGAGTTTTAACTATATTTTAATTATAATTATAATTATTAATTATTTAATTTAATTTAATTTAATTGCTTGCTAAGTATAGTATTTTTATTTTATACTCAAAATAATGGTTCTCATCTCTACTATTTTAGATAGACTAGAGAATAAAGGATATTTGTATACTTTTTATATATTTGTTTTTTTTATACTTTGTTTTATTTCCCTTTCTTATTTTAGTTATTACCACAAAATAGAGCCTATAAATCCTTTAACTAACTATATACCCCCTAGTTATATTACTGTTTACTTAGGAGTTGGTTTTAAAAAACCAGGTTTTTATGATATTCCCCCAAACTATACTGTGGCTGATATATTGTCTAACTTTCCCAATGGGTATCCTGATTATTATAATTATGACAATATCTCAAGGCGTATAAAAGATGGAGAAAAAATTGATTTGAAGCCTTTAAAAGCTGATTATCAGTATCACATTAATACTGGTAACTATGTAAGCATTGTAGATTATTTAAATAACGCTACTGTTTATGACCTTACAAGTATGCCAGGCATAGGTTACAAAACCGCTGAAAAAATATTAGATTATATTAAAAATAATGGTCCTATTAATAATATAGACGAATTATTAAATATAAAAGGGGTTGGTAAGTCTACAATAAATTTATTAAAAGATAATATAAGTGTTCTTAAATAAATTTTTTAACAAGGAAGGTTTACTAAGTAATTTAAAGTCATATATATTCTTATTTATTCTTTTAATATTAACTTTATTTAGATTTTATATTTATCAGTTTCCTCCCAAAAAGGATTTACATTATAAATCAAAGCATCTTATAACGTCAGATTATTATATAGAAGATGAGAAATTTATAGTTAAATTAGGTTATTATAAATTGGTTTTTTACTCTATGCCTAGTTTAAATGTTTCTAACAGTAGTAAGTTTGTAGAATTATCTCCGGGTGATATAGTTTATGTAGAAGGAAAGAGATATTACAGGACTATCTATGCTAAAAATATTATCTATGATTCCTCAAGCTTGTTAACTTATATTTATAAAATAAAAAGTATTTTTGAAGATTATTCTTACTTATTATTACCACAACCTCATGCTAGTTTGTTAAATGGTATGTTATTTGGTACCGAACCTATAATTACAGATACTTTTAAAGATTCTTTAATTAAATCAGGTCTAATACATGTTATAGTAGTTTCAGGATTTAATGTTTCTTTAGTAATGGGAATAGCATATAGTTTGTTTAAAAATACTTCTTTAGGTAAACGTTTTTTATTTGGTTCTATATTTGCATTTATATATTTAGTAATTGTTGGATTTGATCCTCCTATTATAAGAGCTGTTTTAATGGGGATTTTAGTATCTTATTCACAAGCTATAGGCGAAGAAAAAAATAGCATTTATCTTTTATTTGTGGTTATATTGGTTTTGCTTATATTACAACCTTATTTAATTGACTCATTAAGTCTGCAATTAACATTTTTAGCAACTTTGGGTATATATTTGATAGGGGTACCTTTAGACCGTATTATAAGTTCTTCTGCAGCTTTTAGTTTTTTACCTTCTTTTATTAAGTCCGATATTTCTGCCAGTTTTTCTGCTCAATTATTTGTTATGCCTTTATTAATTTATAAATTTAAAAGAGTTAGCTTGGTTTCCTTACCTGCAAATTTTTTGATATTATGGGTAATACCTTTGATAATGTTTTTAGGTTTTATTTACCTATTATTATGCTTTTTTTATCTATTACCCTTGGTTAACTATTTTACTTTTATATTAAAAGCTCCTTTAGAATTTTTTATTGATTTTATAAATTTATTTTCTTCTCTTCCTTATTCTCAATTAACTATTACATTAAATTTTTTTCAAATGATTTTTTTATATCTAATAATTATTGTATGCTCCTTTTATTTTTTTAATACTTTATGGAAAAAGAACGTTTAAAAGATTATTTGTTTCTTTTATTTTTTTGTGTTGTATATTTGGTGGTGAAAAATATCATAATGTCATCTTTTTATAATAAAGATATGATTGTTTTTTTAGATGTAGGTATGGGTGACAGTTTTTTAATTAAGAGTAAAAATAAGTATTTAGTTGTAGATGGAGGACCAAGCTTTAAAAATTATAATAAAATTTTTAAATATACCCAGGGTAAAAAACCCACCAATTTTTTAATAACGCATCATCACAGCGATCATATTTCTGGAGTATTGTTCGGTTTAAAAACTGTTGTAAATTACGACCTCTTTTCGCCTTTAGTATATAATAATACTTTTCAATCCTATTATCTAAAAAAAAGGATAACAAAAAATCTTTTTAAAGGAGATTCTTTAATTTTAGGTAATTTTAAAATAGATGTAGTTTGGCCTTCAAAAAAATGCAATGATAAAAACATTAATATCTGCTCCGTTGTTTTACTTGTTACTCATGCTAACGGTAAAAAAGTTCTTTTAATGTCAGATAGTGAGTATTTAGCTCAAGATGAATATTATAGTTACTTGCCTTATGTTGATTATCTTAAAATACCTCATCAAGGTAGTAAAGATTCACTACATAAAAAGTTATTGAATAAGACTATGCCAAAATATGCTATACTATCTGTGAATAAAAATTCTTATGGGCATCCTCACAAAGAAGTTTTAGACTATTATAAAAAAATGGGTATAAAGGTTTTAAGGACAGATGTTTCGGGTGACATAATTTTAATTTTTGAATAATGATGCTAAAATAGCAATATGCTTTTTTTAAGATTACAAAAGTACATTGAAGAGTACTTAAAAGATACTTATGGTATATTAAATCCTAAAGTTTCAGTTATGAGTTCTAAAAATTTAGATGATAGTGATTTGTTTACTAATGTAGC
>CAYSYH010000025.1:0-9947 GCA_964435455.1 uncultured Candidatus Saccharibacteria bacterium | reverse complement strand
AAATAATCATTTTGGGGTATTTTCTATAGTATATGGAATGATTTTAGGATATTTTATAGGTGCTATCATACAAATATGGGCTTTAAAAGGGGATTTTAAATATTATTTAAAGTTAAATATATTTTCAAAAGGTAATAAAGAAATATATAAATTGGTCGCCCCTAGACTTTTTGGAGTATCAATTTATAAGCTATACACATTATTTTTAGGAATAACAATACCTAAAATATATCAAAGTCCTTCTTACTTGGTGATTTACGAATTTGCAAACCAACTACAAACTATGCCTGTGAATATATTTGGTATGGCGTTGTCTCAAGCGTTAATGCCTAGTTTTTCAGAATATATATCCGAAAATAACAGGGGTAAAATAGTAAAAGTTTTAACAAAGTACATTATTCAAATGTCGTATTTTCTAATACCTATTTCTATACTTTTTATTGTTCTTAGAATACCTTTGGTAAGATTATTATTTGGCGGGGACAGATTTTCATGGTTAGGAACAAATCTTACGGCATACACTTTAACATTCTTTAGTCTTTCCATTTGGTTTCAAGCTATTTCTTTAATATTATCTAAAGTTTATTATTCATTGGAAGAATCAAAAGTTCCAACAATTATTAGTATAGTTAATATGTTTATATCTTTAATCCTTTCATTTATATTTTCATTAATATTTAAGTATGGAGTGTGGTCATTTGCCTTAGCATTTTCAATTGGCGCTATAATAAATACTACATTACTATATCATTACCTAACAAGAGAACTTGGAAATTTTTTAGAGCAAATAATATCATCATTATTAAAAATGTTTTATGCTTCTATTATTAGCGGTATTAGTATTTACATAGTACTCAAGTACTTAGAAAAATTTGTATTTGATACAACCCATACAATTCCATTATTTTTGTTAACAGGAACTGTTACTATACTGGGATTATCTATATACTTAATTGTAGGAGGATTATTAGGAATAACAGAATATAAAAAAATTTATATAAAAACAAAAAAACTTATAAATAAGATATAAACAAGATTAAAAACAAATGGTATTATTTTAGTAATGCCACTAAATGTAAACCTCAAGCCTTCTGCAGATACATATGGAAATTCATACTCATTCTTTGAGTGGTTTTCTACTTATGGAAAGTATTTACTAGTAATTTTTAATATTACTTTATTTGCTTTTTATACCTATAAAACCTCTCTTATTAGAAAAAGAGCATTGTTAAAAGAAGAAATACAAAAAATGGAAATAGATATAGAAACACTTAAACCACTAGCATTAGAATATAACAAAACTCAAAAAGTAACAAAATTGGTAGAGAAGGCCAGAAAAGAAGATGTTAAGCCAACTTTTTTAATAAATTTTTTAAAATCTAGCACACCTGTAGGAATAAGTATAGAAAAAATAGATGCAAAACAAGGAGAATTAATGTTAACAGCAGTTAGTAAAAGTCCAGAAATATTTTCTTCATTTGTAGCAGCAATGATAAACGAAAAAAGATTTTTAAGTGTTATTTTAATTTCTAGTACTAAAATAGAGAAAGAAGATTCTTATATAAGTAAATTTAAATTAATATACAAATAAGATAATGGAATATAGAAGTGATATATTAAAAGATTTAAGAGTAGAAATAAATAAAGAAAAAAACGAAGGCCCTTTAATTATGGGGGTAACACTATTTGTAATGATATTATTAACAATACTTTTTTTAGTACCAACCGCAAAAAAAGTAAATAACTTAAAAACAGAAATACAAGAGATAGAAAGCTTAAAAGAAAAGTACAACAAAATATTGGTTAGCTATAAAAAAGCGGCCGCTTATAACGAGCAGTTAAATCCCTACAAAAAAAAGATATTTTCTCGTGTGCCTGAAGAACCAAATTCAATAGAAGCCTTTGATAAACTAGACTTTATAGCCAAAATAAACAATTTAAAATTAAATAAATTAACAACAAAACAAACCTTAGAAAATACAGAGAGTTTTAATATGGCTTTTACAGGGGAATTTTCTAATATAGAAGAATTTTTTAAAAAAATTGAGATATCTGATAGGTTTTTTTCGATCAGTAGCTTAACTATAAGACAAAATGGCAACAATAAAAAGCAAAATTCAGATAACAAAAATAAAGAGTTATTTTTTAATTTAGTGGTAAATTCATGGTTTTTGGATGAACAGTAAATTTTTATTTATTATAAAATCAGTAGCAATTATAGTAGGAATAATAATATTGTTAAATCTAATATCTTTACGATATAAATCCAAAGTGGAAATAAATGACCCTAGTTACAAGCCTTTAAAAATATTATATACTCCTAAAGATGTTCTAGACATAGTATTACCTTATGAAGATATTAAACTTTAGTATTATTGCTCATATTGATCATGGAAAGTCCACTTTAGCCAAAAAACTTTTAAAGCTCTCCTTACAAAAAAACGAGAGGGAAGAAGGAATAGATAATCTTCAACTAGAAAAAGAAAGAGGAATAACCATAAAAGCTAAAATTCTTCGTATTTACTACCCTAGTAAAAACAACAAAGAGGTATACCAATTCAATATGCTAGATACCCCAGGACACGTAGATTTTAATTATGAGGTAGACAAAGTATTACAAGTAAGCGATATATCTATATTATTAATAGACGCAACTAAAGGAGTTCAAGCACAAACAATTTCTAATACATATAAAGCTTTAGAAAAAGATATAAAAGTAATCCCAGTAATAAATAAAATAGATATGGAAAATGCTAGAATAAAAAAAACCATCAACGAGATTGAAACATATTTTGGATTTAAAGAACAGGAAATTTTACTCATATCAGCAAAAACAGGCGAGGGTGTAAATAAATTAATAAATATACTTAAAAACGAAGCCAAATATTATCCTGTTAATCAAAAAAAAGAAGATCCTATAGGAGTAGTGTTTGATTCTTATTATGATGATTATTTAGGAGTAATAGCATTTATAAGAACATATTCAGGTATTTTTAAGAAAGGAGATGAAGTTGTGCTATTGAACTCACAAAAAAGTTTTAAAATAAATACACTAGGGTATTTTTCACCTAAAAATAAGCAAATAAATACAATTAAAAAAGGGGAAGTGGGTTATATAGCAACAGGGTTAAAAGATCTAAAAGCTATGGAAATTGGAGAAACGCTTTATAAAAAAGGAAACGCCCTACCAAAACCAATACATCAAATAAAAAGAGTAAAACCTTTTTTATATTTAGGAATATTCACCGAAACAAAGTATAAAGTAGAAGATTTAAGAAAAGCCTTAACAATATTAAACTTAACAGATCCCTCATTTACATTCAAACCAGAATCTGTAGGAGGATTAGGCTTTGGTTATAACTGCGGTTTTTTAGGTATATTACATGCAGATATAATTTTGGAACGTATAAAAAGGGAGTTTGGATTAGGGTTGGTAGTAACCACTCCAACAGTACCGTACAAAATAAAAAAAAAGAATGGAGAGAAATATACTATTTCTGGAGCTAGAGAATTACCTAATATAGCTGAAATAGAATATATTAAAGAGCCTATAACTTATTTAACAATAGTAAGTCCTGAACCTTATTTAGGAAAAATTATAAAACTTATAAATGAAAAAAGAGGGGTTATTTTAAATATGGAATATACCCAAGGAAGCTATAAAAATGTCAAAATAAAAGCTAAAATGCCTTTAGCAGAATTAATAATAGATTTTAGCGACAAATTAAAATCATTAAGTTCGGGGTATGCTTCTTTTGATTACGAACTTAGTGGGTACGAAAAATCAAATATAGTTAAAGTAGATTTTTTAATTGGCGGGGAAAAGTTTCCACCTTTATCTCAATTAATACACAAAGAAAAAGCAATTAGTAAATCCAGAGAAATACTAAAAAAGCTAAAAGAAGAACTTCCTAGACAACAGTTTAATGTTTCACTACAAGCAGCAATAGGTGGTAAAATTATAGCAAGAGAAAATTTACACGCTTACCGGAAGGATGTTACAGCTAAATTGTATGGAGGAGATAGGACACGCAGAATGAAGCTTTTAGAAAAACAAAAAAAAGGTAAGAAAAAATTAAAATCTTTAGGAAAGGTAAGAATAGACAAGAACACATTTTTAAAAATTATTAAATCCAATGGGTAGAAAGAAAAAACAAGAAAAGACAGACTTTTTATATAAAAACTTAATATCTATATCAATAATATTTATTGGAATAATAATAGCTATAGCTATATTACAACCAGATAAAACATTGTTTAAAAAAACTTTAATAAATATCTTGGGCAAATCTACCCTATTTTTTGGTATTCTACTTATTTTTGTAGGAGTATACCTAAACCCCATAATAAAAAACGCCTTTTTTAGCTTAAAAAAAGTAATAGGGGTGTTTTTAATTTTCTTATCAACGGTATTAATAGATATAGTTAAGGAAACAGGTTCTTTTTTGGAAAGGGTCTTAAGTCCCACTGTATTACAAATAATAGGGGTATATGGAAGTTGGGCACTTTCTATAATGTTAGGCTTTATTGGTCTTTATTTACTACTAGAAAATAAGCTTTTCGCTATTTTTAAAACACTTTACTTCAATAAGCACAAAACCACTATAAAAGAAAAGGTAAGGTATTTTTTTCAATTATTTAGACGAAAAACTAAAAAAGATGTAAAAGAAACAGATTTGGAAGAATTAGAAAAAGACTTATTTAATGAAGAAGAAAAGGACCTTAAAGAAGATACCGAATTAAATAATCAACAAGAACTTATAAATAAAACAGAAAACCAAACGAAAAATACCCCTATTGAAATAATAGAATCGGTAAATGAGCCAATATCCATAATTAAAACCTTAAATAGGGCAAATAAAAAGTATACACCTAGCATAAAACCTCGAGAAAACATATCTTCGGAATCCTCAGCTAATCAAGAAACAGATAATAAACTAAAAGAAAAAGAAACACCAAAAAATTTACCTTTAAGAAATACTATTTGGGAATATCCTCCTCTATCTCTATTAATAAAACCAGATATAAATAACTCTAAACCTAGAGCAGGAAATATAGAAGAAAGAAAAAAAACAATAGAGAGAACTTTAAAATCTTTTGGTATTAATGCTAGGGTTGCAGATTACAACGTAGGGCCATCTGTAACCCAATACGCATTAGAAGTAGATAAAGGTGTAAAAACTAGTAAAATAACTAATTTACAAAATGATTTAGCATTAGCCTTAGCTTCACCTAATGGGCAAGTTAGAATAGAAGCTCCAATACCAGGAAAATCTTTAATTGGTATAGAGGTCCCTAATTTATCACAAGAAATAGTATATTTGCAAGATTTATTAATGGATAAAATTTACAAAAAATATGTAGAAAAGTCTAAGTTAACTATAGCTTTAGGAAAAGATGTAGGTGGAAATAAGGTTTACTATCCATTAAATAAAATGCCTCATTTATTAATTGCTGGAGCAACAGGATCTGGTAAATCAGTTATGGTACATTCAATTATAACCTCATTGCTATTTGCCAATTCACCAGACGAATGTAAATTTATTTTAGTGGATCCAAAAAGAGTAGAATTATTACATTACAATAATATACCTCACTTATTAACACCAGTAATTACAGAGCCTTCTGTGGCAGTATCGTCTTTAAGATGGGTTGTAGAAGAAATGGAAAGACGATTACAGGTATTATCAAACTTTGGTGCTAGAAACATAGATTCGTATAATGAAAAGTCAGGTTTTCAAGCATTACCGTATATAGTAGTAATACTTGACGAATTAGCAGATTTAATGATGACATCGTCAAATGAAGCAGAAAAATATATTGTAAGAATAGCTCAACTTTCAAGAGCTACAGGAATTCATCTTGTCTTAGCAACCCAAAGACCTTCAACAGATATTATAACAGGATCAATAAAAGCAAATATACCTGCAAGAATAGCATTTAATGTTACTTCTAATATAGATTCGAGAGTTATAATAGATTCTGCAGGTGCTGAAAAATTGTTAGGCAGAGGTGATATGCTTTTTGTATCTCCCGAATCATCTAAACCCAAAAGAATACAAGGTGTTTATGTACAAGATGAAGAAATAAATAGATTAGTAAACTACCTAAAAGCTTCGGATTTAGAACCCGAATATAATAATGAAATTTTAGAATCTGCAAATAATAAGAATACAATTAGTAATGGTTTATCAAAAGATTCCAACAAAAAATGGAGCGATGACTTATTACCTGAAGCTGTAAAAATAATGGTAGCAGAAGGAAAAGGATCTGCATCTTTTTTACAAAGAAGATTAAGCATTGGATACGCAAGAGCTGCAAGACTTATAGATGAATTAGAAAGCTTGGGTGTGGTATCCCCGGCGCGTGGTAGCAAACCAAGAGAAATCTTAATCGACGACCCATCAGAAATTTTAGGTTAAACCATGAAAACTGCAGGTTTTTTCTTAAAAAACAAACGTAAAAAATTAAACTTAGAATTACAAGATATATCAAAAAAACTTAAGATAGATATAAAATATTTAAAAGCTTTAGAAGAAGATAATTATAAAATATTTGATAGTAAAGTAATTGCAAGGGGGTTTCTAATTAAATACGCAAAAGTATTGGGATTAGATGTAAATAAACTAGAAGCTTTTTGGAGAAGAGATTTTAAAATAGAACAAGCAAAAAATCCCTTTAAAAAAAGAAGGATAACCTATTTAAGTCACAATACCATTTTAATAAGTATATTATCCAGCATAATAATATTAACAATTGTTATAGGATATTTAAGGTACTTTACCTTTAAAAAGCCCCCCAATATAACTATTGTAACTCCTAAAAATGAAAGTCAAGTAACTAAATCAATAATATATTTAGAAGGAAAAACATCACCAGAAGCAGATTTATATTTAAATAACTCCCCGATACAAACAGATGAAAAAGGAAATTTTAGGGAAAACATATACTTATCGCCTGGAGTAAATAATTTAATAATTACTGCCGTAAATCAACTTGGGATACAAACAAAAAAAAGTATTACAGTTTATAATAAAGAGCCAATACAAGAAAGAAAACTAGATCAAAAAGGCAAAAATGAATTATCTATAATGCACATAGCTACACAGCCAACTTTTGTAGAAGTAAAAGACGATAATAAAACGTTATTTTCAGGTTATTTTATCGCAAAAACCCAAAAAAAGTTTTATGGAAATACACTTAGTTTATTTACAGATAAAGTAAACAATTTGGAAATATATTTTAACAATAAACAAGTAGATACTTCCAAAAGAGAGGGGGAATTCTTTAAAAAGTTTGAGATAAATCCTATAGACTCAGACCAAAATCAAAAAAGCCAAGATAGTAAGAAGAGTAACAAGTAAAAAAGAGATTCCCGAAATCAAAAGTCGATTTAATATATATTGAAAAAAAACATCAGTATTTGTTTTTACATCTGTTTGTTTACGCTGTTTTTTTAACTGTTTTGTATAAATTTTTTTAATCTCTGTATACTTTCTATTTTTCTTTTTATTTTTATGCATATCAAAGTAATTATAAAATATAAATCAAATAATGTAATTATATAAATGTTTTTTATATAAAATAATATTCATTTGTATTTAGTAACTTATTTGCTATAATTTTTTTAATGTCCTCAAACAATGAAGTAAGTATAAACAGCCTTATCGAAAACAATAAAATAAATAATTCTAACGAAGATTCAATAAGCTTTATAAAAAAACCTTCTTTTAAAGAAAAGATATCCGATACATTTAATAAAAAAATAAGATTTTTTAAAGAAAAAAGAAATAAATGGTTCTTAGTTGCATTTATATTTTTAATTGCGTCAGTTTTTGTAGGAACATATATTTTATATTCAAATAATCCTATACTATTTAACAAAAATAAGAAAAATCAGATTAAAACGCCCATATATACAGAAACAGGAAAAAAAGATAATAAAAATAAAGGCAATAAGCCCAATCCAAAAGATTATTTTGGAGAATTATTACCAGAAGCACCTACTAAAAACTATCCCAATCCAACAAATGGAGTCTATTTAACAAAAGAACTATATGAAAAAATAACAAAACGCAAGCCAATTGCTATTATGTTAAATAATCATCCTCTATCAAGACCACAAGCGGGAATTTCTCAAGCAGATATAATATATGAAGTAGTGGCTGAAGGAGGAGTAAGCAGACTTTTGGGAATATTTCATTCTCAGCTACCAAAAAGAGTTGGTTCGGTTAGATCTGCTAGAATATACTACCAACAGTTAGCCGCAGAATATTGGCCTATTTTTGTAAACTGGGGAATAGCCCATAGGCCAGCTTACGAGAAAAATTTAAGTCCGCAAGAATTTAAAAAACTTTTAGAAAAAGGAGCAGCCGAAACTGATCCAAGAGCAGATGCTAGAGGATATATAGATAAAATAGGATTACCCACTTTGGACCAAACAGTAGTTGGTAATGGTGACTTATTTTACAGAGATACCTCTTTAAATGTTCCTTTAGAACATACAGGATTTGCTAATTTGGAAAAAGTATATGATGAATTTAAAAAGTGGTATCCAGAACCTTCTTGGAGTAAATACCAAAAATTTACAGAGTGGAAATTTAAAGATTCCGAAACTAAAACAAAAAATAAAAATAATACTATAACAACAATACAATATAATTTTTGGGATATACCATCTTTTGAAACTGTATGGGAATACAACCAAAAACAAAATTCATATTTTAGAAAACAAGGTGGGACAGAAACTATAGATAGAAATACGGGTAAAACTTTCCCAGTAAGAACATTAATAATTCTAAAGGCAAAAGAAACTAGACTAGGAGATAAAAAAGCTCATTTATTATATGATGTAATAGGTTCTGGAGAAGCAAATATATATTTAGATGGTATAAAAGTACAAGGAACGTGGAAGAAAAAAGGTCCTAGAGATAGATTAATATTTACAGATTCCTTAGGAAACCTTATTAGCTTAAACAGAGGTCTAATATGGATAACTATTTTACCCGAATATCAACAAATAGTGGAAAAATAAAACTTTTACTGTAATAAAGTCTCCTTTTTGTTTATAATATAAAACATGTATAAAAGTTTATTATAAAGATGCTTAAAGCTTTAATAACATCTAAAGCAAGAAGAAAAATATTAAAATATTTTTATGAAAAAGGAGAAAATAATACACCTTATGTAAGGCAAATAGTAAGAGATACCGAATTAGAAATAAATGCAGTTAGGAGAGAATTAATTAGATTAAAAAAAGGAAATATCTTAGTTGAAATGCCAAGAGGAAATAGGTTACATTATCAATTAAACATAAAACACCCTTATTACTACAATCTTGCTAGAATCTTTGCTAGAGAGTCAGGGTTGGGAAAAGAGATTTTAAAAAACAAGAAAAAACTTGGGTCGATTGTATTTTGTTTAGTATCGTTAGGATTTTACTTAAAGAGAGAACATAGAAATCCAGTAGACACTATATTAATAGGAAATATATATCTAACCGAAATAAAAAAACTTATCAATAAATTTGAAATTAAAGAAAATACAGAAGTTAACTATATGGTTTTAAGTAAGGAAGAATTTAAAATATTTAAAGATAGGAAAGATCCTCTACTAATTAATGCACTTAACCAACCACACTCAGTAATAATAGGAGACGAGTATAAATACCTAAACTAAATAATGAATTCAATAATAGAACACTTAAAAAATTTTTGGCTATTTATATTTTTTATAGTTGTAAGTATTGTGTTAAATATGCCAAAAATAGATATTAACAAAAATATAGGACCTTACAAATTAAACTATATAGGAGGATATAGAATAAATTTTAACAACGGCAAATTTTATA
This sequence comes from uncultured Candidatus Saccharibacteria bacterium, assembly GCA_964435455.1. GTDB lineage: Bacteria > Patescibacteriota > WWE3 > 2-01-FULL-39-13 > JAACPI01 > CAYSYH01. The sequence continues at coordinate 97 of CAYSYH010000025.1, read as the reverse complement.
GAGATATGTCTTTCAAAAAAGGATTGGACATAGATGGAGGTGTTAGGGTTGTATTAAAACCAAATTTAGAAAGCATACCTATTTCAGAATATAAAGA
>CAYSYH010000024.1:0-9987 GCA_964435455.1 uncultured Candidatus Saccharibacteria bacterium | reverse complement strand
TAGTAGTACAAAACCTAAGTGAAGTATTTGGCTTTTTAAGGAATACTAAGTAAATATAATATGGCAAACCTTTTTAAATTGTTAAATTTGATAAATGAACTAGAAAAACAAGAAAAGGCGGGTATTTATAACTCGGGTATAAATGGGCAAATACCTGGCACACAACCACGAAAAAGGCGCGACTTTAGTAAAGAGAAATCTTTTTATTTAAAAATAACAGACCCAAAAGGGTTAGTTTTTGGCGGAAACGTAAAAGCAATTAGTTCTTATAATTCTGCAGGAGATTTTGATGTATTGGCTTATCATACTAATTTTATAAGTATTATAAAAAATAAATTAATACTTCATTTACCAGATAAAACAAAAAAGAATATTCCTTTAAATGTTGGTATATTAAGGTGTTATAATAATATAGTGGATATATATTTAGGTATAGAAGTTATTTAATTGCTCCTATAAATAAAAAATCTTCCGGGTTGCTTTTATCATATTCTCCATTAATAATGTCTTTTACATCTTTAACAGTGTCTTTTAAGGATACTTGAATACCCTTATGTCCTGTTTGGTCTTCCACAACTGTAAAGTATTGTGTCATATAATTTTTTAAGATTTTTGCTCTTTTATATATAGTTTGGTTTGTTATGGATAATTCTGATTCTCCTATTAAAGATACAATTCTATCTAACTTTCTGGCTTTTTCTAATAAATTTTTTGCTTCTATATAGGTTATATAATGTTGTTCTCCTACAACCTCTTTATTTAAAGCTGAAGAGCTAGAACTTAACAAATCTATTGCTGGTAATCTTCCTTGCTGATAAATATCTCTAGAAAGTACTATAGAAGCATCCAGATAAGGGAAAACTGATTTTACACCATAATCCGTAATGTCATCAGACGGTACAAAAATAGCTTCTACAGCTGTTATATTGGCTTTGTTTGTGCTAACAAGTCTTTCGTGTATCTTGCCTAATTCCGAAGCTAACGTTGCTTGGTACCCATCTTCGGATGGAATTGTCTTCATTAAAGTAGCTAGTTCTCGGCCAGCTTGTGCAAATCTGTACATATTGTCCATAAAAAATAGGACATTCTTACCTAAATCCTCTCTAAAATATTCTGCCAAGGCTGCAGCTGCGTCTGCTGTTTTTAGCCTTACTGCAGGGTTTTCTCCCATTTGTCCTAGTATAAGACTTGTGTGTGGCAATACTTTACTTTTTTTTAAATTTTCATATAGTTCTTGAGCTTCCCTAGATCTTTCTCCCACAGCTGCAAATACAGATACACTATTGTTTTCTTTATTACTAATAACAATGTTGTTTATTAATTCTGTTAATAACACTGTTTTTCCTACACCTGCGCCTCCAAACAATCCTGCCTTTCCTCCTTCATAAATGGGGCAAAAAAAGTCAATTGCCTTAATGCCTGTTTCTAATATTTTTTGGGGGACTTTTATTTGTGAATTGTTTTCTTGTCTGTATTTAAAAATTTCTTTTTTATTTTTTTCCAAAAAAGGTTCCTTATTATCATGCGGGTTACCAAAAATATCAAAAACCCTCCCTAAGGCCCATTTTGGATGAGGTACTTTTAATGTTTCTCCTGTATTTAATACCGTATCTCCCCTTTTAATATCTGTGGTATCTGTAAGTAATATACAATAAAATTCTTCCTCATTTTTAGATGCATATACTTCCAAAATTACTTCTTTGTCATCCTTTAGCACAAGTAAGTGGTGTATTTCGGGTTTTTCAAAAACAAACCTTACTGTTGCAATGTTTCCATTTAAAGATATAACTGTGCCTAAATTTTTATTATCTTTTAATTCCATAATGTCATTCCTGCTAATCTTTGAATTTGCTTTTTATTTTCTAAATGTTTATTAAATCTTATTCTTAACATTTTTAATGTTTTTATTCTTTCTGTGGCTGATTCGGTAGCCTGTTCCATAGATTTAATTCTTGAACCTAAATTTGCCAAACTTGCCTCATCTAAACTTTGCCTAAAGAGTGAGGCAAATATTTGTATTTCAAAAAAATTTAATATTTTTTCTAAAGATGGTTCAAACAAATATTTTTTTTCTTTATTGTTTGTATTGTTTAGTTTTGCTGTTTTTTCTATATCTTCCAAAATATTAGATTTGACTTGTATTTGGTTTACTAAGTTTAAAAACTTTCCGTGATATACCGTTATATTTTTATACTGTATTAAAACTCTTATTAATTTTTCAATAACTTTTATTCCAGACCCAATTGGAGGTAAATCAAAATAGTAAAATTTTTTATTTTGGCCAAATATTGTTTCTATTAATCCTTTACCTACACTTCCAATTATTATTAAATCTCCTTTTTGTTTTGTTATATCTTCTATAAAACTAGAGAATACTTTATAGGGTATATCTCCTACTAAATGTTCATTAGTGGTTACTAAAACTTGTGCCAATTCTTTTGTTTTTTTTAAAGTAGAGTAAGTGTTTTGTTTATTTTTTAATTTTTTAATCTTTCTTAAAGCTTTTATTTCTTCTTTATACGAATATCTTACCTCTGCAAATATTTCAGACAGCCTTAACATAAAATCTCTTGTGGTTAGTACCGAATTTCTTATTTTTTGTATTTTCATAACCGATACTTCTTCGTAAGTTTCTGCTATTTCTTTTATAGTTTGTGTAACTGTTATATCATTTATTATTTCTTTATTATTCATTTTTAGTCAAACTTTAAACCAGTAAATTTTATAAGTTTTTCTTTATTTTTTTCTATATTTAGGAGCAAGGAATCTACTTGTGATACTTTCACTAATTCATTTATTACCTTTTTAGCATATGAATTGTTGCTATATGTTTTTACTAAATTATTTTTCATTTCTGTAATTCTTTGGGGCTTAAAATTATTTAATAAACCCTGTAAAATCATACCTATACCTATTATTTGTACATTTAAAGGTATTACTTGATTAAATTCCTGTTCAAAAAATTTATATAGTAGTTCTCCTATTACTAATGTTTTTCTTGCTTCTGTTGACATTTCTGCCCCAAAATGTGAAAAGCTTTGTGCTTTTGTATAGTTTGTTAATAATATAAGTAATCGTTGGTTTAAATCTCTAGATAGTTCTTGCTGTGTTTGCTTTCCCACCCTTGTTACAGATAAAAATACATTTACAGCTGGCCTTATACCTCTGTTAAAGGTTTCTGTGTCAAACAGTATATGCCCATCTGTAATACTAATTAGGTTTGACACAATAAATCCTGTTAAATCACCTTGTGTGGTTTCAGCCAAAGGTAAGCAGGTTATAGAAACATTTTTATTTTTTACTTTAAAATTTCCTGCTCGTTCTAGTAACCGCGCATGTTTAAAAAACATATCTCCTGGGTAAGATTCTCTACCCGGGAACCTTTTACCAATAAGTGCTATCTCCCTATAAAATTGGGCATGTGTGGTTAAATCGTCCATAATTACTAAAGAACTTACCCCATTTTCTTTAAAATATTCCGCTAACGCCATAGCTGTATATGGTGTTAAATCTATCAAGCTAGGGGAATCATTTGCCGCAGAAGCTACAATAACTATGTTTTTATATATATTTTCTTTTTTAAACCTGTCTCTTAGTTTTTTAATTTCTACCTTTTTTTTACCAATTAGTGCATAAATTACAACCATTTTTTTACTTGCTTGGTTTTTTATTAAAGGTATTAAAAAAGATGTTTTTCCTGTTTTTCTATCTCCTACAATAAGTTCTCTTTGACCCTTTCCTAAAGGTAATAGTGTGTCTACCAAAGTAACCCCCGTTACTAGTTGCTCTTTTATTTTTGTTCTATTTTTTATGCTTTCTGGTTTTTTATCTAATTCCATTGTGTCTTTTGGTTTTGTATATTTTTCATCTTCAAAAAAAGGAGCCCCTAAAGGGTTTACAGTTTTACCTAAAAGTTCTGTGCCTACGGGTATATGTAGTTTTAAACCTGTTCTTGTAACTTTTATTCCCGGTATAACAGGTTTTTTATCAAATGATATTATTTCTACTCCTTTATTATTTAAGCTTGCAACCTGGCCAGTTTGGTTATTTTCAAATACTACTAATTCTTGCGGTTGTGCGTTAGGTAGCCCAGAACAAATTATAACCGGGTGCTTTACATTTTTTGCAATCCCATATTCTTTTGTTTTTTGTATGTATTCCTTATAATTTAGCTTCATATTTATTCTTTAAACTTAAATCTAAATATTTTCCTTTATATTCCAAAACTATTCCTCCTGCTATATCTGGATTATAGTATATATTTATTACACCTTCTTTTATTAAACTTTTTATTTTTTGGGCTATTTTTAATTGTTGTTTAATTGTAGGTTGCCAAGCTAAGGTAATATTTACTACTCTTGCCTTTTGCAAATAATTTATCAATTTTGTTACTGCGTTTGTGTTATCTTTATAATTTTTGCTATATGTTTTTATATATTCTTTTTCTTGTTGTGTAAATATTTCATTTAAAGCTTGCTCCCAATTATTTTTTAAATCGTATTGACTCTTTTGTAATTTTTCTAACTTTTGTATTAAATTTTCCAATTCTTCTTTAGTGTTTATAAAGTAGGGTACCATAATATTATTTAAAAAACCCTAAACTCTTAGCCTCTTCTAAAGCATCTTCAACAATTTGTTGATGTTCTTCTGGTGAAATATTTTTAGGTAATACTTTTAAAACAATTTGATCTATCCTTGCAAATAGCTCTTGTTTAAATTCTTCTTTTACTCTTTGCTTATATTCTTCAATCTCTTTTTGTGATTTTTTTATGGCTTCTGAAACGCTTTTTAAAGCATCTTTTTTAATTTGTACCGTATCTTTATTTAATGTATTTGCAAAATTACTTATTACTTGTAGATTTTGATTTTTTAGTTTTTGTAAAACATCTTTTTGGTTACTTTTATATTCTTTTAATATTTGTTCATAGTGTTTTTGGTTTAAATTTTTTAGATTCTCTAAAGCTTTTTTTATTACCTCCTTGGCTTCTTTTTTAATCTCTTTTGTAAATAATTCAGCATTTTCTATTTTTTTAATAGCCCTTTTTTCCGCATCTTCTAAAACCTTAATAGCTTTTTTTTCTTTTTTTTCTAAAAATTTGTTTAAAATTTCCTCTTTTTTACTTAGGTTATACCAATACCATATTAATATTAAAGTTATTCCTATGTTTAAAAAGGTTATTATAAAGGGCAGAGTATTTGTAATCATTAGTTTAATTTTAAATTAACACATTAATTTTACAAAGAAATTATAAAATATGATAACGCAAGCCCTGCTAAAATTATTACAACAGTTACTACAACATTTAATATTATGCTAATTCCAATCATCTTACTAGCTAGAGGGTTTCTACCTATGGCTTGTATTCCATTTGCAGCTACTCTGCCAAATGTTAAAAACCCAACTAAAAAAGATATAAGTATAATAATTCCTGCCAAAGAATATTTTATTACTTCTGAAGGGCTTTGATATGTAGCCAGAGTACTTAATGTAAATATATCAGCTATGCTAGTTTTAAACTTTCCTGTTTCTGTTGAATTGCCTGAGTATGAGTAATGAGGCTGTATGGTTATAGCTATTTTTCCTATATCTGTTCCTTTATATGGTTCTTGAGCTATTCCTACAATAAAACCTGGTGCCAAAGCTTTCACTGCAACTCCTGGTATATCTGAAGTAGTTAGTAATGTACCCACTTCTATATCGCCGTTTTTTGTGCTTACTTTTACTAATGCATCTCCTCTATCTAACACAGCTTTTAAATTTTGGCCTTCTTTAAAGTTTATTGCTACCGCAGGTTTATCTACTACTACACCTATAACGTTTGGATCATATTCTCTAGAGCTTTTTTTATACTCATTGTTTTGAATTGATATTATGTCTCCTTCACTTACCTCCTCTTCCGAAGAAATAGGTAAATAAGTGGCTATACCTATAGATATTTCTTGAGCTTTTACATTTTTATAAATTTTTAAAAGATTCGTAGGTAATATTAAAAGTATAATTACTGTAAATATAAGTTTTTTTATAGGCAGGTTTTTTATCATTTTAAAATCCTAAAATTGTATTTCTACAATATCCTACAGGTCCTGTTTTATATTTTGTAATATAATCACATTTGCCTTTTTTGCAAGTATAATTGTTAAATTTACCACAGTATTGATTTAACTTTGGTTTAGTATATAGTTTGTACCCAAAAACTGCTAAAATTATTATTACTGCCGATACCAAAATAGCAATTATATATATTTTAATATCCTCGTTTTCCATATCTTTATTTTATATTTAATGTATGCAACAGTCTAGTTTTTAATAAATTGCTTATTATTTTATTAGCTTATATAATCTTTAGCAAACGCCCGCGTAGCTCAGGGGATAGAGCACAGGTTTCCTAAACCTGGTGTCGCAGGTTCGAGTCCTGCCGTGGGCGCCATTTAAAATTTACTTATGTTTTTAAAAGTTATAAGTAATCCTTTATACAAAAGATATTTTTATGCTTATATTCTTATTATATCTGGTTTTGTCATAATTATTTTATCTTTAAGTAATATTTTAATTCCAGAATTTAATTATTATTTTAATAAATTACTAGGTACAAAGTACACTTTTGTCTTTAATTTACAGTTAAAGGGGGAGGATAAAATTACCTTATCTAAACCCTACCTATTTAAAAATTTTATAAAGAGAAACATTTATTTAAACCCAGTAGATAAAAATTTTAGCATAATAATAGAAAAATTAGGTGTAAATGCGCCTGTAATTAAAAATGTTAGTGTAACTAACGAAAGAGAATATTTTAATGCTTTAAAAAAAGGTGTTGCTCATGCTAAAGGTATACCTGGAAAGCCTGGGAACACTTATTTATTTGCTCACTCTAGTCTTGAATTTTGGAAAATGGGCCCTTATGCTACAGTTTTTAACCAATTACGCAAATTAAAAACGGGGGATTCAATTTATATTGTATATAAAAATAATTATTTTAAATACATAGTCAAAGAAAAGTTTATTGTTTCTGGTTTTAATACAAGTCCTTTTTTACAAGAATATAAAAAAGAGTCTGTTTTAACTTTGCAAACCTGCGATCCCCCAGGGACCACCTTAAATAGATTAATTATTAGAGCTTATTTAAAAAACTAACTTTATTTTCAAAATATTTTTGATATAATTTTTACATTAATGTTTAAATATTTTTAGATTAATTAAGATACTGCCATGTCAAAAGCACAGTCTAGTACTATAATAGATGTAAAAGATTTATATAAATCTTTTCAAGTTGGTTCTACTTTAGTACCGGTTTTAAAAGAAATAAATTTAAGTTTATATAACGGTGACTTTTTAATTATATTTGGCCCTTCTGGCTCTGGGAAAAGCACTTTATTACATACTTTATTAGGTTTGGAACCTCCTACAAAGGGTAGTCTTACTTTTTTAGGATTTAATTTTTATAAAATGTCTCCAGACGACCGCGCTGATTTTAGAAAAAAACATGTTGGCATAATTTACCAGCAATCTTATTGGTTAAAATCTTTAAATGTTTTAGATAACGTTTCATTTCCTTTGTTATTAAATGGTAAAAGTTTAGAAGAGGCCCATAGTGTTGCTATGCAAAGGTTGGAACAAGTTGGTATGCAAAATTGGGCTACTTATTTACCCTCTGAACTTTCTGCTGGAATGCAGCAAAAAGTAGGTTTAGCAAGGTCTTTAGTAACTAATCCTTTAATAATTGTGGCAGATGAGCCTACGGGTAACCTAGATACAAAATCAGGTACTGCTTTAATGGATCATTTACAGGATTTAAACCAAAAGCATAAAAAAACTATTGTTATGGTAACTCATGACTTAGAGTATTTAAAATATGCTACTAGAGTTGCCGAAATAGTTGACGGAAAAATAAATAGACAAGCTAAAAAAGGAACAAAAGAATGGAAGGAATTTGTCTCCTTAAAAGGTAAAAAAAGTTTTATTCCTTCTAAAAAATAGTTATGGCTTATACAAGAGATTCTTTTAAACAAAAAAGGAAAATTAAAGACATTATAGGTAGTTTATTTATTGTTGGTCCAGTTTATGATTTTTTTAAAACTTTCTTTTCTTCTCTTTTATTCTTCTTTATTTTAAACTTTTATTTTATTCCTAAAATGTTTTTATCTCTGCAAAAAAAATTGCGCTTACCAAGAGCTTTTATAAAAATGCAGGAACAAAGTTATTTAAAAACTTGCAGGCATATTGTAAATTCTTTTAGTAAAAAATCCGGTAGCATAAGCAGGTGGCAACTAATACATTTTGCCTTTAAAAATATGGGTTCTAAAAAAACAAGAACTATAGTTACTGTTGGTGGTATGGCTATTGGTATTGGGGCTACTGTATTACTTTTAAGTTTGGGTTATGGTGTAGAAGAACTTGTTAAAAGTAGGGTAGCTTCTTTAAATGAGGTAAAGCAGGCTACTGTTTTTACCTCGGATCAATTACAAAAACCTTTAAATGATGAGGCAATTAAAACATTAAGTTCTATTGAAAATGTGGAGCTTGTTGTTCCTTTGGTTTCGGTTGTGGGTAGGGTAGATTATCAAGGTTCTGCGGTAGATGTAGTTGTTTATTCTTCGCCAGATTCTTACTTAAAAAACTCTGATATATCACTTTCTTACGGTGAGTTTTATAAAAGTGACGATTCGTGGAAAGCTGTATATGCAAACCCAGATGTAGCTAATTTTTTAAAAAAAGAATCTAATAAAGATAATCAAGAAACTCAGGGTTTGGTTGTTCCTTCTGGAAAGGTTGAAGAAAAAGATTCAAACGAAACTAGTGTAGTTGTACCTCGTAACGATGCAAAAAATAATGCAAAAAAAGATATTGCATATGTAAAAAGTACACCGGCAGTTTTGGGTGTATCTGACTCTGATGAAAATAAAAGTACTGATACTACAACTAAACCTTCATCTTCTGGTTCAGAGGGTTTAAATTTAAATAACGTTTCTGGTCAAGCAAAAAACCTTATAAGGGATTTGCAAAATAAAGGTTTTGATGACAAGTCTTTAAAAGAATTAATTCCCGAAATTACTGGTCCTACACAGGTAACTAGTTTAGAAATAAACGTTTTAGATTCTGTGGCTGTAAAACAGGCGGTGGTTACAGAAAGTTTTTTAAATACTATTGGTTTTAATCCAGATAATTATAAAAAAGCTTTAGGTACCCAGTTTACTTTGCAAATGACTTTAATTGGCGACTTAATCCCTGCCTTAAATGATAAAAAAATACTTTCTAAAAAAACAACTTATAATATAGTAGGTATTATCCCTGGCAATTCAGCTTATATTTATGTTCCTTTGGTAGATATTAAATCTTTAGGTGTGGTTAATTATACGCAAGCAAAAGTTGTAGCTAATAGTGATTTGGCTGTACCACATATTAGAGAGCGTATAGAAGGTTTTGGGTTTCAAACTCAATCTGTTCAAGATACTTTGTCTAAAATAGAAAATCTTTTTAATGGTTTGCGTATTGCTTTACTGTTTTTAGGTATTTTAGCCCTTTCTGTTGCTTCTTTAGGTATGTTTAATACTTTAACTGTATCATTGTTAGAGAGGACTCATGAGGTGGGTTTATTAAAAGCTATGGGTATGAAGTCTGAGGAAGTAAAAGAATTATTTTTAGCAGAATCCTTAATTTTAGGGTTTTTTGGTGGGGTAGCTGGGCTTTTGTTTGGTTTTGTTGTTGGTAAATTGATAGATTTAGGGCTTTCTGTTTTTTCGGTTTCTGCAGGTATTGGTTACTTAAGTATTACTTACATACCTTTTGCTTTGGTTGTTTTTGTTTTATCTTTATCCTTTTTTATAGGGGTTTTAACTGGTATGTATCCATCTAAAAGAGCTACAAAGATTTCTGCTTTAGATGCTTTAAGATATGAGTAATATTTTTTAGGTAAGTTTTGTTTTATCTAATGTTTTTAAACATAAAAAACCCTTTAAAAAAAGCAGGTATTGTACTATAATTAAAACATA
>CAYSYH010000023.1:0-10557 GCA_964435455.1 uncultured Candidatus Saccharibacteria bacterium | reverse complement strand
AAAGGGCTTTTCTTTTACTAAAAGCCCTTACCTTTATTATTATGAAATGCTTTTTATTCGTTCAACTGGTTTAATAATTGTTTCATTTATTGCTTCTTTATTTGTATTTTTTAAAGAAAAAAATAAGAATCTTAGAAATATTTTGTTGTTGTTTTTTTTATATGTTGTGTATTACAACTTTATAATGTCTTTTCCCTCTAAATTAAAAGATAGGTATATAACTAATGTTTTACCGTTTTTTGTAGGTTTTGGATCTTATTCTTTATATAAATTATATGATTATTTAAAAATTAAACATTTAAGAGTTTTCTTAAATGTTTATTTATTTTTTCTTATTATTTATTTATCTATTACTTTTTATTCATATTATCCTAATTTTTCCGCTTATCATACAGATTTATTGGGTGGTTACTCTGGTTATGCTAAACATGCAAAAATACGTAATAGAGGAGAGTTTTATTTACAAGTTTCACAATATTTAAATAAACTCGATGGAAATAAAGCTTATGAAATGGCTGTTGTAAGTCCAAGGGGGGAATCTGATAGATCTTTTAAAGGTTATTTAGGAACTGTATTTACCAATGAATCTTTTATTAAAAATGGCTATGCTAACTATTTTGTAGCTGATTATACCGATTTAAAAGATGTACCTTTGCAAAGATGTTCTTTAATTAAAACGTTTGGACCTAGATTTCCCTTTAAATTTGACTATCTTTTAGTATTTAAGTGTTATAAGCCTACTAGTTTTAATGTAATGCCTATTTTATGGTTGCAAAAAAATTAAATTTAAAACATACTAAAATTAAATGATTAAAAACTATATTAAAAAAATATCTAAATACGAATTTTTCACTATTTTAACTTTTATATTTATTTTTTATGGTGTTTTTGTAAGGTTTCAAGGTTTAGGTTATTCTAATTTACAAGGAGATGAGATAAATCCCTTAAGGTACTTAGGTAATATAAAAGGTGTTGCTCCATCTGTTAATAATTTTTTAAATTATATATTACATCAAAAAAGAGGGCCTATGCAGTATATTGTTAACTATATAAATGTATATTTATTTGGATATCATAATGAATTTCAAGTTAGGCTACCTTTTTTTATTTTTGGAGTTGTTTCTTTTTATACATTTTACAAATTATCTAAATATGTTTGGGAATCAAAAAAAGCTGCATTGTACACAGTTTTATTTCTTTCTTTAAATGGTCTATTTATAGCTTTTTCAAGAATTACCCAATATCAAGCTATTTTGCACTTATTAGTACCTCTTTCTCTTTACTTGTTTGCTGTAGGGTACGAAAAAAACGATTTAAAAAAAATTACCCTTTCTGCAGTTTTTTTGGGGGTTTCTGTACTTTCTCACTATGATGCCTTATCTACTATAGCTTTTTTTGCGATTTTTTTGCTTCACAAATTAATATGGGAAAAAAACTATAAAAAAATTTTTATATATTCTACCTTATTTTTGAGTATATTTGGTTTATTGTCTTTATCTTTTTATTACCCTTATTTCTCTAAGTCGTATTATAGTGATAATGCCTCTACCTATATATCAGGTAGAACTTCTTGGACTCAGCTTGTTCCTGTCACCCCTTTAGTTTTAAAACTTATTACAATGTATGCCCCTATAGAATATTGGTTTTTATTACTTGTTTTTATTATTTTGGGAATATTTTTCTCTTCTTTTAATAGCTTAAATTCTTTAAAAATATTGTTTATAAAGATTTCTAAAAAGCAGATTACTTTAATATATTCTTTTTTGGTAACTTTACTTTCTTTTTCTATTTATTTTAGTTATTTTTATTTTAAACCTCGTCTTTCTACACTTTTATTTTACTTTAGTTCCTTATCCCTAGTAATTTTATTATTATTTTTTAAAAAAGTAGATGCTAAAAGGCTAGGTATTGTAGCTTGGTTTTTATTTAGCGCTTTTTTTTATTTCTTTTTTATAAAAGACCCTCGAACACATGTTTATACAGTGTTTATGCCCGGTTTTATTTTAGCAGGCTATGGATTTTATAGTATTTTAGGATATTTAAAGAATATTAAATATTTGTACTTTTCTTTTTTAACAGTATTTTTAACTTATTTTATTTATCTAAGCGGTTTATATTGGTTTGTATTTGTCAATAGAAATCCAGAATACCCATGGTGGAAAAAAAGGTATTTAGGTCGTTTAGTATATAGAGTTCACAGAGTACGTTATAAAAAAATTGATGGTGTATTTGGCTTTAACCAATATAGGCATTGGGAAAAAATAAGAGATTTATATGATAAAGGCTGCTTAGTTGGTTCATATAGTTCAAATGAAAAGAACTCCATTACTTCTTTTTATGTGGGTTTTAACCAAACTCCCGAAAACGAAGAAGCTTTTAAAGTAGGAGCTGATACTTTAGTTGTAGTAGAAGGACCCCATAGCTGGATTTATGACGGATTGCGCGAAGGGGACGTACCTACTTATGCCTATACATTATTAGATACCTTTTATAATCAAGATTATTCAGTAACTTATATTTGGGGTTTAAAAACTAAATATCCAAAAGGTAAAATGTTTTGTAACTAATTATGCTTTATAAACTTATCCGTTTAAAAAATCTTTTAATATTTACATTTTTTATTATTTTTATACTTATTCTTTTTTTATTCTCACATAAGCTTTCTATAGATAGATACAACAATTATGTGTATGGAAAGTTTGATTTAGGTAATATGAATCAAATGCTTTATAACACTACTAGGGGTAATTTTATGGAATTAACCGGTTATTTTGGTAAAAATTTTAAGCGTTGGTCAATGAGCCATGTAGACCCCTCTTTACTTATTTTTGTACCAGTAAATATTTTTTATACAGACGCTAGTTTTTTGTTGTTTGCTCAATCCTTAGCTTTTGCACTTTCTTCCTTTTTGTTATTTTTTATAGCAAAAAAGAGAGGACTTGGTGTATGGCAGTCTGCAATTTTAGGTTCTTTAATTATGCTTATGCCTATATCTGGTTATATTTTAGTGTGGACAACCTTTCACCCTTTAATTTTGGCTATGCCTTTTTTATTGGGAATAATATTTATTTTGTTGTTTTACCCTAAACCATCAAAAAAACATTTAACTTTTTTTTATATTTTTGCTGTTCTTTTTATATTAAGTAAAGAAGAACTGGGGCTTGTTTTGTTATTTTTAGTTCCATATTTTTTATTTACTTCATCTAAAAAATATAAAAAGCATATTTTAATAATTGGGTTATTAGGTATTTTATGGTCTTTGTTTTCTTTTTTATATATAATACCTTCTTACTCCAAAGAGAGGGTAGAGGGTTTACAAAAATTTGTAGAATACGCACAAATTACAGAAGAAGGTGATATCCCTCGTTTTACAGGAAAAAATTATTTTTTGTATCGCTATGAAAAGTTAGGAAGCAGCTACTTAGAAATATTTAAAAATATTTTTTTAAAGCCCAATGTATTTTTAAAGGTGATTTTTACTAAGGAAAAAATAGAAACTTTTTATAAACTTTTAAATCCTATAGCATATTCTTTGCTTTTTTCGCCTTTTTTGTTTATTGCTTCTATACCTGAGATTTTAATACAACTACTAGCTACAGAAAAAAACATATTTAGCATTACTAATCACCGTCTTTTAATATTGATTCCTTTTATGGTTTTAAGCGTCTTGGAGTTGTGGATATTTTTTAAAAAGAAGTTTTCTTTTAAAATAGCTACTATATATTTATTATTTGTCTTTCTTATTAGTTTTTATTTTTCTTTAAGCTATAAAAGCCCTTTACTTTATACACCTTACGTAAAAATATCTCAAAAACTTTCTTTACCAAATGTATTTGCAACTCATACAGAAACAGAAAAACCAAAAGAGGAATTTAAAAATCTTATAGAGCCTAAGTGTGTGGATTTTTTACTTTCTAAAATATCTAAAAATGATAAAATTTCTGTTCCCCAGCCATTAGGGGCAAAAACCAGTGATCGGTCTTTTAATGCCTTGTTTCCCTCGGGTTTAGATTCGGCGAACGTTGTAATAGCAGATTTATATGCCAGAAAGTTAATGGATTTGTTAGATTTAGATATAAAATATAATGCTAAAGCTGTAAATACTTTTATTTCTAATAATCCTGTTAAGTTGGAATATGCTTGTGGAAGATTTTTTTTGTTGCGCAAAGTACCTAAAAATGAAGCTGGGTTTGGGGTTATAAAAAAATGGGATGGTATAGATTATCGCACATTACCATTGCTTAGATTACCTTTAGAATTAATAGATCCCCCTTATAGTATTTGGGATTATGACTATAGTTATGATAAACAAAATAATACTTTAACTGTAAAGTATATATATACTGTAGGTGAGGTGAAAGATAGAGATAAATTATTTACATATACCATAATTAAATCTAAAAACAATCCAAAAGAAAGGTGGCAATTTGCACACTTTCCTTCTTTTTATTATAAAGATATTAATGATTTTCCTGTGGGTGAGTTTTTATATGAAGAGTTTACTATAAAAGTTCCCGATTATATATCTAAAAAAGGTCTTTATAATGTGTATGCCGGTCTAGGCACAAGTAGAGAAAATGACAGTCTTGGTTTTATAGATGTTTTAAAATTTGAATAAACTTAAATAAACATGTCTTTATTAAAAACACAAAGTATTAGTTTTATTTCCCGTTTTACTGCAATGATTTTAGGTATTGTCCAAAGCCTTTTTATTGTAAATATTTTAACTTCTACAGAATGGGGAGCTATACGTATTATTACTAGTATTGCTAGTATTGTAGGTACTTCTCAAGCTTTGGGTTTAACTAGTGGAAGTACTCGGGAAATATCTCAAGCAAAAAGCAAAAAAGAGGTTTTTAAGATATTTTTTATATCTTTTTTGGTAAGGCTTTTTATATCTTTACCTTTTATTTTATACTTGTTCTTTTTTTCAAATAGTTTAGCCTCTAAAAGTTCTAATCCTGCATTAGTATCTTGGGCTTTGCGCATTGTAGCTATTACTTTATTATTTCAATCTTCTTTAGGTATCTTTAATTCTGTTTTAGCAGGTCTTAGAAAGTTTAAAATAATTTTTACCTATCAAGCCCTAATAGCTTTATTTTCGGTATTTGTTTATATTCCGTTAGTTTATTTTTTAAGATTTAAAGGTTTTTATTATGCCTATTTACTTTTTAATATGACCTCTTTTGTTATTTTAGGTTTTTTGGCTTTTAAATCTATGGGATTTAATTTTGAAAAAACAACATTAACTGATTTTAAAAGAATTTTAAGAGCCATTTTTGGTATAAGTTTAGTTGTGTATATAGTAAAGATTGCTTTTACCTTTTGGCGGGAGGGACCTGTGTTGTTTATGAATTACATATTAAATTCACCAGAATCTTTAGTAGCTATTTTTGGTTTTGCTATGTTTTATTCTACTAAACTTATGGTATTCTCTGATTCTATAACC
This sequence comes from uncultured Candidatus Saccharibacteria bacterium, assembly GCA_964435455.1. Classification (GTDB taxonomy): domain Bacteria; phylum Patescibacteriota; class WWE3; order 2-01-FULL-39-13; family JAACPI01; genus CAYSYH01. The sequence goes on along the minus strand of CAYSYH010000023.1, from coordinate 5,108 downwards.
GACGTAACTTTGCCCGAGATGTCAAAAAAATTTGGTGAAAACAAAGAGGAATTTAAAAAATCTTATATAAAAAACTATAAACAAACATTTTTAATATTAACAAGCTTTTCTGCTATTGCAGCTTCTTTACATTACTTTATTTTACCTTTAGTTATAAAAAACCCAGATTATTATAAATCTTTTACCATTATACCTTTTACAATTTTGGCTATTTGGTCTTACTCTAACTTAAATCTTTTTAAATCTTCTATATTTATTCCTGCTAAAAAATTAATGCCTTTAGTTTTGTCTTATTTTTTAATGTTGTTTGTCTCAATTATTTTAATGTTCTTTTTTAATTTTGTTTTTCCTTTTTCTAATACTCTTGTTTTGTTGGCTTTATCTATATCTTTAGGTTCTTTAGTTTCGTACTTACTTTCTTTATATTTAATAAAAAAATATTTAAATATAAATTTAATAGATATGTATTTGTTTATTTACTTTATTATGTCTATTTTTTATGTATATTCTTGCTATTTATCACAAAAATTTTCTTATATAGTTCTTTTAACTTTTTTTTATTTACTTATAAGCCTGTACTTTTATAAAAAACAAGGTTTGTTAAAATTAGTATATGCACTATATAAAAAAGTTTTCAAATTTAATATTTTATAAGCTTAGTTTATTTCCTAAAAGTTTATTTGCTATATTTGCATTAGCATTATTAATTCGTTTTTGGGGTATTACTTATGGATTTCCTATTATATTTAATATAGATGAGCCCTCTTTTGTGCGTTCTGTAATTGGACTTCGTTTTAGTTTAAATCCTAATAGGTTTGATTGGCCTCATACTTTTATGTATATAAACTTTGTTTTTTATATGCTTTTTTACTACTTTCGTGTTATTGTGCAGTTTTTTGGTTTAAGGTCTTTTTTAGAGTCTATATTTCCTATTTTATGGCATGATCCTATAATTTTTTACTTTATTTCTAGGGTTATTGCCGCAACGGTTGGGGCTTTAACTGTATTTGCTGTATTTCTTTTAATTTCAGAAGTAACTAAATCGCGTAAACTGGGGTTATATTCTTCTTTATTATTTGCTTTTATACCTTTTCATGTTTACGAGTCGCATTTAGCCCTTTTAGATGTTCCCATGACTTTTTTTGTAGTTTTAGGGGCTTACTTTTCTGCTAAGCTTTTGCGGGAGTATACATTAAAAAATTTTATACTATCTGGAGTTTTTTATGGTTTGGCGTTTGGCACCAAATATAATGCTTTATTTTATTTTATGTTTACAGCATTAGTTGTTTTTTATTATAACTTTAAAAAATTTAAAAACTCTCTTTTAAAAACTAATAGCTTATTAGCTAATTTTATAGAATTAACAAAAAATATTTTATCTTTAAAAAACATTCAAAATTATTTTTATTTTATAGTATCTTTTTTATTTGCTTATTTAATAACTAACCCTACTGTAATTACCAATTTTAAATTATTTTGGTCTAATAAATATGGTAGAGGATTCCTTTTTGTTTTTCAAAATGCGGGTTCTAAAACTTGGTTAGAATACCCGCTGTCCTTATACAATAATTTTGTAACCGAGAGTATAAGCGCTTTTGGATTGGGTGTTTATATATTCTTTATTTTAGGTTTTATACTTTTTTTATTTTTCAACTTTAGGTCAAAAAAAGCTGTTTTGCTAATTACATTACCTTTATTTACATATTTATACATATCAAAAAAAGATAGAAGCCCTCCACATTACTTTATTTTTGTTTACCCTTTAATAGTTGGGTATGTAGTTTTACTGATAGATATGGTAAGTTCTTTTATATCTAAAGAGCTACTTTATTTAAAGATACGTATAAATAAAAATATGGTTTTTCTGTTTATCTTTTATTCTATTTTTTCTTTTTCCTTTTTTAAATCAATTAAACATTCTTATTTACTTTCTAGGCCTGACACGCGTAATTTAGCTTATTCTTGGCTTAAAAAAAATGTTACGCGTCAAGATCAAATATATTATTATAGAGGGGATTTAGAACAAATACCTTTTATAGATTTAAAAGCAAAAAAACTTAAAAGGGTAGATATACAAAATATAAATACTTCAAAATTACCTTTTTACCTTTTTGTAGGTGTAAATGGCGTTAGTTATAAAGATTTAATGGAAGGTGATAGAGATACTGATTTAATAGAGGGTAATATATCTAAATTTTTGGAAAAATCCGATTTAGTGTTTTATGCAGAACCTAAAAACCAACAAGGTCCTCCAGTTTTTATATTTAAAGTTTATGGTATTTCATCTAAATAAAAAAATTAAAAATAGCTATCCTTGGATTTTTTTAGGTTTATTTTTTGTTTTATATCGCATTCCTTTATTAGGTTTTGATATTGTAAACACAGATGCTCCCGTTTGGAAGACAAGGACATTCCATTTTGCTAGTGCTTTAGCCTCTTTTAATTTTAAGGAAACTGCAGTAACTTATCATCCGGGAGTAACTTTAATGTGGTTAGCTACTGTAGGTTTAAAACTCTATAAATTGTTTGGTGGTTTGTTTTTTTCCCCCGACTTATCTACAGTAAAAGGTTATGTGGGCTTACATTTTTTTCAAAAACTTAGCATAATTTGTTTCTTATCTGTAGTTTTAATAATAGTGTTATATGTTTTAAATAAACTTTGGGGAAGAGCTTTTACTTTTTTATTCTTTATACTTTTTACATTTGAACCCTATGTTTTAGGTTTAACAAGGGTATTGCATACCGATGCTTTAGTGGGATTTTTGCTTTTTGCTTCTGTTCTTTTACTTTATTATTATTTAAAATTTTCAAACTTATATACTTTGCAAAGTTTAAAATGGTTTTTTGCTAGTGCGTTTTTTTCAAGTTTAGCTATTTTGACAAAATCTAATTCTCTTTTTATTCTCCCTTTTTCCTCTTTTTTAATATTTACAATGCTCTTTTCTAAAAATCTAAAGTTTTTTAAAAATTTTTTTTTAACATATATTTTTTGGTTATTGTTAGTATCAATATTTATTTTTATATTTTGGCCAGCTTTGTGGGTTTCTCCATTATCCACTATAGAGATTTATTATTCGGGAATAACGGGTATTGGTTTTGATGAGCATCTTCAAGCTTGGTTTGGTATAGAGGTAGCAGATCCTGGATATTGGTTTTATCCAATAGTCTTATTTATACGTTTAACTCCTTTTTTGTTGTTGTTTTTTTTGTCTGGGGTAGCTCTTTTTTTATGGCAAATTATAAAATATAAAAAGGTAGAAAAATTTTTTTTATCTTCTTTGTTTTTTATAGTTATGTATTTAATAATGTTAACTATCCCAGAAAAAAAATTAGGCAGGTATGCGTTTCCTGTTTTACCTTTTTTAACTGTTTTTGCAAGTTTTTATTTAGTAAGCTTATTAAGGCTAATACAAAAAAAATTAGCTTTTAGTAAATTGATCTTATCTATTGGTATTTTAATTTTTTTTCTAAATTTTTTAAGCACTTTTTCTTTTTTTCCCGACTACCTTTTTTATTATTCTCCCATTGTAGGTGGTTATAAAGGTGGCAGTCGTATAGAGGAACCAAAATGGCCTTTGGGTTATTCAAAGTTAGCCCATTATTTAAATTCTTTACCAAATGCTAAAAATAGATTAGTTTTGGTAAGGTATGGTTACTTGTTTGCTCCTTTTTATGTTGGTAAATCTGGTACACTTTCTCAACCGACAGAAAAAGATTACGGCACTTATTTTGTTTTAGAAAAGTATAGTGATTTTAGGTATTTACGGGGTAAAAGTGTAACCTTAAAAAAAATTATAGCTATAGATGGTGTTGATTATTTTTGGATTTATGAAATATTAGGGGATACTCCAGCCGGAAAGAAAGAAAAGTTTTATTTTTATAAGGGTTATAGTTTAGATAAGAGATATGAATAAATCTTTAGGTATAGTTTGCCTTTCTAATCAATTTTACAATTTACCTTTAAAAACAAATAAATATTTAGTGATGAATCAAATGGCCAAGTTAGGGCATAAGGTTGTTTTTGTAGATCCTCCAACCAGATTTAAATTTTTAAAAAAGTTTTTACAAACTCGCAAATTTTCATTATTAGAAAGAAAAAAACCAAATTTAATTGTGTATACTCCAATAAACTTTTTTTCTTTTGCTCCTTTTTCTTATTTAAATAATTTAATACATGTCTTTTTTATTAAAAAAGCCTTAAAAAGTTTAAATGCTAGTGCAGATATAATGTGGGTATATCACTTTGATTTTCCAAAAATATTTTTTTTAAAAAAAATTTTAAATCCCAAAATATCTATATACGATATTGTAGATAATTATGAGGCGTTTCCCGAGTATTCTTATTTAGATACAACTAATAGGGGTTTGGTTAAAATTATCCAAAAATTTGATTATTTGTTAAGAAGATTCTTAGACCAAAAAGGTTTAATTGGGGTCGATTGGGTTAGGTACCAAGAACATAAACTAGCAAATAAATTTGATTTAATATTTACATCACATCCTTATTTGTACAAAAAATTCTCTAAATATGGTGAAAAAGTAAAATATATTCCTAATGCTGGTTCTTATAAAAGTGTTATAAAAGCAAAAAATAAAAAATTAAACTATCTTAAGTATATTAAAAAACCTATTGTGGGTTATTCTGGTGCTATAGATTCTTATAAATTTGATGTAACCTCTTTTGCTTACGTTGTAAAAAAACTTCCCAATGTTAATTTTGTTTTAATGGGGCCTTTAAAATTATCCGATTCTTCATCTCAAGTAGACGACTTAAAAAACCTAAAAAATGTTATTCTTTTAGGTTCTAAAAGTTATGAGGATTCTTTAGCCTTTCTTTATTATTTAAATGCTTATATTATTCCGTATAATTTAAATGATTATACTGTTAAAGGGTGCTTTCCTGTAAAGTTTTTTAATGCTCTTTCTGCCGGGGTCCCTACTATTGTTTCAAATTTACCTGCTTATAAAGGGTTTGAACAAGTTTTATACATTTATAAAAATAAGGATGAATTTTTAAATCTTCTTAAAAAGGCCTTAAAAGAGGATTCTAAAGAGCTAGTTAAAAAACGAAAATTATTAGCTAAAAAGAATACTTGGGAATCAAAAGC
>CAYSYH010000022.1:0-10795 GCA_964435455.1 uncultured Candidatus Saccharibacteria bacterium | reverse complement strand
TGTATTTCGGATCAAACTGTCCATGAGTAGCATCGATAAAAAACTCTTTTCCGTTTACTTGTACTTGCGTCCAATAATGATATGGTGGTCTGGCATACCCATTTCTCCCCACAACATACCCCGCATCCGGATCTTCCGTTGCTCCTTTAATATTATGTCCGTAAACAGTACGCACATTCTCCTTGCCCAACACAGTCCGCAGGGCTTCGGTTATGGCAGGAGCTGAATATCCGCACATCCCGGGAATTTGCACTTGAGCTTCCGGCGGATAAAATGGATTAAGCTCGCCTGCCTGACGTTTAAGCTTCATGTCTCTAGCGATTATTTCTTGTTGAAGAGTATTTAATTGGGTAAAAAACTCCTGCTGATTTTCTCTAAGTAATTCTGCTAAAGCCTCAGCAGGATTAGCCTCTGGATTTTGTTGTGGAAAGATTTGTGGTTCCTTATCCATTTTGGCTGCAATTTATTTCCTTAGTTAAAAGTATTGTAAAACAGAGAACTTTATCTTTCAACTTACAAATAGGGGTGGTGGTCGCGGCCTTGGATGTTAGTAATTTTTAAAAGCACAACGCGGCGCCAGACTTTTTGTTTGCGATATGGATGTAGAAAGTTTACTGGTGCCGAGGAGAGGATTTGAACCTCCATGAGCAAAAGCTCACTGCCTCCTGAAGACAGCGCGTCTACCAATTCCGCCACCTCGGCAACTTTATCTTTTACTATTATATCAGGCTTTATTTTTATTTTTGTAGTAATTATTTATTTACATTTGTAGTTACTTTTCTTTAACATTAAACTAAGTTAAAATGTAGTTATGAATATTGGTTCCTGGCCTGATAGGATTGTACGAACTTTTTTAACTTTAATAATTAGGTTTGTACAAATATCTTATCATAAAATAAAAATGCATAGATATTTTTCTCAAGGTAGAAGGGGTATAAATGATTGAGCTACGTTTTTAAAAATGCCTTAATTTTCTAATAATATGGTTTTATCTGTAACGTTAAGTAATTATTGGTCTTTGGTAACCGTAATAAAAAATAATAAGGTAGTAGATGACTTTAATTTTATATTACCTTTTAAATCTTTTAGGCTATCTAATGATAATTATTGGAAGGAAGTATTAACCAAAATTAGTTCAACAGCCCAAAAAAAATATGGTATTGAAAAACCTAATATTATAATTTCTACAGATGAAGATTTTTTATTAAAAAAGCCTCCTGTAAAGCATGTTTATGCCTTACCTAAAGTATTAGGTGAATCTCCTTTACCTTTAGTTTATGTAGGTGAACAAAGAGGATACATAAATAATATAGTATATCCTTTAATTGTTAGCCCTGTAGATTTTTATAGGTGGTTTAACTTAGCTGACGATATAGCTCAAGTAGAGAATTACTTTCATAATCGTCTTGCATATAGTCCAAAAGAGCCTAGGGATAATTGGGAAAAGGGATTTGAAGAAGCCCTTTTTAGGGAACGCTTAACCTTTTTATTTGAAAACATACAAAAAAATTATTTGGACACTATTGATGATTTAATTATAGCTGGAGAGGCTTTATCTTTTTCTGGAGATAATAAAAGATTTGTTTTGAGTTTTTTGGATTCTTTGCCTAAAACTTCGTTTGTTAGAGTATATAGAGATTACAATAATAGGCTTGTTAATATTCAAGCTTTAAAATATTTTAATGAAGATTTGTATAAAGATTTAATATCTAGTCATGTAATAGAAGATTTAGCTGGATGTTTAGTTGTGCCGCAAGCAAAAGAGATTCTTTTGAAATTTTTGGATGGAACTAGATTAAATATTAATTTAGAACCTAATTCTATTAGTGTAATACCTTTAGATAAAGGATTAAAAGTAGAGGCAAAAATTATTTTTGAAAAAGGCAAGTCTTTTTTTAATGTTAGTGGTGGTACTTTTGGTTTGGTAGTTGATAATCGTTCTAGGCCATTACTTAAAAATCGTGGTTCTAAAGAACGTATAACCTTAATTGAAAAATGGTTAAAAGAAATAAATTCTAAAATAGATTTTAATATAGATTCAAATTTAAAACCTAAAAAAGAGAAGCCATTGACTGAAGGTAAAAAATTAGCTGACAATGAGCCTAAAGCTACTTTAAAAAATTCGGCATTACCTGTTGTAAAACCTAAAAAATTACCTAAGATTAACTTTAAAAAGTTCCCGCTGCCTATGCGCCTGAAAAAACCGCCTAAAAAAGGGGGAAATTTTGAGGGTTCAAATAAAAAGAGTAAAAAATAAATTTTTAATAGTATATGCAAATACCTGTATTAAATAAGTATTTAAAATCTAAAAGTACTTATGTAGAACGTAAGTTACCTAATCCCGGTAGGCTCTTTGTTAAAAAAGGAGACAAAGTTAATTCATTTGACCAAATTGGGGAAGCTACCTACATTAAAGATTATGAGGAAATTATTTATAATGGAAAAGCTATCCGCTCTGTGGGGGATAGAGTATATGCTGGGGATACTGTTGCACTTGGCAAAAAGTTTTTTATAAAAAAAGTGGAATATAAAACCACAATATCTGGAAGAATAAAAGATATAGATATTAAAAATAAAAAAATTATTATAGAGGGACTTTCTAAAAGATTTTTATTGATATCCGGGGTTAGTGGAGAAGTAATGGAAACCTTAGATAATCAAAGTGTACTTATAAAAACAAAAGCGTTGTTAGTAAAAGTTGTGTCAGGATCAGGTAAAGAGGTGGCTGGTCAAATAATAGTATTAGGAGATTCTTCTGGTGGAATAATAGAGGAGAACGATATATCTAACGAGGTTTTAGGTAAAATAGTAATAGCTAGATTAATGAGCCTGCCTGCTATTAAAAAAGCACAAGCTTTAGGTGCCATAGGTTTTTTAGTAGGAGGTATTGAATATTTAGACTTTAAAAAACTTGTTCAAGAAGATGTTAGTGTTTTAGTTGCCGAAGGTTTTGGGGCTTTTCCTATAAACAATTATTTTTTTGAGTATTTAAAAAGCATACAAAATAAATTTTGTATATTAAGAACTTATGAAAGAATGCTTTTAATCCCAGAAGAGTATAATTTTGGTTCTGATCCATCTTTACCTAATTTTAAATATTTTGAAAAGGAGGTACAAATAGGAGATATTGTACAAGTTTTTAGACGAAGTTATTATACTCAAGTAGGCAAAGTTGTACAAATATCAAATGAACATTTAGATGTTGACTTAAATGGAATTACTTTAAAGCTTTATCCAGATGAAGTAGGTTTATTAGTATAAGTAAACTTTAATAAAATTATTTATCATTTATAAAATTAAGGTAAAATAGACTAGTTTATGAATAAAGCAAATTCTATATTTTTTAATTTATTATTAGTTCTTATATCCTTATCTTTTGGCTATTATTTAGGTAAAAACCAATACAGCGTAAAGCTAAATAAACAAAGTTACAAAATTGAAGTTATAAATAAACAGCCTAAAAAATACGATAATGTTGTGGATATGTCACTTTTTTGGGAAGTGTGGGAAACTTTAAATACTAAGCATATAGATAAGCCTTTTAATCCCAAAGTTTTAGTTAGAGGTGCTATAAAAGGGTTAGTAAGGGCTGTGGATGACCCTTATACTATTTATTTAGAACCTAGCGAAAACCAAAATTTTGATGAAATTATAAAAGGTGAGTATGAAGGCATTGGTGCAGAACTTACTAGAGATGGCGAATTTATTATTGTGGTTGCCCCTTTTGATGGTTCACCTGCCCAAAAAGCAGGAATAAAACCTAAAGATATGATAGTAGAAGTAGGAGATACCAATGTAGTAGGTATGGAATTATCTGATGTAGTTAAACTTATTAAAGGTCCTAAAGGAACATCTGTAAAATTAACCATTTTAAGGGAAGGATCTGACCCTAAAGAATTAAATATAATTAGGGATAGCATTATATTAACTACTGTTCGCAAAGAATTGAAAGATTCTGATATTGCTTATATACGTATATCCCGTTTTGGAGAAACTACAAATAAAGAATGGGACGAAGCTGTTAAATCACTTATATTAGAAAACCCCAATATTAAATCTGTTGTTTTAGATTTACGTAGCAACCCCGGCGGGTTACTTTTAAGCGCTGTACATGTTGCTAGCGAGTTTATACCAAAAGGAATAGTTGTAAAAGAAGAATATAGCGATGGCCGAAAGCAGAGTAATGAGGTAGACCACAACGGGCTCTTAATTGGTAAAAAACTCATCGTTTTAGTGGATAAGGGTAGTGCAAGTGCTTCTGAAATTTTAGCAGGAGCATTAAGGGAAAGAGCAAAAGCTATCTTGGTAGGTACTAAAACTTTTGGTAAAGGTACTGTACAAACCCCCTTAGACTATAAAGATGGTTCTGGTTTAAATATTACTGTTGGTAAATGGTTAACTCCAGAAGGTTATTGGGTACATAAAAAAGGATTAACTCCAGATGTAGAGATAGACTTTACAGAGGAGGATATAAAAAATAAAAAAGATGTTCAATTAGAAAAAGCTTTGGAATTAGCTAGATAATATCTTTTACAAACACAATATGTTTTTTATTTTGTGGCTTTAACTTAGTTTTTTTGCTCCCAAATTTATAAAATAATTTTATACTGCGGTTGTTCTTATTGTGTACTTCTGCTTTTATTTTTTTAATTTTTAATTTTTTTAACTTTTTTTCTATTTTAAAAAGAGCTTTTAATGCAATACCCTTCCCCCAGTATTCTTCTTCACCTATTACTATTCCTATTATTGCTTCATTTTTGTTTTGGTCAATTTTTGCTCCGACATGCCCTATATATCTTTTTTGTTTTTTTATATAAATAGAATAATATGAGCAGGTTTTGTCGGTTATCCAATTATTTATCATTTTTTCTATTCTTTCTTTCTTTCTTGGTGTTTGGGGTAATAGGTATTTTCTTACATTTTGTTTGTTAAACCAAATTATGTAATTTTTCACTCTTTTTATGCTTATAGGTTTTAATGTTATACAATGTATATTTTTATTATCCATTACTATTTGTATACCACAAATGGCTAATTTAGTTAATGATTCTATTTTAAAAAAGGTTTATAATAATTACATGCGAAAAATAAAAAACATTGTAAACACATTACTTTTAATACTATTTGTTTTTTCGGTAGGTGTTTCATTAGCTGCCTTATTATTTGTAAAAAATAATTCTAATTTTAACTTTAAAGATTTGTTAAATATAGAAAAATCTACATCAAGCAACCCTTTAGAAAAAAATATTAATAAGGAGGTTACAAAAAGGGTTGTTGTACTTGAGGAAAATGCTGTTATAGATGTTATTGAAAAATCTAGTCCTGCTGTAGTTAGTATTGTAAGTGATACTGTATCTTTAGACCCTTTTAGGGGCTTTGTTCAGCAAGAAAATGGTATAGGGACAGGATTTTTAGTAGGAGATAATTACGTTTTTACTAATAAACATGTTGTCGCTGCCGATTTAACTTATAAGGTAGTATTAAATGATGGTGAAACAACTTATGATGTTTTAGAAAAACATTTAGATCCCCTTAACGATTTTGCAATTTTAAAGATTGATAACCAGGGTAAAAAACTACCAAAATTAAATTTAGGAGATAGCGATAATTTAAGGGTAGGGCAAACTGTTATTGCTATTGGAAATGCTTTAGGGGAATTTAGCAATACTGCAAGTAAGGGGATAATAAGTGGAATTGGTAGATCTATTGTTGCAGGTGACCCTTTTGGCAGCACTGAACTGTTAGATGATGTTATACAAACTGATGCAGCTTTAAACCCCGGTAATTCTGGGGGCCCCCTTTTAGACTTAAGCGGTAATGTAATTGGTATAAATGTAGCCCGTAGTGAAGGTGGTGAAAATTTAGGTTTTTCCATACCAGTAAATGCTATAAAGGCTGTGTATGAATCTTTTTTAGAAACAGGAGAAATACAACGACCTTATTTAGGTATTAGATATTCTTTAAATACAGAGGAATCTAGTGCCTTAAATAGGGTTCCTGTGGGAGCTATTGTATTTGATGTTTTACCAGATACCCCTGCTAAAAAAGCAGGCCTGAAAAAATTTGATGTTATTTTAGAAGTAGATGGGGAAAAGGTAACTAAGAAGAATAGCCTTGCTAAAATAATTGCCCGTAAAAAAGTAGGTCAAGAAATAACTTTAAAGATAGATAGAGAAGGCAAGCAAAAGGAGATAAAACTTGTTTTAGAACCCGCAAAATAATAGTTTTTATTACTTTATGTAAATTACCCAATTTTTTAATGTGTTAAAGATTTAAAATGGAATATGTAGAAACATTAAAAAAACAATTAAATGAAGCAAAAGAACGTTTAAAAGATTTAGAAAAATATAATAATTCCACAGATATTGAAATAAAAAAGATTGCTCAAATAGAAAGTAATGATTTAAAAGCCCTTATAGAAAACTTGCAAAAAACTATAGATGCTATACAAGGTAAGTCTGCAAAAGGTAGTTTTAATTCATCTGATTCTAATATAAACCCTAACGTTGCTTTGGTAGAGATACGTGCGGGGGCTGGAGGTGACGAAGCAGGATTATTTGCCCAAGATTTATATAGAATGTATCAAAAATTTTGTTCTTTTATGGGGTTTAGTTTAGAGCAGAACGATATTAATGAGGGTGGAATAGGTAATATAAAAAGTGTATCTTTTGAGATAAAAGGACCAAATGTTTATAATTTATTACTAAACGAAAGTGGAGTTCACAGGGTGCAAAGAGTTCCTAAAACAGAAAGTGGAGGTAGAATACATACAAGTACTGTAAGTGTTGCAGTACTTCCTAAGGTAAAAAAAGTGGCTTTAAATATTCAACCAAATGATTTAGAAATTACTACTATGAAAAGTGGAGGTGCTGGTGGCCAAAATGTAAACAAAGTAGAAACTGCTGTTAGGATTTTGCACAGGCCTACGGGAACAGTTGTAACTTGTTCTAAAGAAAGGAGCCAGCCTAGAAACAAAGAAATAGCAATGGATATATTGCGTTCTCGCCTTTATTCTTTGGAACTAGAAAAACAAAAAAAGGGTTTAGATTCTTTGCGTTCTGCACAAGTTGGTACTATGGAAAGAAGCGAAAAAATCAAAACTTATAATTTTCCTCAAAATCGTTTAACAGATCACCGAATTGGAAAAAGTTGGCATAATTTAGAAGATATTTTAGAGGGCGGTTCTGCTTTTAAAAAAGTTTTAGATGAGACTATTAAATTAATGAGTGAAAATAAGTAAACTTTATTTAAATCCTTTTTTGTTTATGCTATCATAATAGTATGCTTGATTCTGCTCACAATAATGACTGTGTTTTTTGTAAAATAGCAAAGGGTGAAATACCATCAAAAAAAGTCTATGAAGATGAGGATTTTATTGTTATTCCGGACAAATACCCAACTGCTCCAGTTCACCTTTTAGTTATACCAAAAAAACACTATTCCAAAAAAGATACCCTGCAAAAAGATATGGATAATTTTTGGTCTAGAGTTTATGCAATAGCTAACAAAGTTGTAGCAACACAAAAGCTGTGGCCAAAATTTAAGTATGTGGTAAATGGTCCTGCCTTTGCCCATTTTGACCATGAACATTTGCATATATTGGCCGGTTTTAAGTAATTTAAAGTTGACAAATAATTTACACTTTAGTAAATTTTATAGGTTATGTGTAACAATTTAAAATATTATAGGGGGTGTTTTTATTAGATGGTCCATATAAAAGTTCAACCTGGTGAATCTTTTGATCAAGCATTAAAAAGATTTTTAAGAGCCTTAAAAGAAAGTAAAATTCAAGAGGAATATACTAAAAGAAGATTCCATACTAAAAGAGCAGAGATTAGACGCCAAAAAAAGAAAGAGAGAGATTTAAAAATTAAGTTATCTAATAAATATAATAATTAAATTTTTAATGCTATGCCACCTTAGCTCAGTTGGTTAGAGCGACGGTTTTGTAAACCGTAGGTCCGGGGTTCAAATCCCCGAGGTGGCTCCATTGCAATCAACATTATGAAATCTAAAGTATACTCTGATTTACAGAAACATTTAATATCTTCTTTAAAAGATAGAGATTCCATTGCCGTAAATACTTTACGTACCTTGCTATCTGAAATAAAGAATTTTGCTATAAAAAAAAGAGTTTCTGAACAAGATTTAATTGATACAGATGTTTTAAGGATAATAGAAAAACAGGTAAAACAACGGAAGGAAAGCATAGAGGCTTTTACAAAAGGCAATAGAGCTGATTTAGTTAAAAAAGAGCAAAAAGAATTGGCTATTTTGCAACGGTATCTACCTAAAAAGCTAACTGAGGATGAATTAAAAAAAGTTGTAAAAGAAGCACTAGAACGTTTTGAAAACCCTACTATGTCTAATATGGGAGAAATTATGTCTTTTTTAAAGCAAAAGTATGGTGCTTCTTTAGATATGAAAATAGCTTCAAATTTAGTTAAAGACGCCCTTTTTAATAAGTAACTGTGGATTGACTTTAAACAGGAAATATGTTACCCTAATCTATAGTTATATATTGGTTTTAGGTTTGTTTACAGTTAATAATCTTAAGAATATAATAATTATTGAGTCTTTATAATTATCCTATTTGAGCAATATTTACTTAATACTATGACATTTTTTACAAATTTAGTAAACGTACCCATATATGCTTTGGTTTTACTGGCTATTGTTCCTACTATTGCCACTTTGGTAAGTCTTGCCAGGCATATATTTGGTTTTAGAAGCTTTAGCATATACGTTCCTATTATAACTTCTATAGTTTTTTTAGAATTAGGGCTATTTTATGGTATTTTTACTTCCACAGTTATTTTTTTTACCACTCTTTTAACTCATAGATTTTTAAAAAAATTTAGAATGCATTATTATGTAAGAGTTTCTTTTATTTATACTGTTGTTTGTTTTTTATTATTTACATTATTACTTATTTTTAGCTTGTTTTACAAGGATTCATATTATAACTTTAGGCCTCTTTTTCCCATTATATTACTAGTTACATTAGTAGAAAGTTTTTTTAGAACAACTGTTAAAGAAGGTGAAAAGAGAGTTTTTTTGATGTTCTTAGAAACAATTTTTATTTCTACTATTAGCTACTTATTAATTAGCAGTACTTTTTTTGCTAAATTTATAACTACACATGTCTGGGTTTTATTATTTTTATTTCCTCTAAACGCCTTTTTAGCCAGATATGAGGGTTTGAGATTTTCTGAATTTGCACGATTTAAAAATGTAATTCTTTCTGAAATGACTAAATTAGAAGAAGAAGAGGCCGCATTTAAAAAGAAGAAAAGAAAAAAGAAGGAAAAAAATACTTCTAAAAAAGAGTCTAAAAAAAGTGTATTTTTTTGGTAAAAAATGAATAAAATATCTTTATTTTTAAAGGCAAGTAATAGGGTTTTAGGTTTAAATCATCGTAATTTAAGCTATACCTTAAAATATAACCGTGGTTCTACAAGACGTATAGCCGATGATAAATTACAAACAAAAAAAATACTAAAAAGAAAGAACATACCAACGCCAAATTTGTTAGCTGTTTTAAAAACAGAAAAAGATGTAGATGATTTTGAATTTGAAAAGTTAAATTCTTTTATTATAAAGCCTGCAAAGGGAACAGGTGGTTCCGGTAATCTTTTAATATTTTCTAAATCAAAAAAAGGAGACTATTGGATAGGTGTAAACGGAAGAAAATATACCAAAGAAAATTTAAACTTGTATTGTAAAGCTATTTTGGCTGGTGTTTTTAAACTAGAGTTTAGAAAAAAACCCGATTTAGTTCTTATAGAGGAAAGAGTACAAATACACAGCGATTTAAAAAGATTAAGTTATAAAGGTTTACCTGATATTCGTATTATTTTGTATAAAAATATACCTGTTATGGCTATGCTAAGGTTACCTACAAAAAAAAGTGAAGGTAAGGCAAATTTGCATATGGGGGGGATTGCTGTTGGTATAGATCTTGCTACTGGGAAAACTACCACAGCTGTACAAGGAACCCATTATATTGACCGCCACCCCGATACTAAAATGCTTTTAAGCGGTTTTACAATTCCATATTGGAAAGATGTTTTAAAAATAGCTGTAAAAGCTACTGATGCTGTTGGTTTAACATTTAGTGCGGTAGATATTGTATTAGACAAAAAAAGAGGACCCTTGGTTTTAGAACTAAATACTCGCCCGGGTTTGGGTATACAGTTAGCTAATTTGGAGGGATTAAAAGGCAGGCTTGAAAAATTACAAGGTATTAAACCTACCTCTTTAAGCCATGCCCGTAAAATTGGTGTAAACCTTTTTGGTGGTGAAGTAGAGGATACTGTCCATGAAATAACTGGTATGCAAATTGTAGGTTTTGTTTCTTATGCTAGCTTTTATTCTATAGATGGAGAAAAATCCGCAAAAAAAGTTAAAGTTAAAAATGATTCGGGTGCTTTATATACAAGTATAGATTTAGATTTAGCCCAAAAATTGGGTTTTGATAAGGCTTTAGAAGATTTTCATAAGCTTGGTTTAGATAGGCATTTTAAAAATAGAAAAGAGGCAGTACTGCTAAAAAATAAAATGCAAAAATTTGTAGAAAACCACCCAGAGATAACAGGACTTAGTGTTGTTAAATCTGGAAATATATTAACTATTAGGCCTAAAGTAAAATTAATTATAGAAATGGAAGGTATAAAAGTAGAAACAGTGGCAAATATATCGGATAGAAGTAACATGATTTATAAGGCTATAGTTGGTAGAAAAACTTTAAGAAAAAACTTTCTTGTAGATGCAAATAAAGTTTTTTATAGATATA
>CAYSYH010000021.1:3273-10914 GCA_964435455.1 uncultured Candidatus Saccharibacteria bacterium | reverse complement strand
CTTAAACCTACGATTGTACTTAAAACTAATTTTTTCATTTTTATCTCCTTTTTTTAATTTTTATATATGATTCAATTTTATATTCAGAATTTGTTAAAATTTTATGCTTAACCTTAAAATAAAAGGAAATAAATAATGGGGTCTATTATTGCTATAATCATTGGTTTTATTATAGGAGCTATTATTAATTTTCTTAGTAAAAGGATGCCTTGGATTAGTTTGATTACAGGTATATTATTATTATATTTTGCATTTAATTATTTTGTTCTTGCAATTATTACAAATCACTGGCTTTTAGAAATATTTATTATAGTAGGTGGAATTGCTTTTGTATCTCAATATTTTAGCATTAGAAATAAATATAAAAGATTGAGGACTAATATAATAAACCTGCTTAATAAAAAGAAAGAAAATAAATTATCTTTACAAGACAAAAATTATTTAATGTCTATTTCAAATATAAATGATGAGAAAGAATTTGATTTGTTTATAAATATTTTAATGAAAAAAGGAGATATACCTTTTATAAAATTTGAAAAAGATAATAATTTTGAAAGCAAAGAGATTGTTTATAATTCTAATCTTTTCAATTACAATGTAACACATGATAAAAATAAAGAAGATAATTTATCTTTTTCTAATAATAAAGAGGATTATGATTCTCATGAAATTATTAAAGAGAATAAGTTAGAGTTGAAAGCTGTTAGTAAATCTAGTTGGAAAAAAAAGTTTTTATTTGCTTCTTTTGTTGTGTTTTTGGGGGGGTTAATAATATTTTTATATAAGAAAGACGATATAGCAAATTATTTTTTTAATAAAAGTGTAAACTATTATAATAACAAAGATTTTGTTTCTTATTTAGAGTACTTAAAGTTTGCGTGTACATTGGATAATGCTGAGGCTTG
Organism: uncultured Candidatus Saccharibacteria bacterium; assembly: GCA_964435455.1. Taxonomy (GTDB): domain Bacteria; phylum Patescibacteriota; class WWE3; order 2-01-FULL-39-13; family JAACPI01; genus CAYSYH01. The sequence continues at coordinate 10,009 of CAYSYH010000021.1, read as the reverse complement.
TAATTTATTGGGAGTTGTTTATAATAAAGGATTATTAGTTCATAAAGATGTTAATAAAGCTATTAAACTATTTGAGAAATCTTGTAAAAGAAATAATAGTAAAGCTTGTGTTCATTTAGGTATGATTTATACTTTTAATAAAGATTTTTTAAATTATAAAAAAGCTTATGAGGCTTATAAAAAAGCTTGTGATTTGAGTAATCCTCTTGGATGTTTTAATTTAGGAATATATTATGCAAATGGAAATAAAGTAGGTATTAAAAATGATTATAAAAAAGCTTATTATTATTTAAAAGAAGCTTGTAAATTAGGACTTCAGAAAGGGTGTGAAAAAGCTGAATATATAAAACTCAACCTTTTGAATACTACAAACTAACTTTTCTCAAAACACCTTTTTTATTCTTATTTAAATTAATAAATCTGTTTTTTATTTGTTTTAATAAGACTTTTTGTTGTATTAGCATATTTTTATTTTCTATAAATCTTTCTGCAACTTTCCTACTAATAAAAATAGGTGCTAGTTTAGCTTTTACTACGTCTTTGCAACCTTCTATTTTCGCATAAAACTCAAATTTTTCTAAACGTTGTATTTTTGCGTCGTTAATTAAATTTTCTGTTATTTTTCGTCTGCTAATAGAAATTCTATCTCCCATTGGTTCTTGGCTAAAAGTAAAGCTTTCTTCGTTTTTAATAATAGTCGTTTTTCCAAAAAATTTTTCTAGATGCTGTGCCCCATAGAAGTTTTGAAAAATAATAAAGGAATTTGTTGTTGCTAAAATACTATCTGTTTCTCTTTCTCCAAAAGATTTTTTTAATTGATTAAAATCTTGCAAAGCCATCAAAAATTTAAGTCCTTTACTCCTACCAACTGCTAGTCCTTTTTCTAGATTTTCTCCCAAAGCTTTACCTAACTGCGGGAGCTCGTCTAAAATAAAATAGTATTCTGCATTTAGATTATCTTGTTTATCTAGAATTGTGGAAATTAAGTAACTTGTAATGACTCCATATAATGGAGCAAAAACTTTATTTAGATTTTCTGTACTTAATAAAAACAATCTACCACCTTTGTCATCAAAAAGCCACCTTTTAAAGTCAAGTTTTTGTGTGTTTAAATTATCTAAATAACTTAAATATTGCAAAGCTTTCGCTTTCCTTACAGCGGTACTTATAATAGATTGTGTTTCTTTACTAGGATTTTCTCCATCTCTTCTCAAAAAATTTGCAACTATAGGATAAACTTCTTCATCTTGCTTTATTTTTTCTAATAAATCAAAACTGGTTAAATATTTATATATTTCTGTGTTGCTTAATTTATTTTTAGCAGCATAAATTAAAAGTCCTTCCATTACAGCTCTTGCAGCGTTAACCCAATGTGGATCTTGAGTATGCTTATCTTCTGTTATTAGAATCTCTGCAATTACTCCTGCATCTATTTTAGTGCGAATCAATTCATACAAGTTAAATCTAGCACTTCTTACATCTGCAGGACAAATTATTAAGTCTGTTATAGGGTCATAAAATTTTTCAGTAAATTCTCCTTTAACGTCTATGATTATTTGTTTTTTATTGCTTGGAATTTGGTTTACAATTTGGTTAATTAAAACACTTTTACCTCTTCCTGGACTCCCGCTTATGCATAATCCAGTGGATAAGACAGAAGCTGGAATTTTTAAGGATTCAGGATTTTCTTCAAATAATTTGTCATTTTTATCTAAAAGAGTTGTAGGTATTAAAAAAATTTTTTCTTCTTTATTTTTAAGTTTTTTTTCCTTTTCTAGGTAATTTTGTATACATATGTTGTACATATGTGTATTTATTAGTCTATTACCTTCTACATAAACATCTTCTGTTAATTCTCTTTCGCTTTTTTCTATTTCTTTAGCTAAAACAGGCTTTATAAACTTTAAATTAAGATATGTTAGTACTAAACTACCTAAAAAAATAGTAACATAAGTTAGGCTAAAAAAATTGAAATGCTGATTAAAAGGCATTGTAGCTTCTTGCATTAAGCCATAAACAAAATATCCTACATTTAACACAAAAAAAGGTGCTAAATATACTCCATTTTCAATAAAGAAGGCTTTAATACGCATATTTGTTTCGTGTTCTAGTTTTTCCCAGGCACGATAGCGATTTGAAGAAGTAGATTTTTGTATAAAATCTTCTAACTTTTTAGACATTTTCTATCTCCCAAATGAAGTATTTTCGTGTTCTTTTTCTTTTTGCTGTCCCAATTCCAACTTTCCCTGCTCTTTTTCTCCTTTTTTTGAGAAATTTTTCTCAAAATTATTTTGAGTTTGTTTTACTTTATTTTTTACACTTGTTTCTAATTGTTTAAAAGGTAATATTTTATTGTCTTTCGTAACAATTAAATTGTCTTTTAAACTTTCTAGTTGTTTATCAAAATTATTTTTAAAAAAGTTTATTTCTTTTTTGTTTAATCCTACCTCCTTTGCAAATTTAGTAAATTCTTTTTTAGTTTGTCTTAAATTAACAGTATTATTATTTTTTAAAGCACTTTGTTTTATGAAATTAAGGGCAATTGTATTACTTAATTTGTTTAACATCGTTTGATTTGGAGCTCTGTATTGTAGTATATCCTTTAAATCTTCTTTTACATCTTTTCCTTGTCTGATGGCTTTTTGCAATGTATCTAATCTATTGCTATACATTTGTTCTATTTTTTTATTTTCTACATTTTTTGCTAGTAAACTTTCTGGGATTTGCATATTTTTACTTATTGCAGTTTTACTCTTGTTTAAAAAATCGTTTGTTAATTTTTTTGCTAATTTATGACTAGCTTTTGTTGCGTTTAACATACCTTTACCTAATATTTTTGCAGCAGCTGTGCTTAATTTTCCGCCTGCAATAAAAGCTTTTTCTCCTAAATAAGCTAGCCCTTCTGCTCCTTTTGTAAGAGCTTTATAGCCTGCAACAGCACCTGCTGCACCTGCACCTATTGTTGCAATAGCACCTATAACAGGTATCATTCCCCCGCTTACTCCTGTCAAAATTCCAGCTGCGACTAATTTACTACCTACTACACTTGCACTAATTTTGCCTGTTGTTAATCCAAAGCCAGCTGCACTAGCACCTAAACCTATCAGAGCTTCTTCTTTAGAATAATCAATGTGTTGTGTTCGGGTATTCTTTATATATGCAAAAGCAGGAGTGTTTGTATAAGCATTTTTATAAGAGTAATAAGAATTAAGTGTTTGCATATAAGGGTCTCTTACAGCATAAGGATCTCTCATAGCTCGCCTTTTTTTACTTTTTCTAATATTAAATTTGCGTTTTTTGCTAAGTTGTTATATTTTTCTGCAAAAGTATTTCCTGGTTGTTTTAAAATTTCGCTTAAATACACAATTCCTACCAAAATAGCAAAAAAGAGTAAGAGTCTAAATATTCTCATTTTATTCCTCCTCTTCTTCTACAAAAATACTTTTATAAGCTAGTTCTGTTGCCTCTTTTGCAATTGCAAATGCTCTTTCTTCGTTTTCCAATATATCTGCGTGCATATTTGTTACTTGGTGTCTTGTGGCTAAAGTATTTAATTGTGTGTTAGTTATTGCAGGTAGTATTTGTGTTGTTAATAATAATTCTATTCTTTTTAAAGCAAGTGTACTTATGCTTGTGTCTAGACTAAATGTTACCAGTTGCTCTACCAGTTCATCTACATTTATTTCCTCTTTTAATGCAATTTCTTTTAAAGTTTTAGCAAGTTCTTCATTTTTAATCTCTACTATCATTTGCCTCTCCTTTTTATTTTTCTTTATATTTATTCAGAATTTAAAAAAATTTTTTTAATTTTTTTAACTTGTAAAAAACTAAAAAGAATTAAATTTTTTATCAAATTTATTTAAATCTTTTGAGAAATGTTTCTCAAAATTATCTTTATTTTTTGTTTTATTGGATTCATTTTTATCTAATGCAAATTCTTTTATGGCAATTTGTCTAGCTAATTTATTGTTTTGTATAGCAATGTAACTAAAAATAAGAGTTAGAATTAACAAAATAGCACTTCCAAAGAGCCCTACTCTCATTTTTCATCTTCCGTTTCTTCTATTTTTTTTAATAATTCTTTTTCCAAAATTTTTAAATAAAAAAGTCCAGTACTTATTACAAATAAAGCAAAAGAAAATAAATACAACTTTTGTGTTAAACAAAAAATTATTGTTATTGCTAATAAACTAAATATTGCAATTAAGATATTTTTGTTGTAACTTTCAATTTTTTCTAATATTACTTTCATTTTTATCTCCTTTTTTAAATTTTTTTACCTTGTAAAAAAATAAATTTTAATGTAAAAAATTATTTAAAAATATTTAAAACTGCAATTGGACTACCACTGTTAATTGCATTAACGACTGTATTAACGTTAGTTGTTATGTTAGTTGTTAGAGCTTTTTCTACAAATCTAGTTTTAATTTCATTTGCTATTTTTGTTTTGCCTTCACTCTCAAGCTTTTGTGTATACTCTCGCAATATTCTTGCAATACTTGCAGTTCTTGCATTTTGTTCCAAAAGAGATAAAGCTGCATTTAAATTTGTTGCAAAAGTAAGTGTTAAAGTAGGTTTTGTAAAGCCTATATTAGTACTACTATAGTATAAGTAACCATTTATTAATAAATTAGGTACACTGTCTGTTAATTTTAATGTAAAAATACCTTTATCTGTATTGCAACTAATAGTATCTAAGTTGCCACCAAAATTGCAACTATATACATAAGCTTTTTTAACTCCATTTTTTTTTAAATCCAAGTAAGATTTTCTTAAAGCAATATCTATTTTTTTTCTAAAATCCAAAAAGTCCAAATTAGGAAAATGTTTTAAATAAGTAGTTGTTTTATCTACAAGCTGTCCTGTTACATACAAAATATTAATAATCCTTTGTATTTTTTGTAATTTATCTCTTCCTATCTTACCCCTTAACTGGGCTTTTTGGGTATAAAATTCTTTAGCGTTCAAATCAATAATTTCATCTTCTCCCTCCCCTTCTACAAAATTAAATCCTAAATCTTTATTTGTCAAAAGAAAAGCTTGCCTGTCCCATCCATATTTTTGTAGCTCCATTAAAATATAAGGTATAGGATTAAGTTGTATAGTCCATGTTCCCGTTGCAGTTCTACTAGCTGTCCTGTTAAAACTTTTAATAAAACTTAAGCTATTTGTTATATTTTTATTTATGCTTTTTTCTTTTCCTTGTGTTAGGGTTTTAGATTTTTGATGTTGCAGTTGTTGCTGTTGTTGTAATTGCTCCCTATTGGTTTCTGTCTTTTGTTTAGATTTTTGTGTATTAGTTGTTATGTCTGCAAATAATAAAAAAGGAATTAAAGCCAAGGATAATTTTTTCATTTTTTTCTCCTATAAAAAATTTAAAAAAATTAAGAATAAAATAGATATGCTGTAAATACTAAAATAATTAGTACTAAAAAGAATACAAATCCTTTAAAAGTTAGTTTTTTATTAACATTATTACCTCTATAAGTGTTATAGGAGTTATAGGGATCTTTTCTTGCATAGTTTGCATATGGATCTCTAATTTGATAAGGGTCTCTAAATTCCATTTTTTCCTCCTTTTTTATTTTCTTTATATTTATTCAGAATTTAAAAATTTTGAAAATTGGTAAACATATTATGTTAAATTAATTTTTTGGTACATAAACTTTTGCTTTCGTTATTTCTTTCAAAACAGCTAAATTAACAAAAAATTCTCTTTCGTTTAAATTTTGTATTTCGCTAGGTAAAATAAGTTTTTCTATTTTCTCACTAATTCTTCTATTTATACCTGCATTCTGTACGTTTAAATTATCAAAAGTATTATGATTAACCGTTTCGTCTATATTTTTAATTTTTGCTTCACCAAACTTTTTTGAAAGAAGTTCTGCTGTTTTATAATCGTTAACTCTAAAACAAAAATAGTTGTTGCATGCATTCATTATTGTTTGTCTTAAATTATCTCCGTAAAGGTTATTTATCTGTCCTACATCCTGCACTGCAAGCCACACAGAAGCACCTTTAGTACGTCCATTTGTTAAAAGATCTACTATACTATTTAATCTATTTAACATTCCGAATTCGTCTAAAATAAAGAAAATACGTCTGTTTAAATTATCTTTTAAACTTAAAACATTCTTCGCAAATATATCTAAAAATAAAGTTAAAGCAGGACTAATTGCATCTTTTACAGCTGCTGTATTTTGTAAAAAGATAAAACCTTTTCCTTTTTTTATATAATATTTAATACTAAAATCTCCATCTTCTAGAATTTCTAAAAACTTTGTATGTTGTTTTAAAGTAGCCATTACACTTTGTGCTTGTTTACTATCTTTGCCTTTTATATAATCTACTACGTAGCCAAATCCATTTTTTTCTAGAAGTTCTGCTATTTCTTCATTATTTTTGTTTAAAATCTCAAAAATATTTTTATTTTTAGTTAAATTATTTGTGTAACAATATTTTAAAATTGCAATTAAAACGTCTCTTGCTGCATTTTTCCAGAAAGGATCTTCTCTTGTAGTAGGATCAGGAATTATAGAAGCAGCAATGAAATTTATATCAAATTCGTTTTTAACATCATTAAAAATGCTCCATTTAATATCACCTTCTAAAGGATTAAAAATAAGATCCTCTAAAGGATTATAAAATTTATCTACAAAGTCTCCTTTAAAGTCGTGTATAAGTGCTTTTTCTTCTCTTATTTTTAACTGTTCCAAAACTTCATTTAGCAATAGTG
>CAYSYH010000021.1:0-3173 GCA_964435455.1 uncultured Candidatus Saccharibacteria bacterium | reverse complement strand
AGTGCTTTTTCTTCTCTTATTTTTAACTGTTCCAAAACTTCATTTAGCAATAGTGTTTTACCACTCCCAGGAGCTCCTAAAATAAAAAAGTGCTTATTTTCTATTACAAAAGGAATATGTAAACTATTTTTTCTAAATTCTAACTCTTCTTGTTTGTTAATTTTTAAATTTTGTTTATCTTGCAAGGTTAAAATATGTTTTTTTCCATTAAAACCTCCTATTTTTAAGTAACTCTTATATTTTTTTAGTTTTTTAACATACTCTTTTAAATTTAAAAATTTAGCTCCTTTTAAGATTTGTTCTTCTTTTATTTTTTTCTTAAATTTTTTATTAAAATAAAATACAATAGGATATATTGTTAAGCTAATTAAAAAAGGTATTTTTAAAGCATTAAAAAACTCTTCTTTTGTTTTAAATTGTAGTTCTTGCAAACTCTGTATTTGCACTAAATGCAACTTTGCTTTAAAAAGCAAAATAATATCATTAATTAAATTTTTATCTAATAAATTTAAATTAATTGCAAGAAAAAAAATTATAATTAATTGTAAAAAAATAGAAAGAGAAATTAAAAATAGATAGTATTCTAAATTAAATTTTAATTCTAAAAGTTTTTCTTTTAACTCTTTTAACATTTTAATTATCCTCTTCTTTTATCCCTACTTTATCCACTAATTCTTTTGCTTGTATCAATTCTTCTATTTCTTCTATTTTTTGTTTTAAAGCTTTTAATTCTTCTACATTTTTTTCTTTTAAAATATCAATTAGATTACTCATTTCTTATCTCCTTGTTTTATTTTTTTTAGAGGAATTTTTTACTGTTCCTCTAGTATATATTCAGAATTTTTTAGGTAAGAAAGTTAAGAAAGTAAATAATCTAGCAATATATAGTCTTTATTTTTTTAGCTTTTTTTATTACCTCTTCTTTATTAATTAAATAGCTTAATAACTTTAATGTTAAATCCTGTTTTTTATTTAATTCCTTGTAAAGATCTAAAATCTTATTTAAAACATTCTCTACTTTTTCTAGTTTTTTAATTTGTTGCATATCTTCTAGGTTATTTTGTATTAATTTGTTTAACATTTCCGATTGGCTTATCTTTCTTTTTTTAGCTTCTTTTTCTAGAAGAAAAGCTTCCATTTTGCCCAGGTTAAAACTTTTAATCATTTTTTTCCTTTTTTTAAAATTTTTTACAAGAGAAAAAATTAAATAAAATTAAAGAAAAATAGTATTAATCCTAAAACTAATCCTGCTAAAAAATAATAAATACAGTTAGTTTTTAAAGTTTCTAATTTTTCTAATTTTTTTACAAGATAATTAATTGTTTTTAATTGTTTTGTTAAATCTGTTTTATTTTCTTCTATAATTTTTTTAATTTCTTCTTTAACAACTAAACTAACATCTTCTTTTAGTTTTTCTTCTACGAAAGAAAATTTAGCAAGAAGAGATTTTAGGTTATTAATCTATTCTTTAATCTGTATATCTGTGTGTTTAAGATTATTAAGCCCATCAATGAGAGCTTCTGTTTTTTTGGAAACATATTCGAAGTTGTCTAGAAATTCAGTTAATTCGCTTTTGTTTAGCATATTTTAGCTTTTTTATAAAATTGCAAAGCTTTATAAAAAAGTTCTTTTGTTTTTTTATCATGCAACATGTATTTAACTAAATTTCCATTTTTATTAACTAAAAAGTAAATTAAATCTTGAATTTTTGGATTTTTTGTATTTTTCAAAATTGTGTTTAAAAATAATATTAACATATCACTTTCCTCAATTTTAAGACCTGAAAAAACAGAATTTTTTAAATTACCTGTTAAAGGATCTTTATTAGTATGAGCTAAAATATAACTAGCTAACAATAATATTCTTTTATTAATCTCATCCTGAGTTTTTGCAGACGCAAAATAATTAATAAGTCCATTTGCAATTTGTGCACTACTTACTTTTTTAGTAAAACTTGCTTTTTTAGTCTTAAGATTTTCTATTGTTAGATTTGTTAAAGGAATATAACCTAAGCTACCGCCATATCTCAAATAAGAAGACAACATCGTTGAATAATAAAAAATTTCATCATCTTTATCATTTTTAGATAAAAATTTTTTAAATATGTTGTTATTTTTTATTAAAAATGCTAAAAAATAAATTCTATCAATATCTCTGTTAAATTCAATTTTTCTTGAATGTTCTCTCATTCCCAAAACAGCAAGTGCAGCAGGAAATTTTGTTTTTGTATATTCTCCAAAATCATTTTTATAATCTAAAAAATAAAATTTATTTTTTGTTAAGCAATAATTAGGATACTTACTTTTAATCAGTTTTTTAAAAGCATCTGTATTCAATACATTAGAATTAGCATTTGCTAAACTTAATCCTAAAATTGTACTTAAAACTAGTTTTTTCATTTTTACCTCCTTTTTTTAAATTTTTTAAAAATAGAGGATTAATTCCTCTAATATTTATTCAGAATTTGTAAATTTAAATCCTATTTTTTTTAGTTTATTTTTAAGTACTTCATAAAAATTTTCAGCGTTTTTTGTTTTTTTAATATAAAAATTTGCATTTTTAACAAACCCATTTTCAGCTAAATTTAAAAACTCTGCAAGAGAGTATCTAGTATTACCTATTTTAAGGTAATTATCAAGGACTTTAACTTCCAAGGTACATTTATTTAAAACTTCTTGTGTTTGCTTTAATAAAAAATTTTTTTGTGAAACCTGTTCTCTTAAAAAATTATTTTTTTTTAAAAGCTTTGTATTTTCTTCTTTTAAAAAAGACACCTGTTTTTGTAACATATTTATCTTTTTAAACAAAAGTTCTTCTTTCTTCTTGCTTAAAAAATTCTCCTTAAAGGAAGATACAACAATAATAACAACAAATAGAACTAACATAATATCTAAAAAAGGAGTAATATTAATTGCATCTCTTTTTTTAGAAAAAAGATTATTTTGCAACATTCTTAACCTCTTTTTTATAAAGAATTAGTACTCTATTAGCATATTCTTCCAAGTAGTTTAATATAAAATTACCCACTACTGCTACAACAATTGCAGCAGCTGTACTGATTAGAGGAAGTGCTAAACTAGCAACTAACTCTGCTTTTTCTAAATTAGTGTTTTGTAAAGTAATTAAAATACCTACTACTGTCCCAAACAATCCTATGTAAACACTATTAGTAG
>CAYSYH010000020.1:0-10923 GCA_964435455.1 uncultured Candidatus Saccharibacteria bacterium | reverse complement strand
TAATTCTTTATCAAAAGTTTTTTTGCGTTTTTTACCAGTATCATAATAATTTAATATATACATTCTATACCATATAGCTAAAGTATCTACCAAAAAAACAGCAATAGATTTTATTAGTGATTTTAAACCTTTTAAGGAACTATTAGAGGGGGCAAAAGTTATTTTTACAGGAGCATCAGCAATAGTATACCCTAAACGATTGGCTACAGCTAATATTTCCACATCAAATGCAAAACGCTTAATAACTAACCTGTTTAGTACATCATTTAAAACAGCCTTTTTGTATGCTTTAACACCGGTTTGAGTATCACGTACGTTTAATCTAAATAAAACCTTAACAAATAAATAATAACCAAAAGTTAAAATACGCCTTTGTAGTGGATAGTTTGTAACTTTGCTAGCAGAATGAAGCTTGCTACCTATAATTATGTCTGTTTTATACCACCTCATATGTTCTAACAGCATTATAATACCTTGGGGATTAATATCACCCCCACTATCTATAAAAGTTACAATATCACCTTTGGCCTTTTTCATACCAAAACGCACGGCTTGACCCTTTCCTTTATTAGTAGGGTATCCGTAAACTTTTAACTCGGGATATTTTAATGTCTTGGCTTTTGAATAAGTATCGTCTAAAGAAGTTCCGTCAACAACAACAATTATTTCAAATTTATATGGAGTATTCTTTAATACTTTATAAATTCTCTTTAAATCTTTTTGAATATATTTTTCCTGTTTATACGCCGGAACAATTACACTTAACTTTTTAATATTCATTTAGTTAAATAATACAAATATAAAATTAATTTTTTAAAAGATAATACTTTTTTAAATATAACAAATAAATAATAAATATGGTTAACATAAAAAATTGATTAAATACTAAAACATTTAAAACTATGTATATACTCTTATTAAAAAATAGTTGAATTAAAATATATTCTATTAATAATGAGATAAAAATTAATGAGGATAAGTATAATCTTTCTATAGCTATAAAAAATTGAACAAATAAGGCATTTAGGGAGAACAAAACCATAAATAAACTATATTTCGGCAAAAATGAGGATGCTAAACTATATTTGGTACCAAACAAAAGTGAAATAATAAAAGAAGGAAAAAGAGACATAATTAAAAAAATTGAAAAAGATACTCCCAAAACAGCTAAAAAAGTGTAAGACAAATGTTTAAAGGGAATAATTCCTTTAGCATATTTCTCAGAAAATAATGGAAAGGCAACTAAAATAATAGGCCCATTTACCCAAAATACAATTTTTCCTAATACTGTTACTGAAGAATATATACCAGCTATGTTAGAATCAAAAAAATGTTTTACTAGTAATATATCTGTAGAAAGCAATAAAGTTAATCCCAAAACAGAAAAAGAAGAAAAAGCCGCAAACTTTAAAACTTTTTTTATATGTAACATATTAAATTTAAAGTAAGAATATACTAAATTCTTTTTTAGTGCTAAAAAAGCAAGAAATATTGAAAAAATAACTTGAATAAAAAGTAATTTTAGTACGTTTATTAGCTTTAAGGAAAAAATAAGAGAAACTAAAGCTACTAAAAATCTGTTAAACATATTAAATAAATTTAACAATGAATAAGCCTTAAACCTTTGAAGAGATTGCAAAATAGGTAAAAAAATAAAAGTTAAATTAGCAATAAAAACATAAAGATTAAAAAATAAATAAGATTTGGGGGTGCTTAATTGAAGGTAACCAATTATAAAATTTTTTAATAAAAACAATAAAATAAAAACAAAGAAAGAATATATAAAACTAAAAATAAGAATAGTGTAAAAAAACTCTGTAAGTTTTTTAGGATAATTTTGGTTTTTAATAATAGATACCCACTTGACCAAAGATACAGAAAAAATAGATAAGGGAGCTGAAATAAAAATCATTAAAGAAAAAAGTGCTGTTAAATCCCCAAATTCAGATATAGATAATACTTTTGCTATTATAAGCTGAAAAAGATATGCAAAAAAATTACCTATTATGGATGCAAAAGTAACAAAAAAAGTCCCATATAAAGCAATATTATCTTTGGTATTAATGTTTAAAAAATAATTATAAAATCCTTTTAAATGTTTTAACATTAAGTTATACATATTACTTTTTTTGATCACTAAAATTCACATACATGTATATATCTCCTTTTTTAATTTTTGAATGATAAAAAATATCTAAATTTGAGTTGTTTGTAAAGTAAACAAAGGGACTTTTTAAAGGTTTTTTTGTAAATATTTTTAGTTTAGGTTCTGTATAAAAAATTAATAATTCCCGGGAATTAGGAATATCACTTGAGACATTAAAATCTATTAAAGAATACCTTTGAGAAAATAAATTAGCTAAATAACTAATATTTGGCATAAATGGTTTAAAAAAATAAGGTGTATAAGACACAAAAATTATAAATAAAGAAATATACAAAATTTTTAAAGGAGAAATGAATTTAAAAGATATAGGATAAGAAAAGACAAAAGATAATAAATAAATGACAAAACTAAAAAGTAAGAAATAAAAAGATAAGACACTAATATCAAAAAACCTAAAAAATGTAAAAAGTCCAAGTAGTAACAAAGAGAAACTTAAAGCATAGGAATTTTGTTTAAAAAAGTGCTTAAAAGTTAAATATATATTTAAAAAACCTAAAAGGGCAAAAACAAAAGAAGCAAACCTACCTACATAAGGGTAATAACCAAGCATAAATTGAAATTTTCGTAAAAAACTAAAATAAAAATTATCAATAGAAAGGGGGGGCAAACTTATAAAGCGTTTAGCAAAATTAAAAGTTTGAATTTCGCGTAAAGAAGGATACAAAGTTAGATAATATAATAACCCCCATAAAAAGATAGATGTTAAAAAAACGGAAGATAAGGTTTTTTTGTTGGCTACTGTACTTATGAATTTGCCAAAAAAAGATTTTTTAAAATCCAGTTTATAGTAAGAAAAAGTAACAACAAAAATAAAATAAACCCAAAAAAATTCTAAATTATACGAGTAAAAAATTCCTGAAATGAGCAAAGAAATAAAAGAACCCAAAAATAAAGCATAAATAGAATTATGAGTTTTTTTATAAGTTTTAAATAAAGAATGAATAGTAAAAAAAGAGATTAACAAAAAACTAACAAAAGAGAAAATCCCAGATTCTACTAAAAATTGAATCCAAACACTATGTAAAGGAACAACTTTTTGTAAAACAGAGGGATCTAAAAAAGCAAGCTCGTGAAATAAGGGATAAGTAGTTAGAGATTTAGTAAAATTACCAACACCTATACCAAGTAAAGGGCTTTTTGTAAATAAATAAAAACCTACGGATAGAAGCCTAAAATGTGAAAAAAAAGATTCTGACCTATAAACAAATAAAAATCTAAGAGGTAAAAGGTACCTAAAAGGAATATAATATATAAAAATTAAAAATAAAAAGCTAAGCAGGGGAACATACTTTATATAAATTAAAAGCTTTTTAGAAAAAACTAAATATTTTAAAATTACAAAAACAATTATTCCTGTAAAAAGACCTAAAAAAGAACTACGTGAAAATGAAAAAAATAAAGATGATAAAAAAGATAAAATAAGCATAAAGCTAGAAAAGTACAAAATGTACTTGTTTTTGACTCTTGAATACAATATATGGGTATAAATTAAAACTAACCAAAAGGAAATAACCATAAATAAGGCAAAATGATTTACATCCCAAAATAAAGAACCAAACCTAGGAAACCTATCTTTTAAAGGCCATATAGCACCAAAAAGGATGCCTTTATTAAAATAAATATACATTTGATAAAACTGAATTAAAGAGGAAAATAGAGCAGAAATAATATAAGCTAATAAAAAAAATAAAATAAACTTATCTTTATAATGGATAAATAATACTTTAATAACTAAATATAAAAATGGGAAGGTAGCATAAAATATTCCATATAAAATAGATTCAAAATAATTAAAACTTTTTATTGTACTTATAAATATAAATATAGATAAAAAGGAAAATAAAAAAAATAATATATCTAATAAATCTTTTTTAAAAATAATAAATGCGGTTAAACCTAAAAAATAAAAAAAAGATAAAACTATCCTAGCAGGAAAAACGTTCCAACGAAATATTAAAAAAAGCTCTTTATGATTAAAGGGAGATAAAATAATTAACAAAATTACAAAAGCAAGCAATCCTATAAAATAACCTTCTTTTTTAAAACAACTCTCAACCTTCTTAATTAAGTGCATTTGTACATTTTATCAAAATTTTTAAAGGACTCTTAAAACCAAAATTTAAAGGAGTAGTATAATACAAATCATCTTTTAAGGGGCAATAATTTATTACATCAGTATAAGACAAATAATATTTGTAAGACCGCAAAGGAGGTTCCCAATAATTTCTATTTAAAACTTCTGGTGATTCTGTATTTGAGATTTTATCCAGTAAAGGATATAAATTATATTCAAAAGTAGAACGAAATTCTTTGTAAGAATAGTTATTTTTTTCTGGATATTCCCATGCAAATTTATTTAAAGAAAGATAATCATATTCCAATACTATAGACCACGCAGCAAATACAAAAGATAAAAAAAATAAAACATAAAAGTATTTTAAAAGAGTATCTTTTGTATATAAAACAAAAATAAGTAAAGTAAAAGGGACAAGTATTAGTAAATATCTATCAAAAAAGTCTCTAAATAGAGTTGTAGGTATTATCATAAAAATACTTGCTAAAAAAAGAGTACATATATATTTATTAAATTTTTTATATTTTTTTAATGTATTTAAATTATTTTTTAAAACAGACAAATATATAGAAATAGAAAAAATAGAGACCATTGTAAACAAAGCACGTATACGAACAGGAGAATTTACAAAAAAGGTTTGTTTTATGCCAAAACTCAATGATTGAGGTAAGAATCCTGCATAACTAAGGATATTGGGAACATAAAACATTAAAGATTTTTCTTTAAACCAAAAAAATAAGCTCATAAAAAAGAAAAAGAGAAAAAACCCTGAAAGCCAATATATAAATTTTTTAGAAAATTCTTTTGAAATAAAAACGCCTATAATATAAGTTAGTGTTAAAGGGGTAGAAAATAAACCTATGTAATAAAAAACATAAAAAAATCTATAAATAAATTCCTTTATATATAGAGGATTTTGCAAAAGCGTTAATGTCTTGATTAAGGAACCTTGAGTATAAGCTAAAGGTTTATGATATATAAATTGGTACCAAAAGAAAGCAATTAAAAAAAACAAAAAGGCGTAAATGTCTTTTTTTTCTTTTTTATACAATACAAAAACAACTAAATAAGCGAAAAAAGTAAAAATGGCCAATTGACGACTCATAAAAGAAAGCGTCAAAAATAAAATAGAAAAATATAAATTCATTTTTTTATTTTTATCCAAATATTTAAAAAATAAATACCAAGAAATAAGCAAAGGAAGAAAAAAATAAGGTTCTGTCATAAAAGTTAAACTAAGATTAAAAAATATAGGATTAAAAAATAAAATAACAAATAATAGAAAAGCTAATTTTCTGGGTATTTGTAAAAAAACAAGTATCTTATAAAAAAACACCCCTGTAAAAAAAGAGAAGCTATATGATAACAACCTTAATACACTAGGGCTATTCCATATATACATTAATAAAGACCCTAAAAAAGTAGGAAACAAGGATGTAGGAGAGGTCAAGGGGTGTAAAATGAATCCGTTGGAAAAGAAATTCTGCACGTTCCAATAGTAAACATAACTATCATTAAGAAGAAAAAAACCTTTCCAAGGTAATATAAGTAAAGGAACAAAAAATATTAAAAGGGCGATTAACCTAATTTTATTAATTTTAAACAACATTATCCATATTATAGCATTTTAATAAATCATCAAAGAGTGACTTTTTTACAAGCCTATCAAAATAAATAATAGATAAAAAAAGTTTTTAATAAAAAAAGAGATACTAATAGTTTTGACCATAGCTCTAATATTAATAATACTAGGAATATTTTGTAGATTTCTCCACATATTACACAAAGATGAAAGTGTAACTTTAAATCTTCTTTAAGAATGCGATTGGAAGAATTTACCCTAACCATTTTGGGTGTACCTCTTTATATTTTTTTATTTGATTAGCTATTTGATTATTTACTTTTCTTATTATATTTTAAGTGATACTACTAGCTTCTTTATGATTGCATCTTTTTATTATTGTTTAAAAATAAAAAAAAGGTAATAAATTGGTTAAACACACACACACTTTTAAAGTGGAATACTTTTATAAATAAATATAAAAGATACAACAGCAGGGTCTAAAATACAAATATGCAAACTAAAACAAAGTAATATAAAAAGTGTAAACTAAAGGAAACAAAGTATTACCAAAAATAGGTAAGTTGCTAGCATAATTATTCCAAGGGTTTAGGTAACCAAGTAACGAAATAATAATTGTTAAGCAAGTTAATAAGATAAAGGGTTTATTTGATTTTCTTAAAAAATTTTTAAATAAAGTTGTTAGTAATACCATATTTAAAATAATTAAAGGCAAAAATCTACGAGGACCAAAAGCAGACCCAAAGTAATCGGGCTGGAGCATTGCATTTAAAAAGATGTAACCTAAAGTTATAAAGACAGTAAAAATAAAATACTCCCTATACTTTTTTGGAATTTTTTTAAGGTAAATATAAGGAAAAATTAAAATAGGTTGATATAAAAATAATCCATGGGTACCAAAAGTATAGTTAAATAAACGCAATAAAAAGGGGTGATTTAATGATTTAACTGATTGGTTAATCCCTACCCAAGGTGAACCGGGATAATTTAAATATTTATAAGGAAAAAGCTGGGGTGGTAAAAAGGTATTTAGTTGTGAATACCACAAGTAAAAATGAAAAAACACTAAAGGAGAAAGCCCTAAAAAAATTAGTAAGATATTTTTTAAAGAAAAATTATTTTTGTGAAATATAAGCCAAAAGACCATAGGTAAAAAAACTGCTCCAAAAGTAATATCTATAACAAAAATTAAAGAAAGTATAAAACCAATTAAAGGATAATAAAAATTTAGAGATAATCTGTTTTTGTTAAAGTATACATAAACAAATAATAAGCTTAAAAATGACTCTAAAACATGGTTATTTAAGTACCTAGAAAAAGTAAATAACAATGTACCTACAACAAGAAATATGGAAAAAAATAAAGAATACTTATAATTAAGTTTAAAATTAAAAAAAAGTAATATAAAAAAGACATTAAATATTAATATTAAGGGTAAAACTACAGATAAAAATGTAATAAATTTATAAATAGCATTATCATTAGCTAATAATTGTGGCTTTAATTTAAAAAAACTATGTGTAATATACCCTAAGAGTGTATGTAAAACAGGGGGTTTAGAAGAATAATAATGATTGTTATAAAACACTTTATCTCCTGTTACTACAAAAACGGTGTCATCAATATAAAACTTATTATATCTAGCTATAGCAATTGTTCCAGCTAATCTGGACATATCGTTATAACTAATTGGGTTTAAAGGCAACCTATATATTAAAAAAGAAATGATTAAAAAGTTTAATATTAATAAAAATAAAAAACTTTTAGTGTTTTTCAGCTTTTTCATATAAATAAATTTTAGGATTTAAAAACAAATTTAATGCCTTTTTATTAGTATAAATATTATAAATTTTAAAATTATTAGGGACACTATTTTTAGGCATTTTAAAACTAAAAAAATACTTTAAGTTTGGGTTTTTTAAATTTTCTTCTGGTATATTATATTTTTTTCTCCAAGCATTTGTAGAATAAATTTGATTAGGTAAAATACCTTTATTAACAAGTTTAAAAGATTCGCTGTAAGTTAATTTTTGCCACCATAAATAATCTAATTCGTTTTGTAAAGAATAAATTCCTAAAAATAAAACAAAAAGTCCTAAAAAAGTATTGGTTAGTAAAGAAGGTTCTTTAAAGTAATTTTTAAAGGAATGTAATATAAACAACAGAAAAAAAACAAAAGTGTAAATAAAATAACGATCATAAAATTTGGGTAATAGTAAAATTGAAAAAAAATTTAATAAAAAAAATAAAAAATAGATATTTTTAAAAAATGTAAAAATATTTTTGTAGGATATTGGCAACTTAAGAATATGTATAAAACTTAAAGATATTAGAAAAGATAAAAATAAAATTGAGAAACGCTCCCACCAAATAAAAATAGTATAAAATCCTCTAAAACTATATTTTAAACCAGGAAGTTCTCCATATAAAAAACCAAATCTTTCAAAAATATTAAAAAAGTAAGGAAATATCCATAAAGATGTAATTTTAAAAAGCAAAAAAGAGCTAAGGGTAAATAAAACAAAAAATATAATTAATTCTTTTTTTTTAAATTTAAAAATTTTTTTTAAAATAAAAGGAGCAACACCTAAAGAAAAAGCTCCAAAGTAAATTAATACACCTAAAAAGCGTTTATAGAATAAATAAAAATTCGTTTGTAGAATATAAGGCTTTTGCATAATTGGAGTTTTTGGAAAAATAAATATATAAAATATTAATAAAAAAAAAGTTATTAAAATAACAAAAATAGATTTTTTATACTCTTTTTTAAATAATAAATGTATAAAAAAGGCAGGGAAAAGTACAACAGATGTTTGCCTATTAAAAAAAGCTAATACAGCAAAAAACAACGATAAATAAAATAAAATATTTTTAGAGGGATTATTTAAAAAATAAATATAAATATAAAAAGAAAGTAAAATAAAAAGTAAAGTGTAAACTTCGGTCATAAAACCAAAAGAAGAGTAGAAAAATATAGGATTAAAAAAAAGTATTAAAGAAACCAAAACATAAAATAAAAAGGTACCTTTAGGTACTATAAATTGAACCAACTTTATGAAGATAAAAATATTTAAAATAGAAACTATAAGACTTAACAAAGGTAGATACTGTAAACCAAATATATAGGCAAAAGGTAAAGATAAAAAAGCTTGTGAATAAAAGGTGGTACCTACAAAAGGATGCAAATAAAAATTAAAGCTTAAAAAATTTTTAATAGTTGGATAATAAACCCATTCATCATTTTGTACTAAACCAATAAATTTTAGGCTTATTGGTATAAAAATCACAAAAAGGATAAATAAGAAAAATATTAATTTATTCCTCATAATTTAAGGGTTAAAGTATATTCTTACAGATTTAGGGTACTTGCTTGGCATTTTTTTATGCAATAAATCCTCTATTGCAAAAAGTTCATTTTGAAGTTGCCTGATTTCTTTTTTAAAACTCTCTTTATCTTCTACTTGGGGATATTCTGCTATTTTAGACAAAATTTCGGATTGCAGCTCTTGGGCCTTTGCTACATAGTATTCTTCTTCACTCCTTACATAAGTTAAATAATACTTGCCTCTTTGTGAACTAATTAAAACCCTGTCATTTCCATAAATATCAGTTAAGTAGGAAACTTCACCTTTGCGAGAAATATATACAAAAGCTTTGTTAAAAGGAGCTTTTTTAATTAAATTGTTTAAAGGTTCTCTATCTGTAGCAATAGCTTCACCATCCGTATAAAATAATACAACAGGAGGTGCAATTCTAAGATAATATAAACCATCTAAAGATGTAGTGCCATTTATTTTTTGGTCATAATACTTTTCGTTATAATCTTTAATAACAGCTACTAAATCTTTATTAAAATCAGGTCTATAAACTAGATTTTTAATTTCCAAAACATACCCGCTAACAAATATAAACATAAACATACTAAAAAAACCTAAAACTAAGATAGGGTTTTTATGTAAAACATTTTTAGATAAAAAATATAAAAAATCTTTTAAGAAATAAGCTGTGATTAAAGCTAAAAAGGGATATATAGGAATAATATACCAAATAAGTTTAGAGTGTGAAGATGAAAAAAATAAAAAAATAAATAAGGTAGAAATCAGCAAAAATGAAGCTTGTTTATTTTTGCGCAAAAATTTATAAAAAACATAAAATAATGAAGGTAATAATAATAAAAACCAATAACGCATACTTACCTTTAGGCGAATTAAATACCAATAAAAAGGCTGTGTTTTGCCTTGTTGATCAGTTAATCCTCTATTTATTATATGCTCAAAAATGTATACTTTGGTAAAGCTTTGTCCGTACTTTAAATACATATATATATGCCAAGGTAATATTATTGCTAAAAAAGGAATAATAAATAACAACACATAGCGAAATATAGTCTTAAATTCAATCTGTTTTTGCCATAAAAGAAAAGCTAAGTATAAAAATATAATTCCTACAGGTATTAAACCAATAATAGCTTTTGTCATTACACCTAAACCACAAAAAATTCCAGCTAAAAGGGCATGTGGTATTTTTTTATATTCAAAAAATTTATATGAAAAATATAATGTAGCAAAGATAAAAAAGGATACTGTAACATCTAACATAGAAAGTCTAGAATAATATAAAAAATCAGCAGTAGTTAAAATAATTAAACCAGCTATAAAACCTATAAACCGTGATTTTAAAAAATTTTTTCCAAAAGAATATGTTAAATATACTGTAAGTAAACCAAATATGGCACTAGGCAAGCGTGCGGAAAGCTCATTTATACCTAAAAAAGACATAAAAAAGGCGCTAAACCACATATATAAAGGAGGTTTTTCAAACCAAGGTGTACCCATGTTCCATTGCAAAGTTAACCAATCTTTAGATAATATTATATTTTTAGCAACTTTGGCATAAATAGCTTCATCCCAATCTATAAAAGTATTACGTCCTAAATCCCAAAAAATTAAAAGCAAAGAGATTAAAATTAAAGAAAAGCTAACCAAATATTTATTTTTTAATAAAAAATTAAATAAATCTTTAAAGTTAAATCCTTTATTGTAATCAAAAGCAACTAAGGAACCTAATAAAATAATAAACCAAAAGAATTCAAGGTTATAG
>CAYSYH010000019.1:0-12957 GCA_964435455.1 uncultured Candidatus Saccharibacteria bacterium | reverse complement strand
TGGATAATTGAATCTGCAAGATCAAAAAAAGGGGCAGATATGGTTACAAGATTATATAATGAAATTCAAGCAATATTAAAAGGAGAAGGTTCTAATGCTCTAAAGAAAAAACAAGATGTAGAAAAAATGGCAGAGTCAAACAAGGCTTTTGCACATTTTAAGTGGTAACTAAAACTCTTAAACTATCTGTTTGTCCAGTAACACCAATATTCTGGCCAGAAATAACAATTAAAGCATCTCCTTTTTTTAAAATACCCTTCTTTTTAAGCATTTGTATAACGGCTTTAACGCTGGAATCAGTTGTTTTTTTGAATTTAGTAGAAAAAGGTAAAACTCCCCAACATAAGGATAAATGACGCGATACAGAATCTTTTTGACTTACCGAAAAAATAGGTATTAAAGGTCTTAATGCTGATAACAGCTCTGCTGTTCTACCAGATTCGGTTAAAACCAAAAAGGCTTTAGGGGTAATTACACGTTCTAAATCTCTTTGAATATTATCTGCGGAAATAACAATAGCTTCGGTTACATCATGGGTACTAAATATTGGATTGGCCGATTTAGAAAATTTCAAGCTTTCTACCTCATTATACCTAAGTGTTTTTGCCATAATTTTTACGGCACGTATAGGATATTTACCTACAGCAGTTTCCTCAGAAAGCATTACGGCATCGGCTAAATCGTAACTTGCATTTGCCACATCACTGATTTCAGCACGAGTGGGATTTGGATTTGTTACCATACTCTTTAGCATTTGTGTAGCAACAATAACAAATTTTGTGTTTTTCCTAGATTTTTTAATTAACTTTTTTTGTATAGCAGGTACAGCCTCAAGGTGCAACTCCACACCTAAATCACCACGTGCAACCATTATCCCATCAGACTCTTTTAAAATATCATCAATATTTTGAATAGCCAACTTTGTTTCTACTTTAGATATAATTTTAGTTTCTTCTAAGCCTCTTTTTAGTACTTCTTGTTTCAGGGTTCTTACATCATCTCCAGTGCGCACAAAGGATAAAGCTAAAAACTCTGGGTGCACTTCTTCTGCAATTTTTAAATTATCTTTATCCTTAGGAGATAAGGCAGGAACATGAATATTTAAATTCGGAAAAAACACACCTTTGTTAGGCAGCAAATCCCCATTAGCCTCTTCTACAACACAAGTAACAGAATCGGTATTAGAATCCTCTAAAGCTTTAAATATAAAGTTACCGTCGTCTATAACAATTTCTTGATCTATTTTAATTTTTTCTACGAATTTTTGTTCTAATTGAATAAAAGGCAAATTATCTTTTTTACCTTTTTTTACTGTTCCAAAAATAACTTTATCCCCTTTTTGCAAAATTAAGGGATTAGGAAATACATCTCCAATACGGATGTCTGGACCTTGCAAATCTAGCATAATACCAATATATATATTTAAGTCTTTGGCAATCCTTCGGACTTTATTTATATTGGTTATATGCCAATCTAAATCATTATGTTTTAAGTTAAACCTAAATACGTTTACACCTTCTAAAATTAATTGGCGTATAATATCTTCATTTTGAGTAGAAGGACCAATAGTAGAAATTATTTTAGTTCTCTTTTTTGTATGCATGGATAAAAAGGTAATAATTATATAAAATTATAACATGTTTTTAGAAAAAACATGGATACCATTAAATAATGAGGTTCCCAAAAATATAACTAAAGTATTTGAGATATTGAAAAAAAACAGAGGTTTAATTGAAAAATCAAATTTAGATATTAAAAAGATACTTTTAAATCCAAATATAGCTAAAATAGATAATAAAAATATAAATAAATTAAGTAAAGACATAATCAAAATTAAAAAAAACGGTAAAAATATTCTTATACATGGGGATTATGACGTGGACGGAATAACTTCTACTGCAATCTTTTATGAATTTCTAATAAATATAGGATTTAAAAAAGAAAATATAAAAACATTTATACCTAACAGATTCAGACATGGATACGGATTAAGCAAAGAATCATTAAAAGATATTTTTAAACAATATAGTCATAAAAATACACCATTAATAGTTTTGGTAGACTGTGGGATTACAGCTAACAAAAACATAAAAAAACTAAAAGAGAAGGGATTTAAAGTAACAGTAATAGATCATCATACATTAACAAAGAAAAAACCAAAGGCAGATTACATATTTTGGAATAATAAAATAACAGCTTCTGCATTAACTTATTTAACCGTTAAATTATTAGAGATATCAATAATAGGATCCACAAATATAACAAGATCCGTAGATTTAGCATCTTTAGGCTATGTGGCTGATTTAGGAGATTTAAAAAATCCTATAGGTAGAGCTATAACAAAAAAAGGTCTGGAGGTCTTTAATAAAAAAACAAGACCAAATATTAAAGCATTACTTAAAAAAGAAGGATTAATTAATACTTTTGAATTAGGTTGGATAATAGGACCAAGAATAAACGCTACAGGAAGAATAAGTTCACCAAAAAAATCTTTAGAATTATTACTAGAAGATAAATTTGAAAATATTAATAAACTTTCTTATGAAATAGAGAAAATTAATTCATTAAGAAGAAAAAATACAAACACAATGTTTCAAGAAGCATTAATAGGTGTATCTAATAAGAAATATCCAGGACTTAATAATAATGATAAAGTCATAATAGCCCATTCTGAGGAATTTCATGAGGGTATAATAGGATTAATAAGTTCGAAACTACGGCAACATTTTTTTAAGCCTACAATATGTATAGCTTGGGAAGGAAACATAGGTAAAGGATCTTGTAGATCGATACCGGGAGTCAACATTGTAAATATATTAGAAACACAAAAACATCTGCTTGAAAGCTTTGGAGGGCATACCCAAGCTGCAGGGTTTACAATTTTGAAAAAAAACTTTTTAAAATTTCAAAAGCAAATACTGAAAATAGCTAAAAAACAAATACCTAAAAGT
This sequence comes from uncultured Candidatus Saccharibacteria bacterium, assembly GCA_964435455.1. Classification (GTDB taxonomy): domain Bacteria; phylum Patescibacteriota; class WWE3; order 2-01-FULL-39-13; family JAACPI01; genus CAYSYH01. Next base: position 10,006 of record CAYSYH010000019.1, on the reverse strand, counting down.
CTGCTAAAACCCAGTATTGAGTATGACATGGAATTACCAGAAAATTTGATTAAATATGATATTTTAGAATTAATAAAAAAATTAGAACCATTTGGTAATGGTAATCCAGAACCTTTGTTTGTCACTAAAAATCTGAGTATAAAGGAAATACATAATCTGGGAAAGGAAAAAAAACATTTAAAAATAATTTTTAATGAAATCAGAACACCAACAATATACTTTAATGGAAAAGAGCATTCACCAACACTACAAAAGGGTATGCTAGTAAAAATATTATATTCATTAGATAGAAATTATTGGAATGGAAATAACTATTTACAAATAAAGATTAAAGATGTAAAAAAGATGTAACAAAATAATATATTTAAACTATGACAAATAATAGAACCTTAATTAAGGATACAATTAATAATTTGGGAGAAAAAATAACTTTATATGGGTGGGTTAACAGTATTAGAGATCACGGAAAAGTAGGATTCGTAGATTTAAGAGATACTTCTGGAATAATTCAAATAGTTTTTTACGGGAAAAAATATAACATAATTAAAAAACTAGGTAATGAATATGTACTAAAAGTAAAAGGGGTTATAAAAAAGAGAGCGCCTAATCAAATAAATAAAAACATACCTACAGGAAAAATCGAAGTAGATTTAGAAGATTTAAAAATATTAAATATATCTAAGGAGCTACCTATACCTATAGATAACGATGGGTATGATATAGATGAAGAAAAAAGATTAAAATATAGATATATAGACTTAAGAAGAAACAGAATGCATAAAAATATGCTACTAAGGTCACGCTTAACTAATGCTATAAGAAACGAGTTAATAAATAAAGATTTTGTAGAAGTAGAAACTCCAATGTTAACAAAATCTACAAAGGAGGGAGCAAGAGATTTTATAGTACCTTCTAGACAACACAAAGGTAAATTTTATGCTTTACCACAAAGCCCTCAGCAATATAAACAACTATTAATGTCAGCAGGAATAGAAAAATACTTTCAAGTAGCTAGATGCATTAGAGATGAAGATTTAAGGGCAGACAGAGGGTTTGAATTTACTCAAGTAGATATAGAAATGAGCTTTGTAAACCAAAAAGATATAATGAAAACATCCGAAGAGATCATTACACGCGCCTTAAAAAAATTGAATATTAAACTAAAATCTCAAAAATTCCCAATATTTACATACGAGGAGGCTATAAAAAAATTTGGAGAAGATAAATTTGACTTACGAACAAAAAAAGAAAAAGAAGAAGGCATATTGGCTTTTGCTTGGGTAGTGGATTTTCCTTTTTTTAAAAAAGTAGATAAAAAAGATAAAGCAGAAGTTTTAGATGGAAAAAGTGGGTGGACTTTTACACATAACCCATTTAGCCAACCTAAGGAAGAACATTTAGATTGGCTATTAAACAGAAAAAATATTGATAAAATAAAGGCTTATCAATATGATCTAGTATGTAATGGGTACGAAGTTGGCGGAGGAAGTGTGAGAGCCCATAAAAAAGAAGTTTTGATGGCAACGTTTAAAATAATGGGGTATTCAAATAAAGAGATAAAAAAACAAATAGGACATATGCTTGAAGCCTTTGAGTTGGGGACACCCCCACATGGGGGCATAGCTTTTGGGCTAGATAGAATAGCAATGCTTATAAGTGGGGAAGAATCATTAAAAGAAGTAATTCCATTTCCTATGACAGGCAGCGGAAAAACTGCAGTAATGGATGCCCCCTCTAGCGTAGACAAAAAATTACTAAACGAATTAGGAATAAAAATAGTAGAAAATAAATAAAATATATGAAAAAATCTTCTGCTCACGATGAATCTAAAAAAATAATTGATGTTAGCCTAAACAATCTGCTAACATTTTTGGGTATTTTACTCATACTTCTTTCTTACCTATTAAATAATTATAATATTCAAAACAGCAAAAATAATACATCAAAAAATAATTCACAAAAAAGTCTAAAAGAAGAAAGAATAAACAAAACTACAGAGGGAGATAAAAATAACGAAATTATAAATCCCCTACCTGTAGATACTTCCTTTACAGCACAAAGCTATTTAGTATTTGATGAATCTAGTAAAGAAATTGTTGGAGGAAAAAATATAAATAAAAAAATGCCAATAGCAAGTTTAACCAAATTAGCTACAGCATTAGTAAGTATTGAAAAATTCCCTTTAGATTTGCAATTAACGGTGCCACAAAAATGCATTGGCCTTGAAGGTAATAATGTGGGTTTAAAGCTAAACGAACGTTTTTATGTTGAAGATTTGTTATATGGACTATTGTTAAGAAGCGCCAGTGACGCAGCTTGTGTATTATATCAAAATTATCCTGGGGGAATGAGTGTATTTATTAAAGATATGAACAACCTAGCAAAAAGTTTAAATATGAATAATACAAATTTTGTTAACCCAATAGGGCTAGATCATCCAAATCATTATTCAACTGCATTAGATTTATTAAAATTGATTAACCATTATAAAAAGGTAGAAACACTTAAAATTATTTCAGGTACCCGAGATTATACATTAAAATCTTTAAATTCTAATTCTGTTTACTACATATTAAACACAAACGAGCTTTTGCACAAAATACCAGGCACAGTAGGGTATAAAACAGGATATACCACCAAAGCTAAAGAATGTTTAATATACGGATATAACAATCAAAATAAAAAAGTAATAATAATAGCTTTAGGAAGCTCTAATAGGTTCTACGATACTAAAAACCTATTAGATATTTATTTATCTAAGGTATCTTCTCCAAGATAAGCCAAATAATTCTCAATTATCTTTTCTGCACTTCTAGAGTGTAGTATTTTTTTTGTCTTTTTTATTTTTGAGAATTTTATGAATTCCTCGTCAAAAGCTTCTTTGGATGTGCCGTATTCATTTATTAAAACTACAGGGATGTTTTTAATATTTCTTTTTAACTCTTTAACAAATGATAAGGTGTATTTCTTCTGTGCTTTCTTATAATACTCAGGAATCCCTACAATTATTTTGTCAATATGTTCTTGACTACAAATTTCTTTAACTTCTTTAATAATAGTTTTTACATCAGAAGTCCTTATACTTTTTAAAGGTAATGTTGCTCCACCCGATACACCTAAAGCCAACCCAGTGTTTTTTAGCCCATAATCTATACCTAATAAACGCATATAAAATTTAGCTTAACAAATTATTCTGTAGACTCAATATACACCTCTATATTATCCAACTTTCTAGGTAATTTTTTATACAAAAAAGGAATGTCGGGAGTGACTTCTATAACTACTCCGTTAACATTCCTTAAATTTTTAATATATCTGTCGGCGTATTCTATAGTCCTTCCAGAGATTTCTTTTTTGATAGCATTTACTTCTAGATTAGGCTTGATAAAACTTTGAATCTTACTGTTTATAATCATTTTTATGGGAGTACCCTTACTATCAGTAACTAAATCTTTAACATTATTAGTAATACTAATTGTATCTGAGTCTTCAGCTAAATAAAAACTCTCAGGTATTAAAGCTTCTATTTTATTCGAAAGTAAATTTTTTAGGTCTTTTCTTAAAAAAACTAAGGCGAGTCCTTTTACAGTCATGGTAAGTTTTATTTCCCCACCTTCTTCCCCCTCTTTCTTATCAAACTGTTTAGAATTTATATTGTAAGAAACAGCTCCTTCTAATAATTCAGTATCCTCCGAAACATCAGATTTTAAAGAGTCAAATAACTCTTTTTTTAACTTTTTAAAAAGTTTATCCTCTAAGTCTTCTAAATCCTTTGATGTAACTACCGTAACTTTTTTAGAAGTTCCTCCATTTATATCACCATCTAACTCTAGTATAAAATTATCATTATCTTTGTCTGTAAATAAAATAGAAGATACATCTCCTTTATCTAGATTATATTGCATACCCACATTTTCAGCTTTTATTTGGACCGTTTTTTCTCCAAATACATCTGCTTTTTTTGTTTCTCCAGAATCATCTTTAATTTCTTGAGTAGATTTTTTAGGAACATCCACACTTTCCTGAACTATAAATATAAACTTCTCTTTAGTATCTCCATCTTTTACTGTAAGTTCTACTTTATCACCCTTTTTCACAGGGCGCTCGTTATCTGTTTTATTGAATATTTTTAATTTACCTTTAGCATATTTGCCTATTTCTTTTTCTCCGGTAGCAGGCCCCACCATATCACCTGAGATTTCTTTTTTTACAACATTGCCTGATTGTAAAATCAATAAATCTGAGGGCTCCTTATCTACTTGTAAATCAGGCAAGGTTACTAAAACACTCTCTACCGTAGAAAATATCTCGGATTTTTGTTTTATAGTAACCTTAGCTTTGGGTATATTCATATATAAGAACCAACCCAAACTACCAAGAATAATAAATAGAAATAAAAAGAAAGATAATACATACATAAAAACACTTTTATGTATATGCATTTTTTTAATGGATGTACTAGGTGAGCCTTTTTGCAACTTCTTAAATTTAAAAACGTTAATTAGCATATTAAATTTAGGCTTTTTTAAAGATTTTTTTAAAGGTTTCTCACTATTTAAAGACTCAACTTTTGTTATATCCTGACCTAAAGTAAACCCAACTTTCTCTAAATTTTTATTAGCTATAATATCTATATCTTTGCCTAAATAAGACGCATAAGCCCGAACAATTTTCATATTATCGATATCCCGTAAAAAATTGGAGTTTTCTAAAATATGTAATTTTACTACGGAAGTATCCGCTTTTTTTATTAAGGCAAGTACTTCTCCCAAATTATAGTTTTTAGTAACTTTTATTATAGTGTTCATTTATTAAATAAGTTTTTACTTAAATATGCTAAAGATAAAACTCCTAAAAACTTCTTAGAATTATAGTTAGTTTCTATTAAATCTTTTTGTAAAACGTTTTCCAAACCAAGATCAATAGTTTTTAATGTAGGAGTTCCTTTAAAACTTAAAGATTCCAAACTAGTAAAAAAAGACTCCGTTGATATTTTACTTTGGTTATTACCAACAAAATAAATATTACTAGGAAAAACTTTAATACCTTTTAAAGAAGAGAGCTTACTAGAAAAATATAAAGCCCAAAAATCTTGTATATCTCGTAATATAGATTTAGACTTATCTAATAATTCTTTGGAAGAAAGTAATTCTTTTGGATTAATTCCCATAATTTCAGAAGCATAAATAAAAAAATCCTTATAACCTATATTAAAATAAGTAGTAGCAATTAGTTCTTTACCAAAAATTATACCAATTTCAGTAGTAAAAGCTCCTAAATCAACTAAGATATAATTATCTTCTTTTGGATTTAAATAATTAAAATATTTTGATAAAGAATAAACAGAAGTTGTCAAAGCTTGAGGTTTAAAATTAGCTAAAGAGAAATAGTCAACAATATTTTTTAAATAAGATGAAGGTGCGTAGGTCACATATATAGAAATTTCTATAACAGACCCTCGTTGATTATGCAAGTCTGTGGTTATATAACCGTCGATTTTAGTAAAAGCTATTGTGTATTGAACAATCTCTAAATGAGCATATGAGTCCTCGTAAATATCCTTAAAATCTTCGTTAAGTTCAATGTCGGCCTTCTTTAAAGTATTCTGCAATATATTAGATATCTCTTTTTTTGTAATCTTTTTTTTAGGGTTTTTACGTTTGTATCTAATAGAAATCAGCTTACTTATTGTATTATTTAAAGGTATTCCTACTACAGGTTTTTTAAAGGAAGACGAAGAAAAAGCAGAAACTTTATCTTTTAATTGTTGTAACAGATATTGTTCTTTCTTAAGTTCTCCTTCATCAAAAGAATTAATTAAATTATTTGGACAAAGCACTTTATCCACCCCTAAAATATCCATGTTTTTTCCATCAAAGGTATAAACAATACCATACAAGCCATTGCTTTTTAACTGTATTGCTAAATTGATTTTACTAGGGAATTCAGGGTTTTTAGATGATAGCTTATTTTTTAAAAAAGGCAGATTCATAGATATTTAATTATTTAACTTATTCTTTTAAAATAGCTTTTATTCTTCGTACTCCTCTAGATACACTCTCTTCTTTTATTATACTAAATTTACCTAATTCAGAAGTATTTTTTACGTGAGGTCCTCCACAAAACTCTTTACTCCATGCAGAATCCAAAGAATTTCCTATATAATAAATAGTTACAATATCTCCATATTTGTCCCTAAAAAAATGTAACGCCCCTGTTTTTTTAGCTTCCGATAAAGGCATTTCTACTTTTTTAACAGGCAATGCTTCTTTAATTTTTTTATTTACGATATCTTCAATCTTTTTCAAATCCTTATTTTCTACTTTTCTAGGGTAAGAAAAATCAAACCGCAATCTAGAAGGATTTATATTACTACCCATTTGTCTTACACTAGTACCTAATACTTCCCTTAAAGCTTGGTGTAAAAGGTGAGTAGCAGTATGATATTTTATTTCCTTATAGCTAGTGCCCGATAAACCTCCCTTAAAACTTTTTGTAGCATTTTTTCTTGATAATTCTTGGTGCTTTTTAATATCTTTGGAAAAAGAGGAAAAATTAACTTTCAAAGAGTATTTATCAGCCAGATTTTTTATTAAATATTGGCTAGCCCCAGCAGACTGATAAATATCGAAGGGCCTATCAATAATTTTTTTGCCCTTTTTGACATAATTGGAAACAATAAATTTATCTGCATTCTTTTGCATTTGTTCATAAATATGTAACTCATCTAAATAAACTTTTGATATTAATTTATATTGATCTATTTCGGGAAAAATATCTTTGTAAATATCTATAACACTATTTATAGTGCTAACGGCACTCCTTGGATTTATATCTAATACCCAATAAAAATCAGTGAATATTTTTCTCAATAATCTTCTTAAAACATACCCTTGATCTTTATTAGAAGGAACAACACCTTCTACAGCTATAAAAGAAGAAGCTTTTATATGGTCTGCGCTTCTCCATAAAGATTCTCTTTCTTTAGAACTAGGGTTTTTCAAATCTTTTTTAGAATAATCAACTATATTTTCAATTATAGGTTTGAATAAATCTGTATCATAATTACTATCCACCCTTTGCAAAAGTGTAGATATTCTTTCTAATCCCGCTCCCGTATCAACACTCAAAATAGGAAGCTCTTCTAGTTTAGCACCATGTTTAGGACGGTTATATTGCATAAAAACACCTGCGTTCCATATTTCTAAATATCTAGGATTTGACGTCAAGCCTGGAGTATCCTCCTCAGGTCCAAATTCTGGACCTCTATCGTACAATACCTCAGTACAAGGCCCACAAGGGCCAGGGCCTTTTAATCCTCCTGGTGCCCACCAATTTTCACTAGCAGGGAGTTTACTAATTTTTTTTATACCTAAGGATTCCCAAGCCTTTATGGTTTCTATATCTGCGGGAGCTTCATCACTCCCTCCAAATACGGTAGGTATAAATCTATTTGGATCTAATCCAAAACCATAACTCTTATTAGTAAGCAAGTCAAAGGCATACTCTACTGCTTCTTTTTTTCCGTAAGCACCAATAGACCAGCTACCCAACATTTCAAAAAAAGTATGATGATACTTACTTTTACCTATAATATCTAAATCAACAGTACGTATACATTTTTGGGTATCCACCAATTTATTGTTCCCAAAATCTCTTATAGGATCCCTTTCTCCTAAAAAATAAGGAGTTAGTTGAACCATACCAGAATTTACAAACAGCAAAGATGGGTGATTTTCTAAAACCAAAGGGCTGGATTTGATCTCTGTATGGTCGTGCTTTACAAAAAAATCTATAAAACGTTTGCGAATTTCCTTACTTGGTAACTTAAGCATACAATAATTATAACAAGTATAGCAACACATTACACCGTGTAAATTTAGACATTTATTTGAAATGTTAAAAATTAAATATAAGTATATTTAAACGTTTACACATATAACTCATATGCTATAGTATATTTGCTAAAAAAATATTTAAAATTAGGTATAAAAATGAAACTATCAAAACTTTTGGAAAGAATAGAGAATTATGAAATATATGGTAAAGAAGTAACTATTACTAATATTACAGATAATTCACAGAAAGTAAAAAAAGGAAGTTTGTTTATTGCAATTAAGGGATTAACTGTGGATGGACACAAATATATAAAGCAGGCTATAAAAAAAAGAGCCCGTGCCATTATAGGAGAAATGGAATTTAATAAAGAGTGGGGAGAAAATATAACATATGTAAAAGTGTCGGATTCAAGAAAAGCCTTAGGAATTGCAGCTTCAGCCTTTTATGGATACCCATCAGAAAAATTAAAGGTCATTGGGGTTACAGGAACAGACGGAAAAACCACAACTACCACCATGCTTCACCATATTTTAGAAAAACAGGGTTATAAAGTGGGATCCATATCCACAGTTTCCGCAAAAATAGGACGGGAAATCTACGAAACAGGGCTACATACAACAACTCCGGGACCATTAGCACTCAACTTTCTTTTGAAGGAAATGGTAAAAAAAAATTATGAAATAGCTATACTAGAAGTAACATCTCACGGATTAGACCAAAAAAGAGTTGAGGGTATTAAATTTTATGGGGCGATATTAACAAATATCACAAAAGAACACTTAGATTATCATAAAAACTTTAAAAACTATGTAAATACGAAATTAAAATTGTTTAAGAGAAAAGAATTAAAACTTGTAGTATTAAATAAAGATGATAGAAATTTTAATTTAGTTAAGTCTCAAATAAAACAAGATGTTAAATTATACACATATTCATTAAAAGATTCCAAAAGCGATTTTTTTGCAAAATTGTTATCAACAAAAGATTTAATTATAGAATTTGAAATAAAGCATTTAGGAAAAAAATATAAAGCAAAATCACCTATTTTTGGCGAATATAATATCGCAAATGTTCTTGCGAGCACCGCTGTAGCACATCATCTAAAAGTTAATAAAAAAACCCTCAAAAAAGCTACCGAAACATTTAGATTACCAAAAGGAAGGGCAGAAGAGATAAAAAATGATAAAGGATTTAGAATTTTTATAGATTTTGCACACACTCCAAGTTCTTTAAAAAAACTTTTAATTTCGGCAAAAAAACTTTTAAAAAAAGATAGCAGATTAATATGCATATTTGGGTGCGCAGGGGAAAGGGATACAACAAAAAGAATATATATGCCTAAAATAGCTACAAAATATGCGCAAGTATCCATATTTACAGCAGAAGATCCTAGAAGAGAAAAAGTTTCAGATATACTATCTGTTATGGAAAATGCTGTACTAAAATCTAATGTTAAAAAAATAAATTTAAAAAATTTAGGGAAAAAAAATAATAAACAGAAAGGCAACGTTTTTCTTACAATAGAGGACAGAGGAAAGGCTATTTTTTATGCAATAAACAGAATTGCAAAAAAAGGGGACGTAATATTTGTACTGGGTAAAGGACATGAAAGATCTATGAACTACAACGGAATAGAATATTATTGGAGTGATAAAGAAGCTGTTTTAGAAGCATTGCGTAAAAAAATATTTAAATTGAGTCATGTACAAAAAATATAAAAATAAAAAGATAGCTATTTTAGGATTGGGCTTGGAGGGCAAGAGTTTAGTTAAAACAATGCTTGCAGAAGGGGCTGAAGTATGGGCACATGATATAAAAGAAAAAAAAGATTTAGAACTAACAGATATAGATGAGAAAAAAATAAATCTTATTCTAGGTAAAAAATGGTTATCTAAAATAAATAAATATTTTACAATTTTTCGATCTCCCGGGGTATATCGATACAAACCTAAAATAAGGCAAGCAGAAAAACAAGGAGTTATAATTAGTAGTGCAATAAAGCTTTTTTTTGAAAGATTTCCAGGAAAAATAATAGGTGTTACGGGAACAAAAGGAAAGGGAACAACTTCTACTTTAATATATAAAATTTTAAAAAAATCTGGATATGATATACATTTGGCAGGAAATATAGGTAAACCCTATTTAGATTTAATAAATAAATCAGATA
>CAYSYH010000018.1:0-13285 GCA_964435455.1 uncultured Candidatus Saccharibacteria bacterium | reverse complement strand
GTATACTAGTTTATAAACTTTTAGTAAAATATGGCAAGTAGTAAATACTTTGGGGTGTCGTCTAATGGTAGGACGCTGGGTTTTGGTCCCAGTAGTTGGGGTTCGAGTCCCTACACCCCAGCCAATAAAAATGGCTAGAAGTTGATAACGTAAATATTGAACCTCCTGTTTTTGTAAAAGAGTTTTCAATAATAAATGGATCTTTTTTAACAAGATTAATGCTAGAAATATATAAGCCAGAAAATCTAATTATCTTAATAATACTAAATCCTTTAAAAACCAATAGGAAATCAAGAGCTAGAATTATTGGGAAACTAAAAAATGGCGTCAAATTTATAAGTGCTAATACAGGAGTTATGAGCTGGGCATTTAGAGATTTTGGTATTAAAAGAATTTATGAATCAGAAAAAAAGAACTTAAAAGGGAAAGAATTTATATCTTTTGGAGGCAAATATATACACGCACCAATTGCTGCAAAAATATCTGCAGGCTATCCATTAGAAAAAATAGCAGCAAATAAATTTCCTATGGAGAGGATTAAGTATTTAAATATAAAAAATGGAACTGTAGTACATATAGATAATTTTGGTGTTATAAAGTTTGTAGGAAAGGTAGATGCATTAAGGAAAAAAAGGCACGTTAAAATTTACAAAAAAGGCAAATTAATAGCACAAGCACAATATACTAAATCAATGAAAGATCTAAAAAAAGGCACACTATGTGTATACAAGGGAAGTTCTCTTACAAATATACTAGAAATAGGAATAGTAAGAGAACTAAACACTTATAAAAAATTAGGTATTAAAATAGGAGATATATTAGAACTAGCATAATACTTAAACTAAAATACCACCAAAATTTACATATGAAATTATTAATATCAATACTTACTACTAACTTTAGTCAATTAAAAAAGCATTGGCAAAAACACTCAGTGTTATTAAGAAAGAAAGGAAAAAGAGGTAGTAATGTACCTTTTAAAGGGAATATGGAAGGGATGGTTATTATATTGGATACTAATACCGGTAAAATTATTAAAGAAAGAAAACTAAATTCCCCATCAGGAATGGTAATTTATAAGAGCAAAGTATTTGTCAATAGTATAAATAAAGGAATTGTTTATATATTGGATAAGAAAACTTTAGAAATAGTGGGGAAAATAAAAAACCCCCTGTTATGCAAACCGCACAGTATTGTAAAAACAAAAAGAGGTTTTTTGATAACAAGTACGGCCTTAGATACTATAATTGAAGTAAACAATAAGGGTAAAACATTATGGAAGTTCTGTTTTGTTGATAATGATAAATATAAGTTAGACCAGCTAGGAAAAAGACGATTAATAAATTGGAAGTTGAACCATAATAAAATAATATATCCAAGTTTAACACACACTACACATGTAAATTTTGCTAAATTTAAAGATAAAAATAATATACTTGCAACGTTGTTTCATACTGGAGAGCTAGTAGAGATAAACATAAAAAATAAAAAAATAAGAACAATAAAAGGTAATCTAGGGCATCCTCATGGCTTTCATTCTTTAGCTAAAAATAAAAATATTATTGTAGATACAAGCAATAACAGGTTAATTGTTACAGATAAAAATTTTAACGAACTTTATACTATATTTGGCGACTATTCATGGATACAAAGCATAGCTGTAAATAAAAATAATATTTATATTTCCGATGCGGATAATCATAGGATTGTAAAAATTGATAAAGTTGGTGTAAAACAAAAAGAATACTCTTTTAGCAAGGAATATAGACTATTTGAAATAATAAAGTATAAATAACTAAATACATAAAAACTTCATATAATCTTCTAAAACCCTCTGAGTATTAAAGTATGCCCCTAAAGTAATAGCGTGTTTCATCCTATTTATCCATTCCTTTTTATTACCATAGTACAAGGGAATTACTTGTTTCTCCAAAGTATTATACAAAGAATCAGCATCCTGATTATATGTATCCACCTGTTCTACACCGCTATAATATTCTCCTATAGAAAACCCAGATAAAGGAGCAAATTCTACGGCTTCTATCCACCACCCATCTAAAACAGAAAAGTTTAAAGCACCATTTACTGCGGCCTTCATTCCACTAGTTCCTGATGCCTCTAAAGGTTTTGTAGGAGTATTTAACCATAAATCTGTTCCAGCAACTAACATTTTAGCAATTTTTGGAGAGTAATCCTCTAAATAGACAATTCTTAAAGAATATTTTAGTTTTTTAGCAAAATCTACCACACTTTTTACTATATTTTGACTTACAAAGTCATTGGGATAAGACTTTCCACATTGTATTATTTGTAATTTATTTTTTCCAATATTTGCTAACCTTTCTAAATCTTTATACAGCAATAATGGCCTTTTATAAGCTACCGGCCTACGAGCAAGAGAAAGAGTTAAAGTTTCTAAATTAAAATAGGCCTCTTTTGGTATGTTAGGTTCTCCAACAAATGCAATGAGATGCTGATTAACATAAGATATTAGTTCTTTTTTAGCTTGTAAATGATAATAATATAATGAATTAGAATCTATTCTTTTAACAGCTTGTTGTAGTAACTTAGGGTTTGAAACCCAATCCCCTAATTTAGAAGTATAAAAATCTTGTAAATAAGGGTGTATCCAATTTTTAAGGCAAATACCGTTAGTTACGTGGTCAATATCATTGGAATTTAAAAGATGTTTTGTAACTTGCTGATGTTTTTTAGATACGGCTAACGTTTTGCAGCTTAAACTTTTTGCTAAAAACGTTGTACTAAATAAATCCTGCCCAGCTATTTTTTTAATGTGCCAAGGTATGTTTTTTTCTCCAACAATTTGATAGACTTGATCGTAATTAAAATAATCGTGCCCGGCAGCAACAGGGGTATGAGTTATAAAAAGGCACCTTTTTTTAACTTCTTCGTCGTTATAATTGTAGTTAGGTAAAAGTGACAAAGGAACAAAAGCACAATGCCCTTCGTTTAATATATAATTTTTTACTTTATTTTCACCTAACTTTTCTAACATTTTCTTTCCTCCAAAACCTAAAAGATATTCCTGCATTATTCTAATTTCGGGATTAGAACTATATAAATATTTAGTAATATCTTGCGCCCATTGTGGGTTTTGCGGAAACTGTGTATCTAATAAATAAACAGGAATTATAAAATTGCCTTTTAAATTTACAATATCGTAACGCCAACAGCCCACAGTTATATCCGATCCTTTTACATTTAAGATAATTTTATGTGGTAATCTAATAAGCTGATCTTGCTTACTCCAGCTATGATAATAAAAGGTTTGAGTTCCATCTGAATTTATTTTTTGATTATAGGTATCTCCCCAATAAATTAAGCTTACCCCTAACATAGGAATTAATTTTTCACTTGCAGAGCGCAAAATATCCCCAGCTAGTACCCCCAAACCACCTGCATAATTAGGAATATTTGTATTTAAGAGTATCTCTAAAGAAAAGTAGGCAATTTTGGATTTTGTGTTATTTAAACAAGACATAGGCAGAATATTTAGTATAACTTTAACTTATATTGGAGTTTTTTAAAAGCAGATATTTATAAGAGGTGGAACGGCCGCCACAGTAAAAATTACTATGACGAGCCCACTGTCGCAGGGCAACGCGTGCCGTTCCACCTTTTAAATTACATCAAAAATTATCAATTAAGTCAATAGGGTGATAAAAATTAGTAAATTATTTTTTTAATAATTTTTACTAGTTAATGAATCTTTAATATAAATCAAAAATAACGATAATAATCCTAACAAAACACTCAAAGCCTTTTGCCACTGAGTACAGGCTTTAATTCCTAATAAATAGTAAGATAAAGCACTTAATAAAATTACAGTTATTATAAAAAATAATTTATTACCTTTTAAGAAAAAAACCAATATTGTTAGCAAAATTACTTGAGCTAATAAAATCCATAGCCACAATAATGAGTCACATATATTTAAGAAATTACTTTTCTTTTGCCCTTTTTTTATACCTAGTACTTTACCCTCTTTCTCATTGTTATTTTTAGACAATTTAGACTTGTTAGACTCCCCAGTAGGGCTTTTTGTAGTAGCTGAAGATTGTGTATTGGCACCTAACACAGCACCCCTTAATGTAATAGGTGCTTGTTCTACATTGGTAGCAACACCTAAAACAGCTTCCTCACCTTCTTCTTTAGGTAATTTTATGGATATTAGTTTAACCTTTCCAAAGTTTCCTGCTTCATCTTTGGTTACTAGCTTATAAAAATACTCCTTGCCTAGTTTAACATCGGTATCTTTATGGTCCTCATCACTTTTAGTATTTATAGTTTTTAAAGTATCATTATTTACATCAAAATTTTCATTTGTTCCTTTATATATATAAACTTTATATATATCGGAATCTTCATTTTTCCACTTTAGCTTTACTTCTTTATCATCCTTATTATAAAAAATTTCTAGCTTCCCTACCCTATTGGGCGCAACAGTATCTACTTTAACATTTTTTAATCCAATATCGCTTATGTTCCCAGCTTTATCAACTGCTCTATAATAAAATTTTTTAGATCCATCAGATACTGTAACAGCAGAAGAATAAGTAAGCCAAGAACCACTTGTGGAATCAAACTGATACTGGATATAATCAACTTGATAATTATCATTAGCCTTTAAGGTTATGCTAGGTTGAGTAACATACCATCCATTTTCTCCATTTGGCGAACTTGGACTTATAGTCAAACTTACCTGAGGTATTGTAATATCGTAAACCACTTGTAAAGTGTATGTATTCTCTACATTCCCTACAGCATCTATTGCGTGGGATTTTATTGTATAAATATCGTCTAAAAGTTGAGAAGATGGTAAATTGTAACTCCATACATTGGTTCCAGTTGCAGATACCCTTACGGTTTGTTCATCGCCATTTACCCAGGAGCTACCATTCCAAAATTTACTATCACTAGATCTTTGTATAGATATTAATACCTCAGAAACACTAGATGTTGCGTCGGTAGCTGTTCCTAATATTGAACCATCCCAATTATTAGTTACTACAGTACTACCCGAACCACTATTTGAAGGATTTGTTATAGTAGAACTTGGTGCAGTATTGTCTACTGTTACTTCTAACCACTCTACAGATTGTGAATTTTTGTTTCCAGCTTTGTCTCTTGCTTCAAGCTTAATAGTATAATCTCCATCGGGAACTTCTGTTGTATCCCAATTAAACAATAATTCATCAGTAAATGATGTGTTGTTATACACTACTCCAGGTCCGGATACAGTAGATCCACTTGAATTTTGTACAACAGCCCAATAATGATCTGGATAATTATCTGTCACGGTGCCTCTAACATCTACAGTACCACTTAACAAAGTGCTTGTAGGCGAAGTTATACTTACAACAGGATTTGTTTGGTCTAATATTAAACTACATTGATCAGAAATAGGACTTTCTAACCCAACATTGTCTACCGCTATTACTGTATAGTAATATGGATTATTTCCTGGAGTCATATTTGCTAAATAATAATTTTGAGGATAGTTTACTTGAGCGTGCTTTGAATTAAACTTTGTGCCAAACCAGTAATAATCTATATCAGCTTCGGGATTTTGATCCCATGCAATAGTAATTTGTGGTGTATTAGTGTAAGAATTGCACCCTAGTAAATTTTCATTGGAGAGGGGTAAACTATGTCCCTTATATATTCTCACATTTTCCGGCTTACTAGGTGCAGTGTTATCAAACGTAACTTGTATTTCACTTTGTGAGTAATTACCTGCTAAATCTTTAGCAGCGGCTCTTAAAATATATGTACCATCTAATTTAGTACCTATTGAATTATCTGCTAATTGCGGTGCAGAGGAATTTAAATCCCAAATAAATGAAGTTCCATTAGTATGTACATAATGATATCTTTTAGTGGAAGGATCTGCAGATTCACCTAATTTATACCACCAAAAGTTTACATAGTCACAATCACCCAAAGTACCATCACAGTTTGCTTGTAAAGTAACTGTACCCGTTAAAGGACCAGCTCCATTAGTAGGATTAACCCAAGTTACTACAGGGGGAGTTACATCATAAACAACATTTTTTACAATAGCCGAAGATTCTAAATTACCTAATAAATCTTGCCCAGCAGCTTTAAAACAATAACTGCCTTGGCCTCCAATTGAATTAAAATCAATATTATAAGACCAATTAAACTTTTGGGGGTCGTCTCCAGGCATTGGAAAGTATAAAATTGTTGGAAGACCTATAAATGTATTAAATTTGGTATAACTACCACATTGGTTTGTAGAAGAATTATAAGTAGCCCAATAAATATTTACACCAAATACAGCAGAGGTTGCATCTGTAGTAGTCCCCTCTAAAATTATAGTACTTTGCCTAAAATAAGAATTGTCATTAATATTGGTAATGCTTGTTGTAGGAGGTGTGTTATCTACCTTTACAGTATTTATTACTGTGTTACTAGTATGTCCGGCATTATCTACAGCATAAACTTCATATGTATATGTACCGTCAGAAACAGAGGTAAAATCCCATGTACCATTTGTAATATGACCTGACCCTAAGTAAATACCATTAGACGTATAAACCGTTGATGCAGAAGAATTTTTAACAGTTACATAATAATTTCCTCCATAATTATCTGATATATCAAATTCCGTAGGTACGGGAGGATTTGTTGTACCGCCTAAAGTTAAACCATCCGATGGGCTAAGACCGCTTATTAAAGGAGGTGTATTATCTATAGTAACTTTCCACAAATCACTCCATGGACTTTCTTCACCTAAGTCATCTTGCGCTTTTACCCGCCACCAAAAAACCGCTTCATTAACATTATTGGCTGTTTTTGATGTTGTTGTATAAGTATGACTGTACCTTAAAGAACTTGCGCTAGAATCATTGTAACTATTATATAAATATTTAGTTGCTCCATTTACTAAAGACCATTGGCTAACTAAAGTTGCACCATCTTGATAGGAATTATTAGCAGGTGCTAGTAAGGTGGGTTTTTCTAATGTATAAAATATAACTTTACCTAATAAATTATTATCTCTGTAATCATAAAGTTTTGTGTCTGATAAAGACTTTCTTTCTGTAAAGGTCATGTTTTGCCCAGTTTTTCCATTAAAAGATGCGGTTAAAGCTAATATGTCTTGGCTTTGGTAATTAACTATATCTAGAACATTATTATCAAAAGATGTATTGCCTACATTTAAAGGGCTAGCCGAACTTACAGTACCTACAGTTTGTGCAGTGGCCACATCACCCTCAACATAAAGTCCCATTGCATTATTTTTAAGTGTGTTAGCTCCTAAAAAAGATACATTTGTAATATTAGCAGCATTGTTTGCCCCCGAATAAGTATAAAAAGCAATTCCTGCCCAACCAAGAGAGCCTCCATTATTATTCACAAATACGTTTTTAATAGTTACATTCTTAGTTAAAGGAGAAGATGGTTTATATTGTGCGGTAAAAGCAATACCATTTTTGCTAAAATTAGAAACTTTCACATCATTTAAAGTTACATTGGGAGTACTATTAAAATCTAACCCTGTAATTTTTCCAAAATTCTTGCCTTGTCCAACTATATTGACCTTATATAATTTAAAGCCAGAAGCATGAGAAACTTTTACTAAAAACCTAGATGTATTGTCGTTTGTTGGTGTGGCATCTTTTATACTAAGCTTATTAATAGTAACGTTATCTGCAGTAATATATACACCATATGTGTTTGATGAAGCTCTAATTATAGTATTATTTCTGGACTTTCCGGTTAAAGTTACACCAGGTTTATCAATTATTAATGATTCATTATAAGTCCCCACAAATACAACTACTTTACCACCAGATTTAACTGCATTTAAAGCAGTTTGTATAGAAGAAAAAGCATTATAACCATAGTAAAGCTTTTTACCTCCAGATGTTGTAAATGTATCTCCTATAGAGTGAGTGCTCCAATCATCATTTACATAAACCTTTTGGGGAGATCCTACACTTGTTATTTTTATAGCATCAGCAAAAACGTTACCATCTGCTCCAGCATTAGTTAATACAACTTTATATGTAATACCCTTTTTAAATTTAAATATGCCTTGGCTAACAAAATCAGACCATTCACAATTTGGACCCTTTTGGTTTACTATTTTTACCGAAGTACTACCATTAAAACTATAAATAGTATATTTTGCATTAGTTGCTTGATTAGCATGCTTTATCCAAGAAAAACTTATATCATAAAAACCAGTATAAGGTACTTTAAATTCCCAAGTTGCTTCGTTGGCACCTATGTTATTAGCATACCTCCCAGTGTTATTATAGGCATTACCTGCACAAGATACAGTATTATTCCAAGAACCAGTATCTGAATAAGCTGTGGAACTATCATCTACTACTCCTTGCAGGTTTGAATATGGAGGGGGTGTGGGATTAATAACAACAGCAAAAACGGTAAAATGGTTCAGGTTTTTTATAGTTATAGTATCACTATTTTTATTAATAGGTTCTTGTACTTCTTTGGCGTTATCTTCTTTTACTAACTCATTTATATCTTTGGCATAAACCACTTTTACATCTTTACTTTTACTTATAGGCAGAGTTAAATTGTACCTAAATGAACCATTAGGCATTGTAGATGTAATATCGTAAACTGTGTCAGTTTGTAAATCTAAATCTTTAGCTTGTTCTTTAGAGAGCTTAATTTGTTTAATAGTTAAATACCCCTTTTTGGTTATCTTTGAAAAAACTAACTTAACTTTTGTATCTTTATATGTATACTCAACTCCCTCCTTTACGTAATCTCTTGTTGTTATGGAACCATCGGAGTTCTCAACCCAAATAGCGTCATTTTTGTTAGAAACAGCGTCCTCATTAAGTTCTTTGTTTTGCTTTTGTTTATCAGTATTTACTAAATTAATAGTGTTAACCTTTAACTTAGAGGATGTATTGTACTTATCATCTTCTTTTTTAGTATTTAGGTTTTTATTTTTACTAGAATCTAAGCTATCGTTTTTTTCCTCAGCTTTATTTTTAGAGTAGCTTTTTTCTTTAACTTTATCCTCATTATTTGAAGATATAGATTTATTAATATTTGGTGAATCCTTTAAATCCAAATCAACTTCTTTAGACTTAGAAGAAATGCTTGTAGAAGTATCTAAAATTTGCCTTTTAGGTAAAGATTCTTTAGGTTCTTTTTTTATTTTTTTAACTATTTTAGTATTATCATCAATATCTTTATTATTTTTAGATTCATCCTTATCTAAAACTTGCTTTTTAATTTTCTCATTTTTTTTATCTTCCTTACTTTCATCTGTAGACTTTTTTTTAGAAGTATTTTTTTCCTTCTTTTCTACTTTTTCTTTTTTATCTTTCTTATCAACTGAATCAACATCCTCCTCACTACCTTTGGACGTAGAAACAGTTTTATCATTTGATTCTTTTGTTACCACTATTTGACCAGTATTTTCGGAAGCCTTAATAGTAGGAGTAGTATAAAAAAATAAAGAATAAAAAGGTAATAAATTATAAAAAAGAGCAAGAACCGTAAGGACATAGCCTTTATTTTTGGTTCTTTTAAACATAGTTAGTCTTTTAATTTTTTACGCGGTTTGCGAACTTGTGATAAAAAATTATTTTCTATATAAGCAATAAAAGTTATTAATAATTCACCAGCCAATAAATAAACAATTAACGCAAAAAGCGCAGAAAATTCTATTACAAAGGTCTCTACACGAGGTGAAGGAAACATACCAATAAAGGGAGTAAGCAAAGGTCTTGTAGTTTCGTAAACCCAAGCTACAAAAGGAGCCAAAGGGTTTGCCCCAAACATTTTTAATAATACCCTTAAAGCTAACAAAATTTCTATTACATAGGTAATTACAGATGTTACAAAAGCTATAAAAGGTAAATCTCTAAACATAAATTTAATTAAAATTACTTATAGGTTAAATATACTCCTTTAAAAAACGAGTTTCAAGAGGGTATTTAAATTATACTAGAAGTTTGTGATTTTTTGTTTTTATCAGTAAGTATAATATTTTCTCCATCCACCAAAACTTTGTATAGTGAGTGTATTAATTTTGAAGCCTCTGTTACACTCCGTTGATGTATATTTCTACCTAAGGCTACACCTGTAGCTCCACCTGTAAATACCTGTTTATATGATCTTTTAATTAAATCATCAAAAGTAATAGCACTACCACCTGCAACTAATACTTTGGTTTTTCCTGCAGCTTTAACTGCATTAGATAAGTTTTCTACACTATTAGGTAAAGGTTCTTTGGGCGCATTTATTTTTATAAAATCTGCACCAAGTGCATTACCTATACTACACGCAGTAGCTATATTAACAAAGGAACGCTCATCTTTAACACCTTTGCCTTTTGGATAAATCCATAAAATAAAAGGATATCCTAAAAAGTGAGCCTGACGTATTAATTTTGAAGCTTCTGATAACATTTTGGATTCTTCCTTTATTCCTAAATAAACCGTATAACCAATACCAACTATATTTAATTTTGATTTTTTTTGAAAATTATGAACCTCTTGTATACTTAACCATTTTTTACTAAAACCATAGCCATATCCTTTTTTTGTAAGCTTAGAAATCGAATTCATTTTTACTACATAGGGAACTTGTGGATAATCTCCACCATAAAGTGTTAATAGCCCATATTGTACAGCTAATGCACTAATAGGAGATTGGCTAGCTATATCAAAATAATGTTTAGGGTATAAATCACCATAATAAATATCTTTACCATAAAAACTAGTAATTAAATGCTCTACTCTTTGGTCTCCTGCAAATAAAATTACCTTATTAGCATTAAGAGTAAATTTTTTATATCTTTTTAAAAAAAGTCTTTTTTTTGTAAAAGGTACATCTAAAGGTACAGAAAATGTTTTTAGCATTGGCAGGTAAAAATTAACTTAATTAAATTATAGCTTAAATTTTAATTATTAACATTATTTTTATTTTCTGGTAAGATTAAGTTAATAAATTATTAATAACCTTATTAAAATGTCTAATAAAAACAAAAAGGTTAACCTTATCCCCCTAATAATTTCTTTTTTATTAATAGGAATATTTGTTTATATTGTTAAACCAAATAAGCTCTTAACATATGCAAGAAGCAAATTTGGTATTAAAAATAAAATTTTAATATATGAACTTAATAAACAATCACCAGATTACAAGCAAAAAAAACAAAAATTAGCGCAATTTTTAATAGAAAGGGGAATATCTGGAACGGCGTATGAAAATAAAAATATGGAATATTATGTAACTTTAATACCAATTACAGTAAACCCTAAATCAGAGTTGAATTTTGGTTTCAAGCCTATATCACCCGAGGAATTTTATAAAAAGGTATACAATACAAAACAAGTATACTTTACTAGAACATTAAAGATTATTGAGTAGATAAAATAAATATATTATTATTCTTTCTTCTTTTCTTTATCCTTTTTTTTATCAAGTTCTTTTTTTATTTTTTCTATAGATTTTGGTGTGCATGATTTTTTTGGTTCAGTACCTTTTATAAAATATTCATAGTTATATGTATTACAATGTATCTCTAACAATTCCTCATCTTCAGGATACAGTCCTTTGTGACAGATTTCCTTCTTTTCTGAATTGTAGAGCTTCTAATTCTCTATCCCATAATGAAATCACTGACAAATAAATACTAGCAATAGAAATATAACCTGAGAAATAACATTTCCTATAGATAAGTGAAATTTTTGTTGATATTATTTAATACATATGAATACAGAGCATAAGCTAACTTGGATTAAGGAAAACAAAATTAAAAATAAACATAAAGGTATAAAAGTAGCCCAAGTGAGCTGTTATGTGTTTACCTCTGATAATAAATTAATACTTGTTTCTAAAAATGGCAAAAAATGGACTATAACAGCGGGACACACAGAAAACAAAGACAAATCTCTTGTTGACACAGCAATACGAGAAGTGGCAGAGGAAGCGGGGTTGGATATCTCTAATTATAAAAATGACATGAAGATGTCTGGTTACTTTATAGTAGAAACCATTAATACTAATACCCACGATGTTGTAGATAAATATATACAAGCGAGGTTTTTTGTAAGAATCAACGAATCATCTAGTGAACTAATTTTAAAACCAAACGAACGAGATGACCAAGAGGTAAAGGTGCGATACGCCAAAACTTTTACTATACAAGATGCTGTAAAAGAAGTTAGGTGGCTGTCTAAGTCTGGAGATTTTCTAGAAATAAAAAAGCATCTCCAGTTCTAGTGTTATTCCGATCTCTTTTTCCTTTTTAATCCATTTGTATTATCTAAAAGTTTAATAGCAAATATCGTGGTTTTCCTAAAATACCTGTAGAAGATAGATCCTTTTTAGCAATGGTATTAGTTTTTTCCAGAAAACAGTTTAAAATTTATCACCTTGTATAGGCTAAAGTATGTAATAGGACTTTGGTCTATATTTTGGCATATTGCTCCAGCTAAAAGCGAGTCCAGAGTATAATTAGCTGAGTCTTCAATATAATGAGCTTCATTCAAGTAGGATTTCATTAGGGCAATAGTTTTTTACTTTTTTGGCAGCCTCTTAATCGGATTACATTATTAAGGTTGTACTCTATCTACAACAGATACAGGTTTGTTTTTTATCTTATATCTACTTAAACACGGGAACACCAACCTATACATGCTAAGCTTTCATAATTCCTTTGATGGGATTTTAAGATCTTTAGTACAATCTTTATTGATTAAGCTACTCTTGCTATTCGTACAAAGTAAGGTAATAGATTTTAAAACCCCCTACTAATCTCACTAAAAATTTAAGGTTAATCCATTTTAGAGGATATGCTAAGATACGCACTACTTCCCATCTAAGTTTTGAACGTTTTGGTAGATAAATAAAGCTTGATCTGCCTACTTTCCATCCCGATCTTTCGATAATCTTATAAAGATCCTTTTCATTGTAATGTTGTATATGGCCATATTTTTCTTCTGTATCTTTTCCTCCCCCTCTTCGACATGACCTCCCAAAGGGTTCCACCAGCCATTTTTGTCAAAAGCCAAAAAATACTTCTCGTCGTATAAAGGAAATGTAAATGGAGTAGTTATAGGTAAGTCCTTCGGTAAAAACTTTGAAGGTACAAAAACAGTCTTTGCAATAATATAAGGTTTTCTAATTGTATAAACCGAATACATAAGTCACCCTATAGTATATCACATGAGTAATGGATATGTCACATTAAAGATTATTGAGTAGATAAAATAAATATATTATTATTCTTTCTTCTTTT
>CAYSYH010000017.1:0-13326 GCA_964435455.1 uncultured Candidatus Saccharibacteria bacterium | reverse complement strand
TTTTTTTGACTTTCTTTTTAACCTTTCCTTATTTTTTAATTTTCTTAAGTTTTTAAAAAACTTTTTTAAACGTTTGTAAAATTTAACTTTAAATTTTAAAAAATTTTTATGAGTTTTTTTATACTTTTGTAAGGGTTTTAAAATTAAAGCTCTTAAATTTTTAACAAAACTAAGTTTAAAGGTAAAAATTTTGTTAAGCAAGGAAAAATAAAATATTTTTAAGTTTTTAAGATTTAATAGTAAAAGATTCTTTAAGAGAGTATAAAAAAACCTTAAATTGAGTTTTAGTAAATAATATTTAAAAAATTGTAAAAGTACATAAATATAATAATAAAATAACTGAAACAATAATTTATAAATGCTTATAATCTCTTTAAATAATTTCATTTTAATAAAAGTTAAATAAGAATAATCTTTAAAAATACTCTCGGATAGGTGTTACGGGTTTTTAAAGTACCGTACTGTTTAAAATAAACAATATTTGTAAATTACTTATTAGAGGTATAATACCCCTGTAATCAAATAATATTATAAACAATTTAATTTTAGAAGGGTTTCCTATTTTTAAAGCCGCCGTATACCTATAGTATACTATTATATTGTGTATTGCTTTTTTGTCAATAAATAAAAAAATCATTCAATAGACAAAAATAAATAACAAATGTAATATAAAATTAAATGGAAAAAACAATAAAAAATAAATATAAGAATAAAACTTTAAAAGATTTAACAAAAGCATTGTGGGCTTTAAACAAGCTTAGAGCTATTAGAATATACAATAATGTATGGAAATTGTTATGGTATAACTTTTTGATTGGAGCAGCTCGCGGTTTTGGCAGCGTAGTAGGTGCAACTTTAATATTAGGAATTGTTATTTATCTACTTTCTAAATTTTTAACTGTACCCATTTTAGGCACTTTAATTAATACCATATTTAAAGTATCCTCCACTAATAATTTGACTCAATAAATTTGTAGAATCTAAACCTGCTACTTAAAAACATATAAAGTAAATAAACGAATGATTTAAAATTCTTTATTATTTAAGTAGATAGTGGAAGATTAATTTGAATCAAATTATACAAGAGTAAGTACATTACAAAAAAATTTGTAGTTTCATAAAACGGCATTAACAATAACTACGGTCTGTAAGATCAAACAGGGAATAACATATTATTTTCCAGCAGTTATAAGCACTATTTTTAGTTTGTTTTGTTTTTTTAAGTTTTTATATAAATTTAAGAGGTATAATGAGCATTTGGGGTGGGTGATGGGACTTGAACCCACAACCTTCGCTTCCACAGAGCGACGCTCTAACCAATTGAGCTACACCCACCATATAAACAAAGCTATTTTACCATTTATTTTAAAGTTTGAAAAAAACTAACTTAAACTGAGCTTTTTTAAACAATATCCAGCTATACCAGCACTTACAGATACATTTAAAGAGGCTTTATGCCCAAAAGTAGGTATATAAATAATTTTACTTGAATTATTTATAAAATAAGAACTAACCCCTTGTACTTCGTTACCTAAAATTAAAGCATATGGTTCTTTAATATATTCTTTTTTTAAATTAAACAAATTAAAAGATTTTTTAACATTATTTTCTAATGTATAAATATGCACATTTTTTGAATTTAAAAAATCAACAACTTCAAACTCCTCTTTAAAATAATAAAAACAAACCTTAGAGATAGTTCCTAAAGATGTTTTTTTAATTTTTTCGTGAGTTTTTTCATAAATATAAGGTAATCTTGAATCCTTTTTTAATTTTGGATAAGGAGATATACCTTGAAGTATTAAGTTAAAATTTAAAGAGGAGCATATTCTAAATAATGATCCAATATTGTATGCAGAACGTATATTATTAGCAACTAAAAAATTGTTTGAGGTTTGTTTATTTTCCATAAATCTAAATAATCAAGTATTTGCCAAGGATAATAATATTTTTTATTCACAGGTATCTTTATGTTTTGCCTAAAATGTAAATAAAGTGTTGGATGTAGTAAGTAAAACGCAGGTAACTCTTCAAAAAAAGCCGATTGAAAAACACGGTAATGCTCTTTACGTTTTTGTAAGTCTACTTCAGAACGAGCATCTTCTAAAGATTTATCAATACGTACATTAGAAAAATTAGAAAAATTTAATCCTATATCACTTTGAGAGCTGTGCCAAAAAACAAACCTATCTGGATCTAAACCATATTCATGAGCCGTTAAAATTAAATCATAATCTTTGCTACGTACAAATTTTTCAAAGTTTTTTTGTGGAGAAGGATTAAGTTCTATACTCAATCCCCGTTCTTCTAGTTGAGTACGTATTTCTTTAGCCAATTTCTTAGCTTCTGTAGTACTAGGAAAGTATAATTTTAAGGTTTTATTTATATTTAATTTTTTATTTGGTGCTGTAAAAGTTAGTAAAGATTTTTCAGCTTGGGCCCAAGTTCCCGAAAAGGGACCCAAGGATTTTTGAGCATCAAAATAAAGTTGTTCTTTAAAAATTTTATTTAAATCTAAATAACTACTAATAATTAAACGTGTATCTGTGTCTAAATAATCTTTTTTGGTATTAAAAATTAATAAATAGGAACGCCCAAAAAACGGTATTTTTTGAAAAGAGTATCCCTCCACTTTAAAAGGAGATTTTAATAATGCTGTATCTATTTCTCTTAAAAGTAACCCTTTTTGTAAATCATCATCATTATTATAGAATTTAAAAACAATTTTTCTAAAAGGAAAGGACCCTTGGCTATTCATTACTACTAACTCTTTTATAAAAGCTCTATCTTTTTTATATCTAATAATGCGATATTTAGAAGAGTTAACTGGCCATAAATCTTTAAATTTATCAGATTTGTGTGATGGAACTAAATATAAATCTAAAAGAGATATAAAAGGGCTATATTTACTAGGCAAAAAAAACCTTACAGTATATTTGTCTACTTTGTCAGAACTTACCTCTTTTAAATTTTTAGATAAAGAAGCAGTGTGAATAATATCATCAGATGTTATCTCTTTACCGTCTTGCCAATATTGGTTTTTTTTAAGAGTAACTTCATAAACCAGTCCAGGTTCCAACTCTTTATAAGACTTCAATAAGTCATATTCATAATCTCCTGTATTAGGGTTGTACTTTAAAAGTCTCCTAAATAATATGTTAGAAATAGTTTTTTCTGTGTCAGTTTGAATTTTTGAAGGGTTAAGGGTTAAAGGTTGACCCGATAAACCAATAACTAAAGTTTTTACAGGAAAAATAGAAAGTATAAACAGGTAGATAAAAAGAAAGAAAGAAGCAATCATAAAAAAGCTTAGTAACTTAAAGAACTATTAGTCTTAATACGGAGACTACTGCAAATAAAATTACTAATATCACAGTAAATATATGAAGCACCTTTTCAGATCCTCTACGAGTTGTTTGAAAGCTCCCACCTCCAAAAACGGTAGATAAACCACTACTTTTAGATTGTAGTAATACTAATAAAATAATTAATATAGATAATATTAACTGTAATATATTAAAAAAAGTTGAGTTTAACATTTCTTTTTAAAAACCCAATTTATAAAACGCGATAATATTACCACAAAAAAAGATGAAATAATATAACCCCACCATTGAGCAGGTATATTTTTTTCTGGTAAAATTAAAAAATCAGTACTTAAACCAGGGAAATAAAAATCAGTTATAGTTAACCCATTTACTATACGGGTAGTTAGGTAAAAAATAGCTACTGTTACTACCCACCTAAATAACCCAAATGTAAGAAAATTTACAGGTAAAAAAACTCCTTTTAAAATAGGCTTTAAAAATTTATCTAAAAAAGTTAAAACTAATGCTGCTAAGAGCAATGTTTCAAAAGGGCCTGTAAGTTTTACAAAAGGCAGATACCTCCAAACAATAATAAAAGCTAAAAGATTTATAAAAAAAGACCTAAGCAATTTCTTCATACAATTTAATTTTAACAAAATAACAAATTTAAACAAAGGTGCGCCTTTTTCTTTTGTTATAGGATAAACCAAAACGGTGTACTTCATTTCTACCTTTTATAAGTAAATTTAAAAAGGGATTTCTTTTGGATAAGCTTATTTTTTGTATAGGCTCTAAATTTTTGTAAAAAGATTTTATATAAATTATTTCCTCTTTTTTAGCTAAAGATATAACAGGTATGTTAATCAATTTAAAATTATCAAAAACTGTATTTAAATGTGATTTACCACCATCAATAACAGCTAAATCCATACTACCCCATTTATTTAAATTATTTAATCTTCTACTAACTAATTGCTTCATAGCTTTATAATCGTTTTGCACATTTATATTACGTATATTATATAATCTATAATCTTTTTTACTAAAAAAACCACCTATTATAGTTATATGAGCACCAGTAATTACAGAATCTCCTAAATTGGAAATATCAAAAAAATCTATTCTTAATTTAGATAAGAATTCATTTTTATAATGCAAGCTTTTATTTTTTAAATGCCTTTTTATTTTTTCAAACTTTGGGAAATAAAAAGATAGCAAATTTACCATCTCAAATAAAGACATAAAAACATCTTGTTCCGATTTTACATTTTGTAATAATTCTACAGAATCTTTATATTTTGTTTGTAAATATTTATAATGGTTCAGTCTATCTCTTAGAATAGCTGCTTTTTCATAATTTTGAAGTTCAGAATATTTTAGCATTTGCTCTTTAATATTTTTTACAATTTTTTTATTACCACCTTGTAAAAACTTTTTTAGCATTTTTATATTATTGTTGTTTTCTTTTTTACCTAAAAAACTTTGACAAGGAGCAGAACATAAACCAATATGACCGTAAAGACAAGGAGAGTTTAGCCTTTGATATCTTTTAAACTTAGTAAGGGAACAATCTCTATAAGGCAAAAGCCTACGTAAATCCCGTAAAACAGTTTTTATAGCTTCTCCGCTAGGGTATGGACCAAAATATGACCCTTTTTTTGTTTTTTTTCTGGATGTACCTACAATATAAATATTATTAATGTCTTTATGTATAAAAATATATTTAAAAGCTTTATCATCTTTTAAATCTATGTTGTAAGGAGGCTTGTACTTTTTAATCAAATTAGATTCTAAAATTAAAGCCTCTACCTCAGTATCTGTTAAGTAATAATCTATATTTGTTGCTAATTCCATCATTTTTAATGTTTTAGGAGATTGTTTTAGATAAGATTTATTTATATAAGATAAAACCCTATTTTTTAGTTTTATAGCTTTTCCAACATATAAAATAGAATTATTTTTATCTAAAAAAACATAAACTCCAGGTTTTTTTGGCAATTTTTTTATTTTTTTAACAAGATTATCTTTTATAGTTATCATTATTTTTATATAGTACAACACATAACAAAAACTTAGTATAAAATAGTAAGTATGAGATTATATAAAGTTTTGATAACTTTTGCGTACACTATATTTATATTCATAATATTTAATAGGTTAGCTTTTGCTAAAGAGGAAACTTTTAAACCAACATACACTACTAAACATATAGTTGAATATTATTTAAAAGAAGATTTAAATGGTAATACTGTAACTCAAGTAAATCATAATATAACCATAAATTTTACAAATAACCAAAAAGGTTTAAAAGAAGTAATATTTAAGGAACCAGTAGATGATATTAGTAATTTAAAACTTGTGAATAAAAATAAAGATTATTCTATCTATAACGAAAAAAATAAAGTTGTAATTACATTTAAAAATCCAATTGTAGGGAATAACAAAAAAATAAACTTAAATTATTTTTATCATACATATAATATTTTTAAAAAAATAGGTACAACATATTTATTAGATATACCTAAAGTTAAGGAAGAACCCAATATTAAAGATTTTATTTTAAAAATACAGTTAAATCCCACTACAAAATTCTATACAAATTCAAAACTAGGAAATATAAAAAAAAATAATAATAAAGAGTATATAGAAATTGATTACAATACTTTAAAAAAGAGTGGAAACTTTATAATACTTGGTAACCAAATGTATTATAAGGTAAACATAAAATATTTAATTGATAAAAATAAAAATAGCTTTGTAACGTTACCTACAATACAAGATAGGCAAGAATCCTATATATTAAAAATATCAAACAATCCTGATTATGTAAAAAAAGATTTTGATGGAAACACTATATTTTTTTATAACAATGTAAAAGAAACTAAAATAGTAGAAGTAGACTACTTAATAAGAGTATACGGTAATAAAACACCCATAAAAAATAAATTAAAAATAAAAAAATATACTAAAAAAGAAAAATATTGGGATTATACAAAAGGTCTACCCCAATATTACTTAAGTAATTTTAACAAAGGTACAAAATTAGAAAAAATACAAAATATATACAAATATATTATAAATTATTTAGATTATGACTATAAAAAAACCAATTATGACTTTATAAATAGAATAGGAGCAGAAAACTTAAATGATGAAAACAAAAAAAATGCAGTATGCTTAGAATACAGTGATTTAATGATATCAATACTTAGGGGTATGAGCATACCTGCAAGAGAACTTAGTGGTGTGGCTTTAGTAGATAGTAATGAAAATTCAACCCAAATGCATTCTTGGTTAGAATATGAACTAAACGGCTATTGGGTTCAGGCAGATCCAACATGGGGAGATACCGCCAAACAAGATTACCTAAATAACTTTGACTTGTACCATATAATATTTTTAATAAGAGGTGAAAATTCAGAATCCCCCATACTACCCGGAAGTTATGCAAACAATAAGTCTATTGAGGCTATAGATATAAATATATTAAAAAATAACCCAATTAAAAAAAAGGCTAAGATTTTAAAAGCAAATATTGCTGGAATTAACATTTATAAAAACACAACACCAAACTATATAGGTGGTATAAAACCTTATAAGATATCTCTTAAATTAAAAAAGGACAATTCAAAGATTTATGAAATAGTTGAAATTAAAACATCAATAACAAATATTTTTAATAAAAATATTGTATATATAACATTAGGTGTTTTTTTAGGAACATTAACTTTTATATTATTACACTTTAATCTTTCTAAAAAAAAGAAGAATAAGGCCAAGGATAAAACTAGAACGATAAAATAAAAATAGTTAATAATCTAGCTCACGCAAAGCCAATCCCGTCTTAGATTTTTTACTTTTCTTTAAATTATCAACAGTGCCTTCAAAAATAATTTCACCACCTCGTTCTCCTCCCAAAGGCCCCAAATCAATTATCCAATCTGCATTTTTTATGACATCTAAATTATGTTCAATTACCAAAACTGTATTTCCTTTAGCAACCAATTTTTTTAATATAGCAATTAATCTTTCTAAATCGGAGAAGTGCAAACCTGTAGTAGGTTCATCTAAAATATATAAAGAATGTCCTCTTTGCATTTTACTAAGTTCCGAAGCTAATTTTACTCTTTGGGCTTCTCCTCCAGATAAAGTAGTGGCAGGCTGGCCTAATTTTATATAACCTAAACCTACTTCCTCTAAAGTTCCAAGTTTCCTTTGCAACAAAGTATTATGACTAAAAAATTTTAAAGCCTCTGACACACTCATATCCAAAACATCAGATATATTTTTACCCTTATAAAAAATATCAAGAACCTCATTAGTGTATCTTTTACCCTCGCATACCTCACAAGTCACATATACATCTGGCATAAATTGCATTTCAATTTTTAACTGCCCATCACCTTTGCAAGCTTCGCATCTGCCCCCTTTTACATTAAAAGAGAACCTCCCAGATTTATATCCCCGTATACGAGCATCTTTAGTTAAAGAAAACAATTTTCTTATTTCGTCAAAAGCTTTTGTATATGTAGCAGGGTTACTACGTGGGGTCCTACCAATAGGAGATTGATCTATATTTATAATTTTATCTACTTTATCTCCATTTATAATTTCTTTAAAAGGTAAAGGTGAAGTGTCATTTTTTAATCCCTTTTCTTCCCTTAATGCCTTTAATAGAGTTTCATTAATTAAAGTAGACTTTCCACTTCCGCTTACACCAGTTACGCAAATCATTTTACCTAAAGGTATTGATAATGTTACATTTTTTAGATTATGCCCACACGCCCCCTTTAATATTAAATTATACTTTGAGGATGTATTTTTTAATTTTTTAAGATACTCTTTTTCCTTATTAGAGAGATATTGTAAAGGATCTATCTTTCTTTTACCCGATAAATAAGATCCTGTAATAGACTTAGGATTTTTCATTATTTGTTCTGGAGTACCTTTAGCAATTATGGTACCACCATGTTCGCCAGCTCCAGGCCCAAAATCTAATATATAATCGCTTTCAAGCATTGTATATGCATCATGTTCTACAACTAATACAGAGTTTCCTAATTCTCTTAATTTTTTTAGAGTAATTACTAACCTACTTTGGTCGGTAGCATGTAAACCTATAGAAGGTTCATCTAGAACATACAAAACTCCAGAGAGACCACTGCCTATTTGGCTGGCCAACCTAATACGCTGTGCTTCACCTCCTGCTAAAGTGTTACTTCCTCTACTTAAGGTTAAATAATCTAATCCTACATTTATTAAAAACTCTAACCTTAAAGAAATTTCTTTTATTAAAGGTTGCCCTATTTTTTGTTCTCGATTAGTTAAAACGTTATTGTACATTAAAGAGTTTATCCAATCATATGCATCTTTAATAGGTAAATTTGCTACATCAGCTATCGTAAAATTATTAATTTTTACAAATAAACTTTCTTTCTTTAGACGAGTTCCTTTACAAACTGGGCATATCTCTTTTACCATATACCTTTCTAACTCTTTTTTTACAAAGTCACTTTCCGTTTCTTTATATTTACGTTGCAATTCCGAAATAATACCCGGCCAAATAAATTTGAATGATACAATATTCCCTTTTAAATTTGTGCCCGATACTTTATATTGTGCATTTGAACCATAAAGCAAAATATTTAATTTATTTTTTGGTATTTTATTTATAGGTTTAAATAAATTAATTCCTTCTTTTTTAGAAACAGCATTTAACTTTCTTTTAAACCATGTCTCTTTTTCTGCAATATTCCCTAAAGGAAATATACCTCCTTCCATTATAGAAAGCTCTGTATTCATAAAATAAGATTCATCAAATTTTAAAATTGTTCCTAGTCCACTACAGTTAGGACAGGCACCATAGGGTGTGTTAAAAGAAAATAACCTTGGTTCCACATTAGGAAATTCAATATTTTTATCTTTAAAAGCAAACTCTTCAGAAAATAAAATATCATGTGTCTTTTCAGGGGATTCAGGAAACTCCAAAGAGTTATCTAAAATTTTTGAATAAGTAACGAGGCCTTCAGATAAACGTAGAGCTGTTTCTACAGAATGGAACAAACGTGTTTTTAAATCATTAAATAAATCATTATCCTTTAGAGTTTTATTACCTACAACTACACGGTCAACTATTACTTCAATTGTATGCTTATTTGTTTTTATCAAGTTAATAGGTTTAGTAAGATTATAAATAGAACCATCAATTCTAACTCTTTGGTAACCTTGAGAATGTAAATTTTTTAAAAGATGAGAATACTCTCCTTTACGACCTCGAACAATAGGAGAAATTATAAAAAACCGAATGGGCCTAATTTTTAAATCTTTATCGTTTTTTATTAAAGAAATTATTGAATCGGTTATCTCTTGAGGGCTTTGTCTTTTTATTTCTTCACCTGTAGAAGGATCGTAAACACGTCCAATACGTGCAAAAAGAACTCTTAAATAATCATATATTTCTGTTACTGTGCCTACAGTACTTCTAGGGTTATGTGAAGTGGTTTTTTGATCTATAGCAATAGCAGGGCTTAAACCTTCAATATATTCTATATTTGGTTTAGCTAAAACCCCTAAAAACTGACGAGCGTAACTACTTAAAGATTCCACATATCTCCTTTGCCCCTCCGCATAAATAGTATCCATAGCTAAGCTAGTTTTTCCCGATCCAGACACCCCAGTAAATATAACCAATTTATTTTTAGGTATATTTATATCAATATTTTTTAAATTATGCTCTTTCGCTCCTTTTATTTTTATATAGTCCATAACAATTAAGAAATTTTACCACGTAAATTAGTATTGGGTTAACTTTTTAAACTCCTTTAATTTATCCCTTATTATAGAGGCTTTTTCAAATTCTAAATTTTTTGCTAATTCTTCCATTTCTAACTTTAAAGCTTTTAAAAAATGCTTTTTTTGTTTATTAGGTAAAGTTTTAAACACTAGTTTATCCATTTTTAAAGCATCTGCTACTACATTTTTTTGGCTTAATATAGAATCAAAAGCCTTCTGTTTTTTTGTTTTTTTATCTCGCGCAATAATTTCCTTTCGTAAAGGTTTTATTATACTCTTAGGTATAATATTGTTTTTAGTATTATATTCTGTTTGTATTTTTCTTCTTCTTTCTACCTCCTTTATTGCACGCTGCATACTACCTGTAATTTTATCTGCATATAAAATTACCTTCCCTGCAGAATGGCGAGCTGCTCTACCCATAATTTGTATTAAACTTTTATCACTTCTTAAAAAACCTTCCTTATCGGCATCTAAAATTATCACTAAAGAAACTTCGGGTAAATCTAGTCCCTCTCTTAATAAATTAATACCAACCAGTACATCGTAATTTCCCAATCTTAAATCGTTTAATATATCAGATCTATCTAAAGTTTCTATATCGCTATGCAAATAAGCAACTTTAAAACCTTTATTTTGCATATAAGCGCTTAGTTCTTCTGCCATTCTCTTAGTTAAAGTGGTTATCAAAACTCTTTGCCCTTTTTTAAGGGTTTTCTCTACGTTTTTTATTAAATCACTTACCTGACTTTTTGTTGGTTTTATTTTTATGATAGGATCTACTAAACCTGTAGGGCGCACAATCAATTCAACAATTCCTTTGTTTTTACTAGAAGTTGAAATTTTAGCCAAGTTTAATTCGTAATCACCTGGTGTAGCAGATGTATAAATAGTATTTTTACCCTTCCTTCTTAAAAATTCTTGAAAGTTTAAGGGTCTATTATCTAAAGCACTAGGCAACCTAAATCCATAATCTACCAAAACTTGTTTTCTGCTTCTATCACCAGCGTACATACCTCTAATCTGAGGTAAAGTAATGTGGGACTCATCAATAATTAACAGATAATCTTTAGGAAAATAATCCATTAAAGTAAAAGGTGGATCCCCCGGAGATCTACCATCAAAATATATTGAATAATTTTCTATACCATTTGTATAGCCTAACTCTCTAATCATATCAATGTCATTATTCACTCTTTGCTCTAATCTATAAGCCTCTACAATTTTATTATCTTTTTTTAATTCTTTTATTCTTTTATCTAAATCCAATTTTATTTTTTTTAAACCCTTCTCTTTTACATTTTCAGCAGTAACATAATGCTTAGCAGGATAAAGAATAAAAGATTTTAATGTGCTAATAATTTCCCCACTTACAGGATTTAATAAATAAATATTAGTTAAAGTATCTTCTAAAAATGAAAGTCGTAATATCTGGTTTTTATAACTCAAATAAATGTCTATATTTTCTCCTGTTACTCGATAGGAGGATCTTTTTAAATCATAATCAGCTCTTTCGTATTGCAAATCAGATAATTTTAAAAATAAATCTTTTCTTCTTAAATTCATTCCACAAACTACTTCTAATATGTTTTTTCCATACTCTACAGGAGAACCTAAGTTATAAATACAGCTAACAGAAGAAACTACTATTACATCCCTACGGGTACTTAAAGAGGCTGTTGTAGAGAGTCTTAATCTATCTATTTCTTCATTTTTTTGGGCTTCCTTTTCTATATAAGTATCAGAGGAAGGAATATAGCTTTCAGGTTGATAATAATCATAATAGCTGACAAAATATTCAACTGCATTATTAGGAAAAAAATCCCTAAATTCCTGATAAAGCTGCCCAGCTAAAGTTTTATTATGCGAAATAATAAGCGTGGGGCGCTGTATCTTTTGTATAACATTTGCCATCACAAAAGTTTTTCCACTTCCTGTAACACCTAAAAGAACAATGTCAGTCAAACCATTATTAATATTTTTAATTAACTGTTTTATAGCTTTTGGTTGATCGCCAGAGGGTAAATATTGAGCCTTCAAAACAAAGTTATCATCGTGTACCATAATACTTATATTGGAATATTATTAATACTTGCGTATAAGTCCTTTAACTACACCCTGAATAATACATTGCTTAGGATAAATTGGCTCCATTTTTGAGTTTGCAGGAACAAGTTTTATTTTTCCTTTTTCATTGTAAAATTTCTTAAGTGTGGCAAATTCTCCTTCTACTAAAGCAACAACAATTTCACCATTTTGAGCAGTAGACCTTTGTTCAATAACAACAAAGTCTCCATTGTGGATACCTTCTTCTATCATAGAATCACCCTTTACTTGTAAAACAAAAGTGCGTTTTGAAGAACTAACCATAGAGGAAGAAACATAAATAGTCTCACCTTTTTGCTCTATAGCCTCTATGGGTTGCCCTGCAGCTATCCTACCTACAATGGGAACTTCTATAGCCTCTATAGCTCTCTGGGCAAAGGCGTCAGAAAGTTCTATACCTCTAACTTGTCCCTCAAAGCGGCGGATAACCCCCTTTTTTTCTAGAGCAGTTAAATGTTCATGTACAGTAGCTAAAGAGGAAAGGTTTAAAGCTTCTGCTATTTCCGTTAAAGTTGGAGCATATCCAAACTGTTGTATATATTGATTTAGGTAATCAACTAATTCTTTTTGGCGTTTATATAAGGTTACTGGCATAATTATTTAGAAAACTTTAATATTTACGGGTTAAATTTGGTACTAGTTACAGTATACCCGAAAATAATACAAAATCAAATTATAAAATAAAGTAAGAGAATGCTTTATCTTTTAAAAATAGAAATAAGCAAATTTTTCCGTTTGTAAACAAAATAAAATATTATTAATAATAAAGCTATTACTATTAAATGCTCATAATCCTTTATGTATCTGCCAAAAGTTTTCCAATTTTCACCAAGTAAAACCCCAGCATAAGTAGAAACAGCATTCCAAAAAAAACTTCCTACAACTGTGTAAATAGTAAATTCCCACAGAGGCATTTTTACATACCCGGCAGGTATGCTAATTAAACTTCTAACTAAAGGAACCATCCTCCCAAAAAACACCGAAACCCTTCCATATTTTTTAAACCATTCTTCTGATTTATATAAATCTTCTTCTTTTAATAAAGCGTATTTTCCAAATTTTTTAAATAATATTTTTGTTTTATGGCCATTAGATAAATAACCAAAAAAATATAAAACAT
>CAYSYH010000016.1:0-13434 GCA_964435455.1 uncultured Candidatus Saccharibacteria bacterium | reverse complement strand
GCAGCCAAACCGCCAGTTTTTAGAAGATTTTTTATATAATTTTACTGGTGTAAAACTTAGATTTTCTTGTATTATTTCTAAAAAATCTAAAAAATCTTCTCTTACAGATAAAAATGTATCTTATGTAACCATATCTGCAGAAGAGTTAGACCGCTTAAAAGTAAAAGAACCCCAAAATATAGGTACACAAAGTTATGATGATTCTTTTATACCAAGCAACCCTAAGGATTTAGAAGAATACAAGAAAAAACAAAAGAAGGTTAGTAAAGACCCTGTAGATGAATTTAGTGGGGATTTTGAGGTATAATAATGCTATGGTTTTACCAAAATCTTTAGAACTTCTAATTGAGCATTTTCAAAGTTTACCTGGAATAGGTCCAAAAACTGCAGAGAGGTTAGCTTTTTATTTTTTAAAAAGTAATAAGGAAAAGGCTAAAAGTTTTGCATTAGCTTTAAAAAGTGTTTCTGAAGATTTAAGACTTTGTTCTAATTGCCATAATGTCTCAGAATCAGATTTATGCGCTATTTGCCAAGACTCTTTACGTAGGCAAGACTTGCTTTGTGTTGTGGAAAACCCCTTAAATTTAATTGCTATTGAAAGAACTGGATATTCAGGCCTATACCATGTTTTACATGGAGTTTTAAATCCTTTAAAGGGTGTTGGTATTAATGATTTATATTTAGATACTTTAATTACACGGGTAAAAAAGCTTTATAAAAAAAATCCTAACCTAGAGCTTATTTTAGCTACTAATCCTACTATGGAGGGGGAAAGTACTGCTATGTATATTAAGCGAATATTAATTAATGAAGGTTTAACTAATTTAAAAATAACTCGTATTGGTAGAGGATTGCCCACAGGTGGAGATATGGAGTATGCCGATAAATCCACGTTAGATAATGCTTTGCAAGGTAGGGTGGAGTTTTGATTTATTCTTCAATATAATAACCCACACCCCTTTTGTTTTTAATAATAATGTTTTTATTGATTTTTTTTAGATCCTTTCTTAGTCTAGATATTATTTGATCAATTGCTTCATTACTTACTCCTTCTCCTTGGCTTTGTGGACTTAGAACATATGCAAGCTCGTCGCGGGTTACTATTAACCCTATATTACTTATTAATTTTTCTAAAAATAAATATTCGTTGCGTGTTAAAAATTTTTGGTATTCTCTTAAATTTTGTTTTGTTGTTTTTTGATTTTTTTCAAACTCTAAATATTTTTTTGGTTCTATTTTTGTTTTTCTTTGGTTTAGTGCTTTTTGCAAACTTAATCCCTCTAGTACTTTTAATAATGTTTGTTTTACCACCAAAGGGGATCCTTTAGATTTTTTAGCCAAATATTCAACTTGTTTTTTGTTAAGCCTTATATTAAATTTTATGCAAAAATCGTTAATTGTATTATTTATTTGTTTTTTATTTTGAGGAGTGAATTTTAAAGTCAAAACCGTTTGTTTTTTTATATACAAAAATTGTGGTTTTTCTAAAAAATTAAAATTTTGTGATATTAAAACTATATTAAAAATATTTTTAAATGATCCCATTAAAGCAGTTAATATATTTAATACTCCTTCTTCCATATTTGCTAATAAAGAGGCCTCGTCAAAAAAAAAGTAAATGGTATAATCTGTTTTTCTTAAAAAATCTTCAATATTTGTTAGCTTAGGATTATTTTTACCCAGTAATGCGTTTCCAAAAATTTTTATAAATTGTTTAGTGCTTTTTTTATAAAATCTATTGCAGTCAATATAAAACATTTTTATTTTATTAGGTTTTAAAAATGAATTATTAAATTTGGGGTTTTTTACTATGTTTCTTAAATATTTGCTTTTGCCCAATCCCGTTTTTGATTCAATCCTAAAACTTTCTTTTGTTAAAATTATTCTTTTAAGTTTTTTTGTAATATCTGGCCTATAATCTTGCATATTTACTAACATTATAGGTTAAGTTTTATACACAGTCTAATATTTTGTTTTGTTATTATTTAACATATTAAATACAACCTTTTGTTTAAAAGTTATAAAAGTAATATAAGTAAAATGTCAATAATTTAATTTATTTTTAATGTAATTTAGATATAGTATAAATTTTTAAAATATATATTATGCTACCAACCGAATTAGAGTCAAACCCAAAATTGTGCTCAACATATCCTCCTTATAAAAAATTAATTGAAGTAAGTGCTGAGGACATGATACCATACATTTTTAAGGAGAATGTGCGGAAAAGGTTGTTGAAGGAGTTGCAGGAGGGGAAAGAAATCCACCCAGATTATAGGAATATCATAGAATCTTATAGGGAGTCCTCTGAAAGATTCTTACGTGGTGAAAAATTACAAGGGGTTTTATTTCCGGATGATGCTGTTGATTGTAACTTATCTTTTAAAGCGGGTTTTCCCTTTGGGGTAGTATCTTACGATTCTGGAACGCCTTTTGTGCCTTATACAACTGTAAGACCTTATAAATTTAAAGAAAGATCTTATGATGG
Organism: uncultured Candidatus Saccharibacteria bacterium; assembly: GCA_964435455.1. GTDB lineage: Bacteria > Patescibacteriota > WWE3 > 2-01-FULL-39-13 > JAACPI01 > CAYSYH01. The sequence goes on along the minus strand of CAYSYH010000016.1, from coordinate 10,946 downwards.
TTTGGTATTTAGTTTACCTGATGAACTTGCTTATTCACTTCTTACTGATCCATTAAATGACTTTTTGGATAAACTAGGAGCTTTTTGTGAAAGTATTGAAGGGGTAGAAGCTCCTGCAGATTTTAATTTGTTAAATAGGCCTTTTAGCGATAATAGCTATACTAATACTTTTGGGGAACCTGTAAGAAGAGTAGATAGTCTCGATGTATTTTCAGCTTTTTTACATATATTACTTTTAAGGTATATGTTTGTTGAAGGTTTTAAAGAGCATATTTCTTTTTTTCGTGAGGGGGAGGATTTTGAAAGATATTCTACTAATATTTTAACAAATGGCTTTATTCCTTTTTTAAACAATGCTCTGTTTAATTTCAACGTGCAAATAAACCAATATATTTTAGATACCCAATTTACAGGATTTTTAGAGCCAGTAATTCTTGGTTATAAAGATCACCTTTTATTATTAAATGATTTTTTTGATAGTGTATAAAACTTTTAATTTATATATATAATTTTAAAAGTTTTTAAAAAAGTTTTTTATATTTTTAACTAAGCTTTTATTATTGATTTTTAACGTTAATTCAGCTGTGCCCAATAAAACCCCAGATTTAGAATAATTATGTGAACCAAATATTGCAATTTTATTTACTATTAAAGTTATTTTTTCATTAACTACTTTTTTTTTTTTTTTAATAATAAAGTTTTTGCCTCTAAAATAAAGATATTTTTTACTTAAATAATCTAATATTCTGGTGACAATTTCTTTGTGCTTTCTTTTAGGTATTATTACTTTAATTTTTATGCCTCTTTTATTTGCTTTTACTAATTCTTTTAAATAAGCACCATCTGGGGGGAATTGCCCTGTATAAAATATATTTTTTTTAGCTTTTTTTAGCTCTTTAATTGTATTATTTAATATTATTGACTTATTAAATTTTCCTGCATCTAACCAAATATTGACTTTTTTGTTTATTATAAAAACCTTATCTTTTTTTAAATTGTTATTCCAAATTCTTATGTATATATTAGCCAACTTTTGTACTAATTTTTTATTCGTAAGTCTTACCATAAAGTCAATATTTTTAAAATCTTTAATACCATAATTTAATCCACCCACATAAGCTATGTTATCTACTATATTTAATTTTATATGGTTTCTTTTGCTAAGAGGAATATATCTATAAATTCCTTTTGGTTTATTTAATAATTTTACCTTTACTTTATGTTTTTTTAATTCTTTTATTAAATCCATTTTTAATTTATGTCTTTTTTTTGGTTCTAAAGGAGTTGGATCATCTTTTATTAAAAATTTTGCCATAAATGTAGCATTAGGTTCTGTATCCATTAATGATATATAATCAAATTGTATTCGTGTATCCAAATTTTTTTTTGCCGCTTTTTTTAATATATTAGCTATTTTATAAGTAGTTTTTGCAGGAGGTAAAAAATACATAGCTTGCATAAAAAGCCTACTTTTAGCTTTTTTTAATTCTTGTTCTAAATCTTTTAAATATTCTTTTGGGTTTAATACTTTGTAATTATTCATTTCTAAAATTATATCAAAAAAAATATATATATTACCTTTATTTTGTTTTAAAAAAATTAATGCATATGTTTATGTTATAATAAATATATGCAAATATACCTTACCAATACTTCCTCTAAATCAAAAGAGCTTTTTAGACCAATTAAAAAAGGGAATGTAGGTATTTATTTATGTGGTCCTACTGTATATGGTACTCCTCATATAGGTAATTTTAGAACTTTTAGTTGGGGGGATTTTATCGTACGTGCTTTTAAATATTTAGGTTACAAAACAAAATTTGTAATGAATATTACAGATGTAGGCCATTTAGTTGGTGATGGTGACGATGGGGCTGATAAAGTTGCCAAAACTGCAAAAGAGTTGGGAATTACCCCAGATCAAGTAGCTACAAAATATACAAAGCAGTTTTTAAAACATATGAGTATGCTTAATTTAATAAAGCCAAACTATATGCCAAAAGCATCTGAACATATCAGAGAACAAATAAATATAATTAAAGAGCTAGAAAAAAAAGGATTTACATACATTATAAGTGATGGTGTTTACTTTGATACTTCTAAATATAAAAATTATGCAAAAATATTTAATATAGATTTAAAAAAACTTATGGCTGGAGCTAGAGTACAAGTAAACCCTCAAAAAAAGAACCCTACCGATTTTGCTTTATGGAAATTTTCTAAGAATACAAAAAAACAGCGTTTGCAAGAATGGGATAGTCCGTGGGGTAGGGGATTTCCGGGTTGGCATATAGAATGTAGTGCAATGAGTGCAAAATATTTAGGACAACCTTTTGATATACATATGGGGGGAGAAGATCATATATTTCCTCACCACCCTAACGAGGACGCCCAAAGTCGTTGTGCCTTTGGTAAGCCTTTGGCTAATTATTGGATTCATATTAGATATTTAAATATGTCTGGAGGACTTAAAATGTCAAAATCTAAAGGAAATGTTCTAACTTTAGATGATATTGTAAATAGAGGTTTTGAGCCATTAGCTTTGCGCTATTATTATATGACTAGCCATTATACCTCTCCCGTAAAGTTTAGTTGGTCTGCTCTAGAATCTAGCCAAGTTGGTTTAAATAATATGCGAAAAACTTTAAAAAGGTGGATGGATTCTAAAACAAAAGATATAGATACCGTGCCTAAAGAGCTTGATGAACAATTTAAACGTGCTTTAGCAGATGATTTTAATTACCCTCAGGCTTTAGCTTTTGTTTGGGGATTAACAAAAAACCCAAAATATAAAGTGCCTCAAAAAAGGGCAGCCCTACTAAAATGGGATACTGTTTTAGGATTAAAACTTGCTGAATATATTGAACAAAAAAGTGGTTCTAAAGATTTATTTGTCCCTAAATATGTAAGGTTATTGGTAACTAAAAGAGAGAAATACCGAAAAGAAAAAAAATTTGATAAAGCCGATGAAATGCGTAAAAAATTAGAAGAATTAGGTTATGTTGTAGAGGATACTCCAAGTGGCCCTATAGTTACACCCATAGATAATATTTAACTTGCACCTATTTTAAATTCTATTACATCAGCATCTTTAACAGTATAATCTTTTCCTTCCAGCCTAAGTTTACCGTTATTTTTAGCTTTTATTTTAGAACCGTACTTTATGTAATCTTTATAAGCAATTACTTCTGCCTTTATAAAATTTTTTTCAAAATCTGAATGTATTTTTCCTGCAGCTTTAACCGCAGTTGCACCTTTTTTTATTTCCCAACCCCTTACTTCTTTTTCTCCTGCTGTAAAAAAGGTTATTAATCCTAACAAATTGTAGCTTTCCTTAATTATTTTATCTAAACCCGATTCTTTTATTCCTAAATCTTTTAAATATGCTTTTTGGTCTTGCTCGTCTAGGCTGGATATTTCACTTTCTAATTTGGCGTTAATATAAATAACGGGTGTATTTTTGTATTTTTGTATATTTTTATATTTTTTATCAGATGGGTTGTCTACATTAAAGACATATATTAAAGGTTTATCTGTAAGTAAAAAAAGTGGTTTTATAAAATTTTTATATTCTTCTTTTTTAATTGGTGTTTTGGAACTATTTTTTAAAGGGTTATATTTAATTGCGTATTCCCCTTTTTCTAATAATTCCAAATATTTTTTGTATATTTCTTTTTCTTGCGCTCTTTTTTGGTTTGCTCCTATCTCTTTAATCTTTTTTTCTATACTTTCTATATCTTTTAGTATTAATTCTGTATTTATAACTTCAATATCTTCTTGGGGGTTTGTGCTATGTTCCCTTATTATATTAATGTCTTCAAAATCCCTTACTACTTGTATTATCATATCTACTTCTCTTATATTAGCTAAAAATTTATTTCCTAGCCCTTCTCCTTTATTTGCTCCTTTTACTAAACCCGCAATATCTACAAACTCAATTACCGGGTATACAATAGGTGGAGTAACTCCTTTTTCTTTTTTAATTAATTCTGCCAGTTTGTTTAATCTTTTATCTATAACTTCTACTACCCCAGTATTTGGTTCTATGGTAGCAAAGGGATAGTTTGCGCTTAAAGCCTGCTCTCTTTTTAAAACAGCGTTAAATAATGTTGATTTTCCTACATTAGGGAGACCTATAATTCCTACTTTTAACATAACTATTGTAGTATAAATTAGGTATTAAATGTGTCAATATTGTTATAGTATTTTTGTTTTAATTTTTTTAGTGGTTTGTTATTGTGCATATACTCCCTTATTTCTTCAAATAATTTGTTCATAAAGTATAAATTGTGAATTGTTAAAAGCCTAAATCCTAAAATTTCTTTATTTTTTACCAAGTGCGATACATACCCTTGTTTAAAATTTTTGCATGTGTAGCATTTGCAACCTTTTAAAAGAGGTTCTTTTGATTCTAGATATTTAGATTTGTTTAAGTTTTTTCTGAATTTATTTTTTTTACCCACAATTAAAGCATACCCAGATCTTGCCCACCTGGTAGGTATTACACAATCATATGTAGTTATTCCATATTCAATAGTATTAAAAATATCGTCTATTTCTCCGACACCTAAAAGATGAATGGGTTTTTTTCCTATGGGTAAATAATATACCCCGTATTTTACACCTTTAATCATATTTTCTTTTCCTTCTCCTACGCTTACTCCACCAATAGCATATCCATCAAAAGGCAAAGATGCCATGTATTTACTTGATTTTTTTCTTAAATCCTCAAAAATTCCTCCTTGAACTATTCCCAATAGATATTGTCTATATTTGTAAATTTGTTGAATATTATTGTATGCTTTTAAGCTTTTTAGAGCCCATTTATGTGTTCTTTGCAGTGATATTTTATTATATTCATAAAACGGATTGTTCTTATATTTTGGGTTTTTTAAATATTCTAATTTGTGTTTTTTATAATTAAAGTTACCCTTAGGATTATAAGCTAACATTTTTATATATTTTTTAGAAAAAGAAGAATAAAAATCGTGCTCAAAAGGTGTACAATCGTCAAAGGATAAAATGATATCCGCTCCTATATGCTTTTGTATGTTAATACTTATTTTTGGTGAAAAAAAATGTTTTGATCCGTCTTTAGGGTTTATAAATTCAACCCCCTTATCACTTATTTTTGCTAATGGTTTTTTTTTATTTCCCAAACCTAAACTAAAAACTTGGAACCCTCCGCTATCTGTAATAATAGGGCTGTTTCTGCTCATAAATTTGTGAATTCCTCCAAATTTTTTAAATATTTTAATTCCTGGGGAAAAATACAAATGATATGTATTAGCAAATATTAAATCTATATTTAAATTATCTAAATCATTGCTATCCAAAGATTTAACTGTGGCTTTTGTTCCTACTGGAGTAAAGTTAGGGGTTTTTATTATCCCATGTTTTGTATGTATCTCTCCTAAATTAGGATATTTTTTACTTAAAGATTTATAAAACATTTGTAAAACAAAGTATATCACCAAATTTTATAGTCCCAAAACTATAGTTTTTACCTTATTTTAAATTAATTTTTAATATTTAGTTGCTTTTTTAAATTAAATAATTTACTATTAAATAAGTAATAGTTATATATTAAATTTAATATTTAGTTGCATAAAACTTTTTTATTGCTAGAATAATAGCGTTATGAGAACTTACGAACTAATGTTGATGTTTTCGCCAGAGTATACAGAGGCGGAAGTTAAAAAATATATAAAAAAACTAGAAGATTTGTTAATTAAAAACAAAGCTTCCAAAGTAAAAGCAGATTTTTGGGGTAAAAGGAAATTGGCTTATAAAATAAAACAATTCACCGAAGCTTACTATGTGGTTTTTACTTTTGTTGGGGAACCTTCACTTACACATACTCTTAAAGAACTTCTAAAATTAGAGGAAGAAGTATTTAGGTATTTACTGACTTTAAAGGAACAAACTTTACAGGATAACTTTAAATTAGATTCTTCCAAAAAAGAAAATTCTAAAAAATCTGTAAAAAAAGTTAGTACTAAATAGTTATAAAATTTAAGGAGGATATAATATGTCTGCACGATCTTTAAATAGAGCCGAATTAATAGGTAATTTAACCGCAGATCCTGTTATGCGTACTACCAATAACGGGACAATGGTAGCAACTTTTAGTGTGGCTACTAATAGGAGCTTTACTGATTCTTCTGGTACCGCTCAACAAGTAGCCGATTTTCATAATGTAGTTGCTTTTGGAAAGCTTGCAGAAATTTGCCAAAATCTACTTAAAATAGGGTCAAAAGTGTATGTTTCTGGTAGGTTGCAAACCCGTAAGTGGGAAGATCAAAATGGTGTTACCCGTTACAGAACTGAAATAGTGGCAGAAGAAATGATTTTATTAGGAAATGGTAGGCCTATGGACGATTCAAATGTTTCTTATGATGAAGAGTCCCAAAAAGTATCTCCTTCTGATGTACCTACAGATGTTGTAACAGCAGATGATTTTGTAGGTGGTACGGATTCTTCTGGCAAAGACGCTAAACAGCCCGAAAATAAAAAAGACGAATCAAAAGGCAAAAAAAGCAGTAAAGAAAATGTTGAGGAGTCCGAGGAAAAAGTAGATGTAGATGACGTTCCTTTTTAATTATTTTAGTTATGTTAAATAAAAAAATAACTGAACAAAAAAAATCAAAAAGATTAAAAATAACTTTGCAAGATATTGATTATAAAAACGTAAATCTCTTGCAAAAGTTTATGAGTAGAAAGTTTAAAATATTGCCTAAAAAATATACTAAGTTACCATCTAAATACCAAAGAAAGCTTGCTAGAGAAATTAAAAAAGCTAGACAAATGGGACTTTTAAAATATACAGATAGGCACTAATTTATAAACCTAACTTAATTAATGGGATTTTTTTTGTCTTTTAAAAAAGTATTTTTTATTATTCTACTATTTGTTTTTATTTTATTCTTATTTTACAAATCAGCTTTTGCGCAAGAATCTATTTATAAATATAGGGATAACTCTTTTAATTTGGGTAAAAAAAGTTTTATTGGCGTAGAGCTTATTGCTAAAGCTGATGAAGCTTTAAATGCTAAAGATGGTACAAAGTGGCCGAAATTGCAAGTTTTTTTAAATAACGGTACGGGCTTTGATGGTGCGTATGACTATGGAGACTGTGTTGTAAGGGTATTCCCTTGTGCAAATCCAAATTTATATCAAGACAACAGGATTAGGCCTTTATATCAATACTCAAATTTAGGTATTAATACAGGTGCTTTTACGGATTTAGATATAAATAGCTCAAATAGTAAAGCTTTTGTTGTTTTAAATGGTTTGGAAGAATTTAGTAAGATTGATTCCACTAATTATAATAATGTACCTTTTACTTTTTTTGATTCTATATTTAAATACTTTTATAAAAATTATAGCTATGTATATCCAGTTCCTATTCCTACAAAAATATCTTTTGTATATTATAATGATTATTGGCAGCCAGATTCCAATAAAGTTAATTTAGATAGAAATATATACATAAAAGAAGTTAAAATATTTGCTATTGATAAAGATACTTCTGAAAAAACTTTGTTGTTTTCAGTTAGTCCTACAAATGTTTTTTATTATGGCCTAAAAAATAAAAATATACCTAGCAATTATTATGCTTTGTATTTTGATAAAGGTTTAGTAAATATAGAGGGTATAAAAGATACTACTCAAAATGGTTTGGTAAATGCCTTTGACAAAAAAGAAGTACAGAATATTGATTTAAATTATATTTACCCGCAACCTTCCTCTCCTGGGTTGCAGGATTTTTTTGTTCTTGATAAAGAAGGTTCTTTTAATGTTAATGTAAATCTTTTGCCCGCATTTACTTTATATGCTTACAATAAAGGTATGCTTAAAAAGGGTGATATAAATTTAGACGGTTCCTTAGATATAAAAGATGTGTTATCTTATGTACAGGTATTATTAAAAGAAAAATATACGGGTGAATTAAACCCTAAAATTTATTCTTTTAACGGTAGTAATATTGTAACAGTAAGTGATTTAATAAGTATTGTTCAAGAGATTTTTTAAATTTGCCTATGAAAATTAATGATTTTGAACAAAAAATTCAATCATCTATTAATTACTATAAAGAGGAATTAAAAGGTTTGCGAACTGGTGTGGCTAATCCTTCTATGGTAGATAATATTAAAGTTACCCCCTACGAAAATTCTCCAGCATTAACAATAAAAGAACTTGCTACTATTAGTGTACCCTCGCCAAGCCTTATTGTTATAACTCCGTGGGATAAAAGTGTTACTGATTATATTGTATCTGCTTTAAGATCTATGGATGCTGGTCTTAACCCTAGTGTAGATGGAAACGTTATTAGAGTTACTATACCCGAACTTACCCAAGAACAAAGAGAAAACTATGTGAAAATTGCTAAAAAGAAGTTAGAAGAAGCTAAGATAGCTATTAGAAATATTAGGCAGGATATTATTAAGTCTTTAGGTGAGCAAGAAAAAAATGATTTAATTAGTGAAGATGAAATGAATCGTCTAAAAAAGCAAGTTGATGAAAAAGTAAAAAAAGCTAATGAGGAACTGCAAAGTATATTTTTAGCTAAAGAGCAAGAATTACTTAATTTATAAATCGGTTATTTAAATTTTAATAAATTGCCCTATAATTTATACCAATGTTTTTATCTTTAATTGTATTTTTTGTTATATTATCTTCTTTAATACTTATACACGAGTTTGGCCACTTTTACGTTGCAAAAAAAAGTGGTGTAAAAGTTTATGAATTTGGCTTGGGATTGCCCCCTAAAATATTTGGTAAAAAAATAGGGGAGACTGAGTATACTATAAATTTATTACCTATTGGGGGCTTTGTACGTATAGAAGGAGAAGATCCCAATGAACCAGTTAAAGATGAAAAACATAATTTTCAATTTAAACCTGCTTATATACGGTTATCCATACTCTTAGCAGGTGTTTTTATGAATACTATATTAGGTATATTTTTATTTTATTTTTATTTTATCTTTAATGGTTTTGTTTCTAACCCTGTAGTAAAATTTACTGACTTTAATTTTATTTTAGCTAAAAACCGGCAGGTAGAAACAGTAATCACTGCTGTAACAAAAAAAGAATTAGAATCAAAGTTAAAACCTGGAGATGTAGTTGTAAATGCTTATGATGGGGATAAAACCCTTACTAATATAAATGAAAAAGATTTACTAAAGGCCAATAATTCTAAACTAATTTTTTATTTATCTAATTTAAAAGTAAAAGATTTTCAGGATTTTGTAGATAAAAGTGAAGGTCCTATTGTTTTACTCTTATATAATTTACAGGCTAAAAATACCCATCAAGAACTTGTTTATCCAGAATACAGTAAACAATATAATAGAAAGCTAATTGGTTTGGGTTTAGATTCAGTAATATTTTTAGATTACTCTTATGGCTTTTTCCCTAAATTACTTTCTGGGGTAGCCCACGCCTATAATATGTTAGGTTATTCTATAAAAGCTTTTGGTGAACTTATTTATAAATCTTTTGTAAAAAGAGATGTTGGTATTGTATCTTCGGGAGTAAGCGGTCCTGTAGGTATATACTCTGTTGTAAGCATTGTTTTAAATAGTAATGCTCCAAGCATATTTTGGACTTTAATAGATTTAACTGCTCTTTTAAGTCTATCTTTAGCTTTTATGAATTTATTACCTATTCCTGCTTTAGATGGAGGTAGAGCTATTTTTGTTTTGTATGAAGCGATTACCAAAAAAAAGGTAAATCCGCAAGTGGAATCTTGGTTACATCGCGCTGGCATGGCCTTTTTAATTTTGCTTTTAATTTTAATAACTTTAAAAGACATATTGTATAGTTAATTAAAATTGGATAGTTTCGGCCTCAAAAATTTTGTTTGCTAATTCATCATCAACCAACCCTCCTTAAACTTCCGCTCTGTCTTTTTCTTTTGCAAAGTCATTACGTCGCCGCTGAACAAGATTTTTTACCTGTTCATAAGGTTTTTTCTCCATAGTTAGTTTATCCTCCGTTCGGAGTATATAAGGAATTGGTAGTATTGACAAGTTTACTTTTACAGGTATAACAGCTATATGGTTGAAGCAAATCCATAACTTGTGCGCAAAATAACAGAGAGGGGAATAGAGCTAGCAAAGACGCTAAAAGTCAGCTATCCCGAGTGGGCGGAATGGGGGAGATGGAGAGATAAAGATTAACAGATATTCTCGATAGCCTAGAAATTCCCCCAGAGGATATTTCTTTTCAAGACGCGGAGCAATAATAAAGATTAGTTAGGAGGAGGTAGAGACGCTGTTAACTGGATCGCTTTTGACCTATCTGGGTCTTTACAGCGATTTCTCCTGGAGAAAAGGAGGGTCCAAACAGCGTTAGTTGCGTTTTAAGCATCTAAGGAAGAGCGTTTATATCAGTTTGTTGTTTAAGCGTTTCTAGCTGATTTCTAAGGTTATTTTAAGAGGATTTTGGATTTTGTTCAGGGTTATACTCATCTTCTATATCCTAAGCACTTTATTAAGTATCTGGAGTGAGTTTATGTTGTGCCGGAATACTAATACTTTCGACTAACCTATCGTACAAATATTTAAGTTCATCATTTAAATCTACCGGCAAATTGCCATTGTTTTTTTGTAGCGCTCTTACTGTTTTTTCGTCCATTTTGGTTCCACCCCTATCGCCAATATTGTATTCTAATAATCCATATTTCCCTAAATCTTCTATGGGTGCAAAAATGATTTTTCCTTTGTATTTCGGATCAAACTGTCCATAAGTAGCATCGATAAAAAACCCTTCTCCGTTTACTTTTACTTGCGTCCAATAATGATATGGTGGTCTGACATACCCCTCTCCCATAACATAAAGAGTAACATATCCCTCCTTCGGATCTTCCGTTGCTCCTTTAATATTATGTCCGTAAACAGTACGCACATTCTCATCGCCCAACACAGTCCGCAGGGCTTC
>CAYSYH010000015.1:0-13552 GCA_964435455.1 uncultured Candidatus Saccharibacteria bacterium | reverse complement strand
AAGCAAAAAGAAAGTGTTCATCTAGAAGATTATCCAAATTATAAAGCTTTAAATGGTGACGAAGAAAAACTTTTAGATCAAATGAACTTTGTACGCAAAGTATCTTCTTTAGGAAATTCTATAAGAAAACTTTCATCAGTGCCTCTACGACAACCCTTGCAAGATTTTGTAATTGTTACCAATAATAAGGTTAATCTTAATGAGGATTTTCTGGATTTAATAAAAAAGGAACTTAATTTAAAAGAAGTATTAGTAACTAATAAAAAATTTTCTGAAAAAAAAGGTTGGAAAAAATCTACCGATAAAGATTTAAGTGTTTATTTAAATTTAAATTTAAATAAACAACTAAAATTAGAAGGTTATTTTAGAACTTTAGTAAGAGAAATACAGGGATTAAGAAAGGAAAGAGGCTTAAATGTTTCGGACAAAATAGAGTTAGTTTTAGAGGATAATCCTAAAAATAGGAAAGTATTAAAATTATTTAAGAATTCCTTGCTAAGTAAGGTTGGAGCAACAAAAGTTTCCTTTGGGAATTCTACAAGTATAAAGGTTACTTAAACCAATCAATCCTTATTGATAATTTTTTTTTGCAATATACCTAATGCAAAAAATAAAGTTATTAAAGATGTACCTCCATAAGAAATAAATGGTAAGGTTAAACCTGTAACAGGGACTAAACCCATATTCATTCCTATATTTAGGAAAGTTTGTGTGAATATTATAAATAGTAAACCAAATGAATAATATCTAGTACTTAAATTAAGTTTAGAGTTAAATGAGTATTTTGCTAATTTTTTTATAATTAATCCCAAACTTATTATTAAAACGATAGAAAAAAATAACCCAAAAGATTCAGATGCTGCGGCAAATATAAAATCGGTATGAGCTTCTGGTAAAAAATTCAATTGTACTTGAGTATTATTTTTAAAGCCTTTTCCAAAAATACCTCCAGATCCTATAGCTATTTTAGCTTGATTCACATTATAACCAGCCTCTAAACTTGAATTTGCGGGATTTAAAAAAGAGGTAATTCTATTTTTTTGGTATGGTTGTAAAAAAGAAAAACCAATTAAAGAAATACTTATAAATAGCACTATAGAGACTATAAAACTTTTTATACTCATTTGCGAAAAGAAATAAATAGAAAAAATTATTCCAAAAAGTATTATAAATGTTCCAAAATCTGGTTGAAGTAAAACTAAAATTAAAGGTATTCCTAAAAGAAAAATGGTTTTTATAACTTTAGTTCTTTTTTTGGTTTGTTGAGTAAATATATTTGCTACTAAATAAGCTGTAATTGCTTTAAAAAATTCACCAGGCTGAAAGTTTACAAAGCCTAAAGTTATCCAGCTTGCAGACCCTCTGATACTTTCTCCAAATAATAATAAATAAATTAATAGTATAAAGATTATAATGTATAAATTATTTATTATTGTTCTAACCCATATTGCGGATAAGGAGGACATAAATAAGTAGACTATTAAAGATATAATTAAAAAATAAAGTTGTAATTTAAAATAATATTTATTTACAGCCAATAGGCTAAATAAACCTAAAATGCTTGTAAATATAAGCAAAAAATCTAACAATAAATCCCTTTTTTTTAGCATATAATAATTTTAAGCTCTTTAAGATTAAAACGCAAAATTATACAAATTTAATTTATTGTGTTTTTAAGCCTTTTTTGTTAATATACTAACGTTATGTCAACAAAATATGCCATTATAAGGATAAAAGATAAACAATTTTTTGTTCGTGAAGGTACAAAGGTTAAAGTGGTAGAGTTAAGGGATACGGATAATGTAGATGTTTTATTACTAAAAGAAAATGATTTTTTAGAAATTGGGGAACCTTTAGTTAATAAGGGAGGTGTAGTTCTTGAAAGATTAGGAGACAAAAAAATTAAAACTGAAGTGCGTAGGTATAAGTCAAAGAGCCGTTATAGGAAAAACAAATCACATTCCCAAAAATTCTCTTTTTTAAGGGTAATAAATATAAGTTCTGGATTAAAAAAATCGTCTATAAAAGAAGAGAAGGCGATTACTAAAAAAGCTTCTAAAAAAAATATAGTAAAAACTGCTAAAAAAGCAAAAAAAACGGTAACAAGAACAACAGCTTCTAAAAAGGTTAAAGTTAAAAAAAGTTAAATAATTTAAATATATCTAAATTATGGCACATAAAGTAGCTAGTGGAAAAGCAAGACAACAAACAAATGTAGCTGGTAAGCGTTTAGGTGTAAAAATATTTGGTGGTCAGCATGTTAAGGCTGGACAAATTATTGTTAGGCAACGTGGCACAAAGTATCATTCTGGGTTAAATACAGGGCTTGGTAGAGATTTTACAATATTCGCAAAAATTTCTGGGGTTGTTTCTTTTGAAAAGAAAAAAGACAGAACTTTTGTAAACGTTTTACCCGAATAGTTTTTATACCTTTTTCTTTTTTAGCTAATTATATTTTGGATTTGGTGTTTTTAATACTCCAAATGAATTTGGTGGCCAATATCTAAAAATTGTTCTTCCTACTATTAAATTTTTATCTACAAATCCCCATCTTCTAGAGTCGGATGATTTTTCTCTATTGTCTCCCATTACAATATATTTATCCTTAGGTATTTCTATAATCTTTCCCTCTTGCAAAAAATCGTGGCTTTGTGTAATTACATTTTTTGGTAAGTATGGTTCTTTTAAAATAAAACCTTTGGGGTGTTCTTCATTATATATGTATATTTTACTGTTTTTTAATTGTATTTTTTCGCCGGGTAGCCCTATTACCCTTTTAATGTATTCAATATCCGTGTTTAAAGGGTATTTAAATACTATTATCTCCTGTCTTTTAGGATCTCTAGTTTTATAAGATATTTTTTCAGTTATTATTCTATCTTTGTCGTGTAGTGTAGGGTACATAGATTGCCCTTTTACTTGTTGCGGGGTGGCTACTAGTACATGTATTATTACAATTATTACTAATGAGGCCGAAACTACTTGTATACCCTCTAATATTGCGTTCCCTATTTTTTCTATAAGTTTATTTAGCATTTAAAGTCTGTTACAATTTTGATAACATATGAATGTTGTTTTTACCAATACATTATACCAACTATTATCAAAATTAGTATCAACTTTATCTACAGTTACAATTACGGTATTAATTACCCGATTTTTAGGCTCACAGACTTGGGGTGATTATTCTGCAGTTTTAGCCTTTATAGGGTTTTACTTTGTTTTGAGTGAATTTGGTTTAAACAGTATTGCTACAAAGAAGTTTTCCGAAAAGGGTTTAATTACACAAGTGGATTTTTACAGTTTTATATTTTTACGTTTTTTATTTACATTATTTTTATTATTTATTGGTTTTTTTATACTGCAAATTCTTAAATATCCAAGATATATTTATATTGCCATTATTTTTAGTATGTTGCAGGTGTTTATTTATTCATTAAGCTCTTCTTTTAATTCTATTTATCAATCTAGGTATTTATATAAATATCTATTTTATTCTACCTTTATTTATTCTTTAATTAATTTAAGTTTATTTTTATATATTATATTCAGTAAAAATTTAAATAACTCTATTTATGATAGACTATGGATTTTGTTTGTTCCTTTGCTTGTGGCAGAATTTGTTAGGCTTTTGTTTGGTTTTTTTGTAACTAAAAAATTTATAAGCAAAAGTTCTAAAGTCTTAAATTTAAAACTTTTAAAAAAATATATGCTAATGAGCTTACCTTTGGGTTTTGCATTATTGTTTAATACATTAATGACGCAAATAGATAGATTAATGCTTTCTAAAATGGTAGATACAATATATTTAGGTTATTATTCTTTAGCTTATAAGCTATTTGAAGTACTTTTGGTTTTACCAACATTTTTTATGAATTCTGTATTTCCTTCTTTAGTTAATTCTTACAATAACCACTTGAATAATACGTATAATTTACTTTTTAGTAAGAGCTTTTATTTTTTAGGGTTTTTATCAATTATTGTCTCATTTTTTGGATTAATTTTTTCGCCTATTTTTATACCTCTTATTTGGGGTAGGACTATGGCTCCTGCTGTATATGCTTTTATTATTTTAATTTTAGGAGCTCCTCTGTTTTATTTAAGTTCTCCCCTTTCTTGGTTGTATGTTGTTGAAAACCGCACTAAGTTTTTACTATATTTATACCTCTTTGCGTTTTTGTTAAACTTTTGTTTAAATTTAGTTATAATCCCAAAATATAACTATTTAGGTGCAGCTTACACAACATTATTTACCGAATTGTTTGTTTTGTTAGCTTTAGAGCTTTTTAGGCGCAAATATTTAAAGGTCAAATATACCAAGTTTTTATTATCTTATTTAACCGTGTGGAAAAAATAAGTATTGTAATTCCAACACTTAATAGGATATCTCTTTTAAAGGATACATTAAAATATTTACAAAAAGATTTTTTGAAAGATTACTTTGATTGTTTATATATACTAAATACTTCAAAAGAAAACTTAGATGTTTCTAAATTAATTAAATATTTGCCTGATAATTATAAATTAATAAATTACTATCCTTACAATTTACTTGAATCTAAAAACAATGTGTTGCAACTTATTAAATCTAAATGGGTTTTAATCTTAGATGATGATTTACAGTTTAGGGATATTTTAAAAAGATTTTATTCTAAAATTAAAAAGTATAATTTTGATTTAGGATCTGGTTTATTGATTAATAAAAATTTTTATAAAAATCCCGATTTAATACATTTTGTTACTTACGGGAGAATATCTTTTTATGGGGTTCCTTCCTTAAATTATAAAAGACTTTCATCTAATAACCCTTTTAAAGCTCACTTTTTACCTGGGGGTTTTTTATTAGCCAAGACTAATATCTTAAAAAATTTAAAATATGATACCAATTTTTTACTACCTTTTTACGGTGAAGATACTGACATTACTTATAGAGCTTACAAAAAAGGTAAAAAACTTTATGTTTTTAAAGATATAAAAGCATTTCATTTGCAACATCAAAAGGGTGGGGTGCGTCAATATATCCCTTTAGATGAATTTTTCTTTAACTTTGGATTTAACAATTCATATTTTATTTTTAAACATTTTGGAGTTTACAAATATTTTTTATATTTAGTCTTTAGGTTTAGAGATTTTGCATATGTTTTAAAACAGTTTAAACTTAGTGTATATAAAAATTTTGTAATGGGTATAGTTTATGCTTATAAAAAAACCAGAAATTAGTGTTCTGTTAGTAAATTATAAACAAAAAAAAGAATTATATAATTTGTTAAAGTCCTTACCGGAATTTTTAAAATATATCTCTTACGAAGTATTGGTTTTTGATAACTCTTTAGATTTAGAGGAATCAAAAGATTTTTATTTATTTTCTAAAAACAAAAATATAGGTTATGGTGCTGCTATAAATTATTTAAGTTTAAAAGCTACTGGGGCTTTTTTGCTAATTCTAAATCCCGATGTAAAGCTGAGTGGAATATTAGTTAAAGAATACAAAAAGTTTTTAAAGTATCAAGATTTTAATAAGGGTATTTTAAGTTTAGGTGCTGCTGATAAACTATATACTTTACCTGTTTTTTCTAAGTTATCTAAAAAAAAGAGGTTTAGTTCTTATGCTTTTTTAATTTCTACAAACTTATTTAGGATAATAGGGGGTTTTGATTGGAATTATTTTATGTATTTTGAGGATGATGACTTGGCTTTAAAATTAAATAAATTTGACATAGTTAGCGTTTATCCTAATACTCCCTTAGCAAGGCATGTAAAATCATACAAAAATACACCTTTTAAAAAAAGAAAAAGGTATTATTATAAATCTCTTATTTGGTTTTTACGTAAAAATAAAAAAATTTTAGGTTATTTTTTTATTCCATTTGTGTATATAAAACTAAAATTATGATTTTGTTTGATTTTTTATTGTCAACTTTACTATTAGGACATATACCAAATATTTTATTTTATTTAAAGTTTGGTTTTTTCCCTAAAATTTATTTGTTTGATATAACTGTTTTTTTTATATTTATTTACTCTTTTTTTTTAAGGAATTTTAGAGCAAAAAGAGCCGATACTTTAATACTCTTATTTTTTATAATAAATACTATATTTTTGATTTTAAATACTAAACTTCTCTTTGCATACAACTCTTTTTTTTATTTGGTTAGATTACTAATTTATTTATGGAGTTACCCCTATTTTTTATATGTAATATCTAAGTATCCTTTTAAATTTTTAAAAAGATTACTAATATTTAGTTTTTTCTTAAATATTTTTTATTTACTTCTTTTTTACTTGTATCCTAACTTATATTTACCTTTTTATGATCCTCATAGAGGTCGTTTGTACGGACCTTTGTTTGATCCTAATTTATATGCAATTATTATTTTAACTACTTCACTTTTTTTATTAGAGTATTTTTTTAAAAGTCGTTCTAATAGAGCTCTTTTTGTTTTATCTTTATCATTTTTATCTATTTACTTAACTTATTCTAGAATCGGTATTTTAAGTTTATTTTTAATCTTTATTATCTATCTTTTTAAAACAAGAAACTATTTAGTAGTACTAACTATTTTAGGTTTTATTGGGTTAATTATATCTAGTCCTTTGTATTTATCTCGTTTTTTATTTGTAGAAGGACACAAGACATCGTTTATACTGCGTATCCAATCTTATATTGAGGGATCTTTGCTTTTTAATAAATCCATAATTCCCTTTGGATTTAACAATATAAAAATATATAAATATTTTTTAGTAGGTGCTACTAATAATTCAGCCTCTTACACCGATTCTTTAATTTTAAACCTTTTGCTTACTGGAGGAGTTTTAAATATTTTTTTTCTATTTTTGTTACTTTACTTTTTATATACTACTGCTAAAAGTTCTCAATCTTCTGTATTTTTAATACCCTTTTTAATTGTTATGACATCTCTTGCATTTAATACCTTTTTTCATCCTTATTTCATTATATTTTTTATTTGGTCTTATATTTGGTCTTTAATACCTAAAAAAGAAAGTTAATTTTTGTGTTTGGAGCGGGATACGGGAATTGAACCCGTGCCTCTACCTTGGGAAGGTAGTGTACTACCATTATACTAATCCCGCGTTTATATAGTACATAATGTATGACATGGGTACATTTGTCCTTATTACGTACTTATTACTATTTTGTTTACCATACTAATTTTAACATAGGATTACTATAATTAAATAATATTATTATAGTAATAACTTTAAATCTAAATTATGTCCTAATACTAAACACTATATAAAAAACTATAAAAAAACTATTGCATTCTTATAGGTTGTTACTATATACTTAAATTAGTTTAAAATTATTTTAATTTTATATTAAATTTTTAACATTATGGCCGAAGTAAAAAAACCCGATTTACAGATTTTAAAAGAAAAAAGCCCTATGGCTGTAGCTTTAGCTACATTACTATTATTATTATTTAGTTTTTTTATATTTAGATATTTTGGCACAAACAAATCTTTATCCGATAAGTTAAACGGTGAGGGTGCTAAAGATGTGGTAGTAGAAGAAAGTACAGACGAAGAAGCACAGTTGCAAAACAAAAATAATGACGAATCTAATAAAAATATGCAAGGAGAACAAGATTCTACCGTACAAAAAAATTTAAACGGGCAAGATTTATCAACTTGGGTAGCAAATGATATACAGCCTAACACTTTAAAAGGAAAAACTTATACTGTTAAATATGGAGATACTTTGTGGGAAATTGCAGAGGGGTATACGGGGAATGGCGCAAATTGGGTACAAATTGCTCAAGCAAACAATATAACATATCTACCAAATGGCAACCCCCTAATTGTACCAGGTCAGGTATTAGTTATACCAATGGTTAATTAAAGTAGTTTGTATACTGTTTAATCTATTAATATATTATATATATAGCGTTTTTGTTGTGTTTTAAAACCGGGTTTTTAATTATATATGATTGTGCTATGCTAACTTTATTGTTTATTACTACTTTTTTATTTTTACTCTTCACTCATATACCCTATAACACGTTTACTTATTTCCCGGCCTAAGTTAAATGCTCCAACTGTTCCAAATACTATTGCTGCCATTTGGGTCTCTGGTAGTCCCATTTTACTAAGTCCCATTTTACTAAGTCCCATTTTACTAAGTAGCACTGCAACCATTATATTCCAAAATGGGTCAATAAGTTCTGGATTCCCTTTGGGTTTTTCCTCGGGTTTTCTCTTCATAGCATTAACTATTTGGTGAAGCATTCCGTCAAAAGCACCTAAGGCAAAGCTTAGTGCTATAAATGGGATTATTGGAAATTTAAATGCTTCTTGTGCTAGCATTCTTGGTGCTTCAGGATTCATAAAAATATTTATAAATTTTTACTATCAAACAAATAATACTATAGGTTTTTATATTTGTAAATATATTTATGGAGCCCACTGCCGGATTTGAACCGGCGGCCTAACGCTTACGAAGCGTTCGCTCTAACCAACTGAGCTAAGTGGGCTTAGTATATACCACATTATATACAAATATGTTGATAATTAATAATAATTACTTATATTTTATTTAAATTGTATATAAATTATTAATACTTTATAATAGTATTAATTAATTGATTAAAAGTGTTTTTATGGTAAAGTACCTATTGTAAATAAGGAGCCGTAGCTCAATTGGTTAGAGCGCCGCCCTGTCACGGCGGAGGTTGCGGGTTCGAGTCCCGTCGGTTCCGCCATATATTTAAAATGTCTAAAACATACCTTTTTACACCAAAATCTTTAAAAAATCATAAAAAAAGTTTAAATAAACAACATTTAAGTTATAACCAAAAACTACTAAATAAGTATAAAAAAACAATAATTAGATCTTTAATTTTTTATGTAATAATTTTAACCATAGATTTTTTTATATTTATAAATTTGTTTTCTAATATAAATAATATATGGGGTTTTATAAAAACTCCCGAAACTAGGGTAGCTAATAAAAAATTAAAGCCACGAAAACCTTTTTTAATCGCTGATACAGAATATACAAATAAAGGAGTAGTCAATTTTAAAGGTAGGGCGGAGCCCGGAAAGACCATAGTTTTATATAAAGATAATAATTATTATTCCGAAACTATAACTGACTCTGAAGGAAAATATTTTTTTAATGATGTTCCTATAAAAAAAGATGAAAATTCTTATACCGAATTTTATTCAATAGTAAAGGATAACAACATAGAAAGCTCTCCTTCTGTAAAGATAAATATATATTACGACACTAAAAAGCCAAAAGTAGAGGTTACAAAACCTAAAAAAGATGATCGTATTAAGTCTTTTTCTAGAACACTAGAGGTAACTGGAAAAACAGAAGAAGATACTCAAGTAAAAATAAATGGCCGTATTGCAAGAATTAATTTAAATAATGAGTTTTCTGGTACTATAAGGTTAGAAGAGGGCGTAAATGTAATTAAAATAGAAGCTATAGATAAGGCTGGTAATAAATCTGTTATAGAAGTTCCTGTTTATTTTGAAAAAATAAAATAAATTGTTTAGTTTTAGATAAGTTCATTTGCTAGTCTCATTAAATATTTACCGTAAGAAGTTTTTTTTAACGGTTTTGCTAATTTTAATAACTTACTTTTAGTAATATACTTTTTTAAGTATGCAATTTCTTCTAAACAAGCAATCATTACGTTTTGTTGATTTTGTATTGTTTTTACAAAGTTTGCAGCCTCGTTTAAGGATTCTGGGGTTCCTGTGTCAAACCAGGCGTATCCCCTACCTAATACTGTAACTTTTAGCCTCCCTTCTTTTAAATATAAATTACTTAAATCTGTTATTTCTAATTCTCCTCTATTGCTTGGTTTGAGTTTTTTAACTTTTTTAGTTACATCCTTTGGGTATAAATACAACCCAATACTAGCATAGTTAGATTTTGGTACCTCTGGTTTTTCTTCTATGCCAATAACATTACCTTTTTTATCAAATTCTACTACCCCAAACTTTTGAGGGTCTTTAACATGGTAAGCAAATATATTAGCTTTGTTTTGGTTCTCTACAGTTTTAATTGCTTTTTTTATTAATTTGGGAAGTCTATCTCCAAAAAATACATTGTCTCCTAATATTAGGCATCCTGGTTGTCCTTTTAAAAAATCCTTGGCTAAAATAAAAGCTTGAGCTAACCCATCGGGGTTAGGTTGTTCTTTATAACTAAATTTTATTCCAAACCTTTCACCAGATCCTAAAAGATTTTTAAATTTTGGTAAATCCTTTGGTGTGGAGATAATTAATATATCTTGTATACCTGCTAACATTAAAGTAGATATAGGATAATATATTAAGGGTTTATCATATATGGGAGTTAATTGTTTGCTAGTTGCTAATGTTATGGGGTATAATCTTGTTCCTTTACCTCCCGCTAATACTATTCCTTTCATATTATTATATTAAGGTATCTTTTTATTAGTATATAATTGTGATAAATTTAAAGCAATGCTTAAAGAAGGTTTTGAGGAAAAAATTTTTGGAAAAAACTGGAAAGTGCCTAAAATTAAATCTTTTTTTTCTTTACTTATAATCATTTTTTTATTTTTTTATTATAAACCTTTTTGGGAAATATTTAGTAAATTCAAATTTTTAACAAGAGTTCTACTTTTCCTTATCCTTTTAATATATCTTACTCATTATTTTAGTTATCTATCACCTTTAGGTGTGATAAATAATAATACTCTAAATAAAACTAATGCTAGTAATAAAGAAACGACAAAAACAAACGTTCCTAAACTTACGGAAAAACCCAAAACAAATTTTGTAAAGGTAGTAAAGGTTATAGATGGAGATACCATAGAGTTAGAAAATAATATTAGATTAAGGTATATAGGTATAAATACTCCAGAAACCTTTAATAAAAGCGATTGTTTTGGTATAGAAAGTTTTAAAAAAAATAAAGAACTTGTAGAGGGCAAGTTTGTTT
Source organism: uncultured Candidatus Saccharibacteria bacterium (assembly GCA_964435455.1). Lineage (GTDB taxonomy): Bacteria > Patescibacteriota > WWE3 > 2-01-FULL-39-13 > JAACPI01 > CAYSYH01. Next base: position 2,610 of record CAYSYH010000015.1, on the reverse strand, counting down.
ATATAAAAAAAGATATAAGTGAAACTGATAAGTATGGGCGTTTACTAAGATATGTTTACTTGCAAGATGGCACTTTTGTTAACGAATTATTAGTTAAAGAAGGATATGCTTATGCTACAAGCTATCCCCCCGATATAGAACATCAAAAACTCTTTATAAAGGCTCAACAATACGCCAAAAAAAATAAGCTGGGTTTGTGGAGTTCTTGTTTTAAGAATATATTGAAAGTTTTTAGTTATTCTAATATTAAATCTACCTCTTGTATTATTAAAGGGAACATAAGTTACAAAACAAAACAAAAAATATACCATACCCCCAATTGTCCATATTATAATAAAACTAAAATAAATACGCTTAAAGGTGAAAGATGGTTTTGTTCAGAAGGTGAAGCAGTACAAGCTGGTTGGGCTAAGGCTAAAAATTGTCCTTAACTTCTGCCAAAAAACTCTTCTTTGCTGTACACATTAGGAGGATTACCCGGCGTAAAAGTGTTTTTTGTATTTAATTTTTTTGAAAAAATGTTGCCCATTTCCCAAGCTAATTGTCTGTAATTTATTTGACCTCCCACTCCATTTCTTAGTTTAGGCATGTAATGCATTTGTCTAAAACTTTGATGCATTATTAAGGGTACATTTGTACAAAAGGGCATAAGGTCATAAATAAAAGAAAAATCTGCATTTTCTCCATATAATTTTTTTACTCTGTATATTATATTATTTATTAATTTAAATTCTTTTTTTATATCTTTATTAATATTTATTGTTAAATTTTTCATTTCTTTTATCTTTAGTAAATAAAGTGGCAATATATATCCTTTATTAATTATTCCTAGAGATGTGGTGTAATCTAGTTTTTTTCCATAAATTAATGGGAGAGGTATAAATCTTCTAGAAGCTCTATGTCTATTCATATCTCTTACTTCAGATATAGCTGCATTTAAAACAAAAGTAAAAGGTCCAACATCATCAAAAATAGGTAATTGTTTGTGTTTGTTATGGTTTGCAAATATTATTTTTATTATTTCTTCTTTTTGTTTTTTATTTATATTTTTAGTAAATCTTACTAATTCTTTTATTTCTATATAAGGATATAAAATGTTTATTTTTTGAGCTATTAAAATATTAAGATACGTATTTTCGTTTTTAGCTGAAAAGTAATATACATTTTGATTTTTTATTTTGATTTTTTTGTTAACTCTTTTCTTAAATTTTTTTACTTGTTTAGGAAATTTTTTTTGCAGATAACCTTCTAAATCTAATAAATTTTGTTGAGGTATAATATTGGGTTCTGTATGTCTAATCAAGCTTGGGGCTTCCGCTTTAAAATTTAAATCTCTCTCTATTTTTGGAGGTGGAGTTAAGAAAATTTGAATATGTTCTGCTAGTTGTTTATATTCTACAATAGGAGAGGCTTTTAGATCACCAATAAATCTAGCCCATTCCCTAGCAGATGTATTAATAGACATACCTGTTTTTAGGCCTAGAGGCATAAATACCCTTGTTGTATCTAAAGTACGTGCTGTTAATGAATTTTCTTCTCTTTTATTAGACGGCTTAAATATAACTCTAAAAATTTTTTCTACCTCATTAAAATATTTTTTAGTTAAATATTCGGACTTTTCAAAATATTTCTTGTACATTGATTTTATTGTTGTATCATTGATGCCTTTTTTATCTAAATCCTTATCTATCCTTATTTTTAAAAATTTAGTTTGGTATCTTGTAGACTTTTCTTGCCCTCCATTTAAAGCATGATCATTAAAAATAGCCATGGCTAGGTGCATAGGTATTTCTTCTATATGAATCATTATATTAGCCATATCTGCAACAGATGCATGTCCATATGTAATAAAAGTTGTTTCTAACTTTTTGTCGGGATCCACCCCTTTTTCTCCCATTTCAGAAAGTATTTCCCAAGACATTCCCGGAGCTCTAGAGTGCCTTGCTCCCGCCCATGCCATATGGGATGCCACTCTCCTTTTTTTGTTGGCAAACGGGGATGAGACAATAAAATTAGTGTTCTTATCTAATAAGCATATTTCTTGCAAGCCTGTTTGGTTTTCCGAAAATTTAAACCATACAAAGTCGTTATCCTTTATTTTTTTTATAGGCTTTAGATTTTTATTAAACTTTAAAGGCATTTATTATAAGGTACTTAATTATATCTTTAATGTCCATAATTTTTTTAATTTAGACAATTTATAAAATAGTGTATACTATAAAATGTAATGGTAGATAAAAAAATTCTTGAATTAATAAAAAAAGAGGAAACCCGACAACGTGAAGAATTGCAAATGATTCCCTCAGAAAATTATGCTAGTAAGGCAGTATTGCAGCCCCTTTCTTCTGTTTTGTCTAACAAGTATTCAGAAGGATATCCTGGTAAAAGGTACTATCAAGGAAACAGAATTATTGACGAAGTAGAGTCTTTAGCTGTTGATAGGGCTAAAAAACTTTTTGGTGCGGAATATGCAAATGTACAGCCCCTTAGCGGCACCCCTGCAAATTTGGCTGTATACCTAGCTTTACTAAAGCCTGGAGATAAAATAATGTCTATGAATTTATCTAGTGGTGGACACCTTTCGCATGGTAGTCCTATAAGTGTTGTAAG
>CAYSYH010000014.1:0-14734 GCA_964435455.1 uncultured Candidatus Saccharibacteria bacterium | reverse complement strand
GAATCTCTTGAATCACTAAAAAGAATTTTAGAGGTTAGAGTAAATAAATTTGGAATAAATGAACCTAATGTTAGCGTCATAAATTTTAAAAACGATTACAATATTTATGTAGAAATACCCGGGGTAAAAGATGTAGATAGAGCTTTAAGTCTAATAGGAAAAACAGCAAAGCTATCTTTCAAGATAGAAAAAAACATTCCCAAAGAAGAAAAAGAAAAACAAGAAATATATATACCTAAATTTGAAGACACAAACCTTACTTCTACAGATATAGAAAAAGCAGTTCCAGATTTTTATAGAGATCGCACAGGAAAGAACGAACCATCCATAAAATTAATATTCACGCCCGAAGGATCAAAAAAGTTTGCTCAAATTACTAAAGAAAATGTGGGGAAAAGATTAGCAATTTATCTTGATGATCAAATACTGATTGCTCCTGTAATAAGGACAGAAATACCCACCGGAGAAGCATTTATAACAGGAAATTTTACAATAGAACAGGTAAAAGACATGGCTATACAAATAAATTCGGGAGCCTTACCTGTCCCTGTAAAAATAGTATCACAAACAAGAATAGGGCCAAGTGTAGGTAAACAAGCAATTAATAAAAGCCTAATAGGGGGAATTGTAGGTATAGTTTTAGTACTACTTTTTATGTTATTAAACTATCCTAAATTATTTCACCTATCATTAATAAATTTAATAGTATATGGATTATTAACTATAACCTTATATAAAATATTACCTGTAACTTTAACTCTTCCAGGTATGGCTGGATTAATATTGTCAATAGGAATGGCTGAAGATTCAAATATATTGATATTTGAAAAGATAAATGATGAGTTAAGAAAAGGCTTAGAAAAAAGAGAAGCTTTAGAAAAAGGTTTTAAAGGTGCGTGGAGTTCTATAAGAGATGCTAATACGGCTTCTTTAATAATTGCATTTATATTATTTAACCCTTTTGACTGGGGATTCTTACTTAATTCAGGTCCTGTAAGGGGCTTTGCGGTAACTTTGGGTTTGGGTATATTGGTATCTTTATATACTAGTGTTTTTTTAATTAGAAGTATATTTAAATATTTTTATAAAATAAAACTATGATAAATATAATTAAAATAAGATTAATATCCTACACACTTTCGTTATTAATAATATTTTTAGGTATGTTCTTTATATACAAACATGGAATGAAATTTTCTACAGAGTTTACAGGAGGTACAACTATATCTTTTAAAGTAAATAATAGTTCAAAAGAACAAATATATAAAATAATTAAAAATATAATAAAAGATGAAACAACAGTAATAAATATTAAAACAAACAAATCAACTACAACAGTTAAAATATCAAAAAGTATACCTAATAATCAAATAAAACAAATACAAAGCAATTTAAAGCAAAAATACCCTAGTTTTATGTTAGAAGATTTGATAGTTGTAGAACCAAGTGTGGGAAAAGAATTAATCAATAAAACCTTAATAGCGGTTATATTATCAATCACGGTTATATTTTTATTTGTATGGAAAAGTTTTGGAGAAATATTAAGTAGTACAGCAGCTATTATAGCAATGTTACACGATGTAGTAGTATTAATAGGAATATTTGCAATATTTTCCTATTTTTTTAATGCCGAGGTAAACCTATTAATAGTTACAGCAATTTTAACATTATTATCATTTAGCTTATATGATACTATAGTAATATTTGATGAAATAAGAAAAATTAAAAAAAAGCAAAAAGCAGATAATTTAGAGGTATTAAAAGAAACTATAAATAAAGCGGTATCTAATGTGTTTGTTAGATCCATCAATAATTCCATAACTAGTATAATTGCTTTATTTTCTCTAGCAATTTTTGTAAATGGTGATTTATTTTGGTTCTCTACGGCGTTACTTATAGGAGTTATATTGGGAACATATAGTTCACCCTTTATAGCAGCTACATCTTATTACGATATAAAAAAATTCTTAATAAAGAGGAAAAATAAGTAACTATTTATTTTGGGTATTATTTCTATAACTTAAAGCCTCTAAAATATGATTAACTTCCACAACGTCAGAGGCATCTAAATCGGCAATAGTGCGCGCTACTTTTATTATTTTAAAATAACCTCTAGGGGATAGCCCTAGCATATCAGTAGATCTTTTTAAAGTCTCTTTTGACTCAGGAGATAACTTTGCATATTTTAATATGGCTTTATTACCTTGTTCAGCATTAGTTTTATAAAATTCTTTTTTATATCTTTTTAATTGTTTTTCCCTAGCCACAAATACTAAATTTCTTGCTTTTTTAGTCAGCTCATTGACCCTCTTACCTTTTTTGGCTTTTAAAGATATTTTTGATGTTTTAAACTCTTTCATACTAACATACATATCTATACGATCCCAAATAGGTCCAGAAATTCTCTTTTGATACCGCTTTATCTCTGAATAAGAACAAGTACAAGGTTTAATAGTACTATTTAAATAACCACAAGGACAAGGATTATTAGCAACAATTAAGGTAAAAGATGCAGGAAAAGAAACAGAACCTGAAGCTCTGGATATAGTTATTTTTTTATCTTCTAAAGGTTGTCTTAAAGATTCAATTATAGACCTAGGATATTCATTAAACTCATCCATAAAAAGAATACCTCTGTGAGCTAAAGTTATTTCCCCTGGACGTATATTAGAACCGCCACCAATTAAACCCACTTTAGAAATAGTATGGTGGGGAGATCTAAAAGGTCTAACCAAAACATCTTTTGTTACTAAATCTACAACTGATCTTATTTTTAAAACTTCTCTTTGTTCCTCTTTAGTTAAAGGAGGTAATATAGATTGTAAAGCTTTAGCTAGCATACTTTTCCCAGTACCAGGAGGACCAGTTAGAGCTAAATTATGGGCTCCAGCAGCAGAAATAATTAACGCTCTTTTTGCATGCTCTTGTTCTTGTATATCGTCCAATAAAACATCGTAAGAAATATCGTTTTTAAAAGTCACCTTAGGTGTATTATAAATAAATTCTATACCTTCTAAGTGTCTAACTAGTTCCCTTAAACTTTTTACAGATTTAATATGCATTTTTGTTATTAAAGAGGCTTCTATATGATTTTCCTTGGGCAAATATAGATATGTCATACCTTTTTTACACAAGTCGCTTAGTACTATAGATCCATGTACAGCCCTTATACCTCCATCTAAAGAAAGTTCTCCCATAAAAAGTTTGGAACTTAAGTCCGCGGTTATTTGACCAGTAGCTTTTAATATAGCTACAGCTATAGGTAAATCATACAAAGACCCTTTTTTTGGAATATTAGCAGGAGCCAAATTTACGGTTATTTTATGCTGAGGAAAGTCATATCCACTATTTATTAAAGCAGATCTTATACGCAATTTAGATTCTTCAACTTCTTTGGATGGTAAACCAACCAATGTAAACTTTGGGAAACCTCTGTTTTCTATATTAATTTCGCACGTTACTAAAATAGGTTCTAAACCTATAATAGTACCTGTAAAAACTTTTGATAATGCCACTAAGTTTATTCTATAACTAATAAAAAAATTTTCTACCCTCTTTATATGGTTATATTAGGATTTTAAATTGATATAAATTACCATCTTTAAAACCTAATTTTCTATAATATTCTCTAGTACCAACAGAAGATATAACAGAGATTTTATAATAGCCTTTCTTCTTTGAAATATCCTGGGCTTTTTGTATCAACTTTGTACCTAAACCTAAATGTTGTACACTTCTCTCCTCAGAAGAAATACCTAAGGAAGGACCATATATGTGTACCTCTCTTATAATCGCACTATTGTTTAATTCTGAAACGATACTTTTACTACAATTAAAAGGTAAAGATAACCTTAAAAAACCTAATAAGGTATTGTCGGGTAAAATATATTCTAAAAAATATTCTTTGGAAACACCGGTTTTATAAAATGTGGACTTAAATTTTATATCTTTACGGTTAAAAGAAGATCCTTTAATTTCTCTACTTCTTATTTCTACTATATTGTGGTTTTTTATATTTTTTTCTACAAGTTGTCTGAAATTTGTTTTTTTATTACCAACTAGTATATCGGTAGAGGGAATATCTCTTATCATACGGCTTATTCTACAATATCTAGGAGTATTAATATAACTAAAACTTAAAATATTCAATAACTCTTTAGAAGAATAAGGTTTCCAAAGTCCCCGTTTATAATACCCAACTAATTCAGTACCCGATACAAGAGAGCAAGGGTAAACTTTTAACTCATCAGGGCGTAAAGAGGTATTTAAAAAGATTTTTTTAAAATCTCTTTTATCCTTTTCGGGGGTGGAACCATATAAATTACACATCCAATGTAAATGAATTTTAAATCCTGCTTTACGTAAAATATTAACAGCCTTCTCAGAATCTTTTAGAGTATGACCCCTTTTATTAAGCTTCAATATACGGCTAGAAGTACTTTGCACCCCTAATTGAACCTTTGTAACCCCTAGTCTACGCAGCCAAATAGCTTCCTCTTCATTAATAACATCAGGGCGTGTTTCAATAACTAAACCTACACATCTAGAAAAGGCAAATTCATTTTTTTTATGTGCTTTATTTAGACTTTCTATAGTTGAATGTTCACGTACATTAAATAAAATATTTTTGGACACAGCTAAGTTATAAGTTTTGTTTTTTGGCAATATTTGTTTTATTCGCTCCTCAAAAGATTCATCTTTTTTTTTTCTTATTTTTATAAAATCAGAATCATTTGTAAAATCATTCATAGCATCAAAACATCGTTTAATAAACCACATTTGATAATCTTTGGGGTAACTGGACCATGTACCTCCCAATATAATCAACTCTATTTTTTGCACTTTATGACCAATATTTTTCAAAGCGACAAGCCTGTTATAAGTTTGTAAATAGGGATCAAACTTATGAACATACGCCCTTTGGGCTCCAGGTTCGCTACTTAAGTAACTCTTTGGCATTTTTATATCATTAGGACAAAAAATGCATTTACCCGGGCAAGGAAAAGGCTTGGTCAGAACAGCAACTGGAACTACGCCAGATAAAGAACGAATATATTTCATTTTTATATTTTCATGAAAATATTTTTGTTCGGACTTGTTTAAAGATATTTTATTTTGCAAACTCAACATTTTATAAGCATATAAAACTTGAGATTTAGAAAACATACCGCCATCATTTCTAGGATACTTCCGTAGAAGTTTTTCAATATTCTTAAAAGACATTTTTTTGCAAGATAAATGCTTAATTAAGATTTTCAAAGTATTTTGGTTTTCCCGTAAATTTAGCTTATACTTTTTCATAGTAATAAAAATTATAATCTTAAAATTGGCAAATTCAAAAAAATGCAAGATATTATAAATAGGATAAATAAAAATTTTTACAATAAACAATATAAGAATTTCTCTAAAACTAGAGTTAGCCCGTGGAAAGGATGGGAAACCTTATTACCGTACATTAAAAATATGAAAAAACAAAAAAAAGACATAAAAATATTAGACTTAGGCTGCGGTAACGCTAGATTTTTGAGTTTCTTGGTTAAGCGTAATATAGATATTGAATATGAAGGGTGGGATTTTTCTTCAAAGCTAATTAAAGAAGCAAAAAAAATAAATAAGCACGATACAAAAGCAAGATTTAAAATAATAGATATAACAAAAAAAATAGAAATTAATGATAAATACGATATAATTACACTTTTTGGAGTATCCCATCATTTAGAAAAAAAATATTTAAACAAATTACTATCAAAAATACAAAACAGGTTAAACATTAATGGATTGTTATTTATAAGCTTTTGGCAAATCTATAAAAATAAGGATAAATTTAATAAGCTTAAATATAAAAAATTAAAAGGTAATAGTATATTTTTATTAAAATGGCAAAACAGTAAAGATTTAAGGACATATATAAAATATACCGAAAAAGATATTGTAAACTTGGTAAAAAAACTAAAAAGTTTAAAAATTGAAAGAGTTTTTGAAAACGAAGGTAAAGAAAGAAATTTAAATTATTATTTAATATTAAAGAAACTTAAATAAAAACAGTATATGATAAAATTAAACGAATGTTAAAAAAAATAACTATTATTTTTATTTTAATTTTTATTTTAGTAGGGTTTTTAGGATTCTACACAAATAAATTGATTAATAAAAAAAATAATGAAAAATTCGTTATAACAATAAATCCGGGAACTTCTAAAAAACAAGCAATAAAAAAAGTATTTAAAAATTATTCTATAAGCACAAGTGAACAAAAATTAGTCCTTCTATACTTTTTGCTTAATAGAGATTTAGAAATACATGCAGGAAAATATATAATAAACAAAAACACACCATTTATACTGGCTATTAAAAATTTAAAAAACGGATCTTTTGAAGAAAAAATTACATTTTTAGAAGGATGGACGGTTGAGGAAAACGCTTTAGAACTAAAGAAAATAAAAGGAGAAAGCTTTGCAAAAGAATATTATAAAAAAGCAAAACCTTTTATAGGAAAGTTATACCCAGATACTTACTCTATAGATTCAAACACAACCCCTATAAAAATAGTGGATATTCAAACACAAACGTTCATAAAAAAAACTAAGAATATTCTAAATAAATCAAATTTAAGCGAAAAAGAAATACTTATACTTGCGTCTATTGTAGAAAGGGAAGCCAAAAAAGATATTGATAAAAAAATTATTGCGGGAATACTCATTAAAAGGTATAAAAATAATTTGCCTTTAGATGCAGATGCTACAAGTCAATATGGTATAGCTCAAAAAAAATCAAAAACATTTATAAAAGAATGTATTGAAAAAAATTGCAAATCTTATTTTTGGAAAAAAAACTTAACTATAAAAGATCTTAAAGAAGAAGGGGGTGAATACAATACTAGAGGTAAAGTTGGACTACCTCCAACTCCTATATGCAACCCCTCGCTTAAATCTATAAAGGCAGTAATAGAACCAAAAGAAACAGAATATTTTTACTATTTGACAGATTTAAATGGTGAAACACATTATGCAAAAACATTACAAGAACATATTAAAAATATTCAAAATTTTTTATAAAAGAAAGTATTTGACAAAAGTTATTTTTTTTGATAAATTTCAACACGTTATAAACATAGGAAATAATCTTTATATAAAGAAAAAAATAAAGCTAAACTTCTTTTTACAAATTTTCTAATTCTAAAAGATATGCATAAATCTTTAACTAAAAATAACCTCGCCTTCCCTATACCCGACCTCACAAATATCCAAAAAGAATCTTACAAATGGTTTTTTACAGAAGGAATAAAAGAAATTCTAGAAGAAATAAATCCTATAGTAGATACAACGGGAAGAGATTGGGTACTACACTTTAATAATTTAAGATTAGAAAAACCAAAACTATCTTATACAGAGGCACAGGAAAAGGGAGTAACTTATAATACAGGATGGTACTTAACCTTAACATTAGAAAAAAAAGGTTCTAAACAAAAGAAAGTATCAGAACAGTACATGGGTGAAATACCTTTAATGACACCCGGTGGATCTTTTATAATAAACGGGGTAGAAAAAGTTGTTGTATCCCAACTAACCAGATCTTACGGTATATTATTTTTAGAAGAAGAAACAAATCCTAATACAGGAAAACCTTTAACTACAGTAAAAATATTACCAAAATATGGGGCTTGGATGGAAATAAACACAAACAAAACGGGCTTTTTAAGTATTAAAATAGATAAAAAACGTAAATTAGCATTAACTACCCTATTGAGAATATTCGGATATGAAACAGATGATCAAATTAGGAAGGCTTTTGAAGATGTAGATATTGGAGACACATCTTTTATAGAAGAAACCTTATCAAAAGACCCCTCTAAGGATTATAATAGCGCGCTTTTAGAAATATATAAAAAACTAAGACCAGGTGAGATTGTATTATTAGATAATGCAAAAAAACTGGTAGAAACAATATTTTTTGATAAAAAAAGATATAACTTAGGTAAGGTAGGAAGGTTTAAATTAAACTTATCTTTGGAATTAAATCAAAAAACTAATAATTCTCCTGTTTTAACAAAAGAAGACATTACAAAAATAGTAAAAAAACTTATTCAATTAAACAACGGAATAGGTTCTTTTGATCAGGTAGACGATTTTTCTAATAGAAGAGTAAAAGCTGTTGGAGAATTATTGCAACAACAAGTAAGGATTGGATTTATACAGATGGAAAGAAACATAAAAGAAAGAATGTCATTGTCTCCAAGAAATAAGTTACCAGATATTTCATCTTTAGTATCTACAAGGCCTGTATCAGCTAGGGTTCAATCTTTTTTTGCGTCTAGCCAATTAACACAATATCCACAACAATATAACGCACTAACTAGTTTAAATACTCAAAGAAGACTTTCTGTACTGGGTCCAGGAGGGCTAACAAGAGAAAGAGCTAGTTATTCTGTTAGGGATATACAATATACCCAATATGGAAGAATAGACCCACTCCACACACCAGAAGGGCAAAGTGTTGGTTTAATATCTTACCTTTCTTTATATGCAAGATTAAATGAGTATGGTTTCTTAGAAACCCCGTATAGAAAGCTTAAAAAAGAAAAGAATGGCAAAATAAAAGTAACTAACAAAATTGTATATATGCCAGCTTATGAAGAAAAAAAACACTACATCACCGATGCTTCTGTAAATATAGATAAAAAAGGATACATTACCGATAAAAAAGTGCCTCTTAGAAAAGGCGATGAATTTAGATTAGGAGACATTCATGAAGCAGAGTATATAGATGTAAGCACAAATCAAATATTAGGATTGGTATCTGGATTAGTACCATTTGTGGGTAATAATGATCCAGTACGTGTATCAGTGGCTTGCCAACAAATAGTGCAGGCTGTACCTCTAGTTAAACCTCAATTTCCATTTGTAGGAACAGGTTTAGAGGAAAAAGCTGCAGAAAACTCTGGATCTACCATAAAGAGTGATACTGACGGAATAGTGGAATATGTAGATGCAACAAAAATAATAATAAAAGATACAAAAAATAAAAAATATGAATATACTTTACCAATATACAAACAAAGTAATTCTAATGAACCAAGACACTTTAGACCAACAGTAGATTTAAAACAAAAAATAAAAAAAGGGGACTTAATTGCAGAATCTCTAGACAGCGACAGAGGAAAAATAGCCTTGGGGGCAAATCTTAGAGTAGCTTATATGATTTGGGATGGGTATAATTATGAGGATTCTATAATAATATCAGATAGAGTAGTAAAAGAAGACTTATTAACATCCATAACTATAGATAAACACACGGTATCTGTACAAGAAACAAAACTAGGCCCACAAGAAGTAACGGCAGATATACCGAATGTTCCAGAAAGGCATTTGAGGCATCTAGATGAAAGAGGGATAGTAACTGTAGGATCAAGAGTAAGTTCGGGAGATATTTTAGTAGGATTAGTACAACCAAAAGGAGAAGTAGAGTTATCAGCAGAAGAAAGATTATTAAGAGCTATATTTGGGGAAAAAGCCAAAGATGTGCGAGATGTTTCTTTAAGAGTACCCCACGGAAAAGAAGGAGTTGTTATAGGGATAAAAGAATTTGACAGATCCGAAAAAGAAGAATTACCCACAGGGGTTCTAAAGGAAATAACTGTATATATTGCATCGGTTAAAAAAATAGGTGTAGGAGATAAATTATCCAACAGAGCAGCTAATAAAGGGGTAATATCTAAAATTGTGCCTGCAGAAGATATGCCTTTTACCCAAGATGGTAAACCAATAGATGTCATTATTTCAGCTACCTCAGTAATAGGACGTATGAATATAGGCCAATTGCTAGAGACATCTTTAGGATGGGTAGCAGAAAAGACAGGCAATACATATGAAATACCTTCATTCACAAAAATACCCGAAGGGATGTTAGAAAATTTGCTTAAAAAAGCTGGATTACCGGTAAGCGGTAAAACAACATTAATAGATGGAAGAACAGGAAAGCCTTACGACATGCCAGTATTAGTAGGAAACCAATACATTTTAAAGCTACATCATATGAGCGAAGAAAAAATGCATGCTAGAAGCACAGGTCCATACTCTTTAATTACACAACAACCTTTAGGAGGAAAAGCCCAGTTTGGTGGACAAAGATTAGGGGAAATGGAAGTGTGGGCGTTAGAAGCCTATGGAGCTGCTTACACTTTGCAAGAAATGTTAACTATAAAATCAGATGATGTGCTTGGGAGAAATAAAGCTTATAGTGCAATCCTTAAAGATGAAGAAATACCAGAACCTGGATTACCAGAATCTTTTAAATTGTTAGTAAGAGAACTAAATGGGTTACTACTTAAGCTAATACCTATTAAAAAAAATGCAGGTAATAAAAAAGAACAAGTAGACGCAAAAGAATCAGAAATTAACAATAACAAAGTTTCTAACAAAAAGGAGGGTAAATAATGCTAGATTTAAAAGAACTCTTAAATATTGATGCTTTAGGTATTTCTCTAGCAAGCCCAGATGATATTAAAAGTTGGTCTTATGGAGAAGTAACCAAGCCAGAAACTATAAATTATAGATCCTTTAAAGCGGAGAGAGATGGTTTGTTTGATGAAAGAATTTTTGGCCCTGTGCAAGATTTTGCGTGTGCATGTGGAAAATATAAAGGGCATAGGTATAAAGGTGTTAGATGTGATAAATGTGGTGTAGAAGTAACCCATTCTAGAGTAAGAAGAGAAAGAATGGGACATATTGAATTAGCAGCACCTGTAGTACATGTATGGTACTTTAAAGGGATACCCTCAAAAATAGCTTTATTAACGGGAATATCTCCTAAAAATTTAGAGGCAATAATATATTTTTCTTCTTTCATTATATTAGAGACAAACGAAGAAAAAAAACAAGAAGTTCTAAAAAAACTAGATGAGAAAATAAAAAATGTTCCACAAAAAGTAAAGGAAAGAATAAGTATACAAATAGAAAAAGTCAAACAACAATTAGAAAAAGATTTAAAGAACAAAAATTCAGAAAAAAAAGAAAAGAATTTAAGAATAAAGGCGGAGCAAAAAATAAAGAGACTAGAAAAAAAATTAAATAAAGAAATACAAAAAGAAGAAAAAGAAATATTAAAAACAAAAAAGAAGATAGAAAGTATGGGAAAATATTCTGTTATGGCGGATAGTGAGTATTATTCTATGCAAGAATATATTGACTATTTTGCAAGAGTAGGTATAGGAGCTGAAACAATTGAGGAAATATTGGAAAATATTGATTTAGTAAAACTTGGAACAGAATTAAAAGAAATCATAAATAATTCTAAAGGACAAGTATTATTAAAAACAACCAAAAGGTTAAGACTTGTGGAGGGTTTTAGGAGAGCTAATATAAAACCATCTTGGATGATATTAAAAAATATACCTGTAATACCACCTGAACTAAGACCTATGGTACAGCTGGACGGTGGAAGGTTTGCTACATCAGATTTAAATGATTTATATAGAAGAGTTATAAATAGAAATAACAGATTAAAAAAACTTATAAGTATAGGTGCACCTTCAATTATAACTAGAAATGAAAAAAGAATGCTACAGGAAGCAGTAGACGCTTTAATAGACGCTAGTAAAAGTAGAAGAACAAATAGATTAAGCAGGGGTTCTAAACAATTAAAATCATTATCGGATATGATTAAAGGTAAACAAGGTAGATTTAGATTTAATTTATTAGGTAAACGTGTAGACTACTCAGGAAGGGCAGTAATTGTGGTAGGTCCCGAACTTAATATAAACGAGTGTGGATTACCTAAAAAAATGGCTGTAGAACTTTATAAACCCTTTATACTGAGAGAATTAATAATGAATGGAAGTGCCCCAAATATTAAAACAGCAAGAATAATGATAAACGAACAAGATCCTAGAGTTTTTGATGTTTTAGAAAGAGTAGTAAAGGATAGACCTGTATTATTAAATAGGGCACCTACTCTACACAAATTAGGTATACAAGGATTTTATCCTAAGCTTATAGAAGGGAACGCAATAAGATTACACCCTTTGGTATGTTCCGGATTTAATGCAGATTTTGATGGAGACCAAATGGCAATACATTTACCATTATCAGATAGATCTGTTAGGGAGATAAAGGCTAAAATGATGTCTACAAATAACTTCTTAAAACCCGCCGCTGGAGAATTTTTGGCATTGGCAACTAGAGATCTTTATTTAGGAACTTATTACATAACTAAAATGGAAAAAGGAGAAAAACCGAAAAGTGAAAAGATTTATACTAAAGAGGAAGCTTTATATGCGGAACAAATAGGTAAATTAGAAATAGAAGAACCTATTTATGTGATACTAGATAAAAAATCAAAAAAGATTTTAACAAGCGTTGGAAGAATTATATTTAATAGTATACTACCAAAAGGTTTTCCATACCTTAACGAGGCAATTGAGAAAAAAAGATTTAGAGAACTAGCTATAGAAATTCATGAAAAGTACGGACAAGAAGAAACGGCTAGATTTTTAGATGAGGCTAAAAAATTAGGTTTTGGTTATGCTACTATATCAGGATTATCCGTATCCATAACAGACGTTAAAATGATTAAAGAAAGAGAAAAAATCATAACAGAAGCAGAAAAATCTATTACAGAAATAGAACAAAACTATTTAATGGGACTAATAACTGAAAAAGAATTAAGAAATTTATCTAATAAGGTATGGCTAGATGCTACAGATAAGTTAGATATACTAACTTGGGAATCTTTACCCGAAAACAATCCTTTAAAAATAATGGTTACAGCAGGAGCAGGTAAAGCTAGCCAAGCTCAAGTAAAACAAATAGCAGGAATGAAGGGTTTAGTTATGGACCCAAACGGTAAATTAGTGCCTTTACCCATAAGAGGTAATTATAGAATAGGCCTTTCGGGGTTTGAAAGCTTTACAGCAGCAAAGGGAGCACGTAAAGGATTAACAGATAAAGGATTAAAAACTGCAAGTGCTGGATATCTATCAAGAAGGTTAGTAGATGTAGCTCAAGACGTTATAGTTAAGGAAAAAGATTGTAAAACAACTACGGGTAGAAAAATTACCAAAGAAGATAATACACCTTTAATAAGCTATTCGGAAAGAGTCATAGGAAGATATGCTGCAAAGGATATAAAAACATCAAAGGGGAAAACAATAGTAAAAGCCAATGAACTAATAACTAAAGAGTCCGCTAAAAAAATAGAAAAAGAAGGAATAGAAGAGATAGAAATAAGGTCACCTATTACTTGCCAAACTAAATATGGTATCTGCTCAAAATGTTATGGTATAGATTTAAGTACTAAAAAAGAAGTTGAAGTTGGATCTGCAGTAGGTATAATTGCAGCCCAAGCTATAGGTGAGCCGGGAACACAATTGACAATGAGGACATTCCATAAAGGAGGTATTGCAGGTATGGATATAACTATGGGACTACCAAGAGTAGAAGAGATATTTGAAGCAAGAACACCAAAAGTTTCTGCCATAATAGCAGAAATTGCTGGAAAAGTTTCAATTGAAGAAAATAAAGAAACTGGAAAAAAAATTATTACAATAACTACATTAGATAAAAAAGCAGATATACAAGAAGTAACATACGAAGTTCCCGCTATTTCTGAAATATTAGTTAAAAATGGCCAATTAGTAAGTGTGGGAGAGGATTTAACAAATGGACATAAGAACTTAAACGATTTATTCTCTTTAGTAGGAAAAGAAGAAACACAGGAATACATTATTAACCAAATACAAAATGTATATGCATTTCAAGGAGTTTTGCTAGATGACAAACATATAGAAATAATAGTAAAACAAATGTTTAATAAAGTAATAATAACTGAGATTGGGGATACCGATTTTGTACCAAATGAAATAGTATCAGTTGATAAGTTTACAGAAGTTAATGAAAAAGTTGTAGCCGAGGGTGGAATACCTGCAAAAGCTAAAGTAGCATTATTAGGCATTTCAAAATCCGCATTAAATACTGATAGCTTTTTGTCAGCAGCCTCTTTTCAAGAAACAACAAGAGTGTTAGCGGATGCAGCTACTAGTGGTTCTGTGGATAATTTAAGAGGATTAAAAGAAAATGTTATTGTAGGTAAATTAATTCCGGTTGGTACAGGATTTAGAACAAATATAATGGAAGAATCTAAAATTATAGAGCAAGTTGCCAAACAAAATAAAGAAGAAGAAAAAGGAGTTGAAAAAAAATAAAATATATGTAAAGTATAACTGTTATGCCAACAATAAATCAATTAATAAGAAAAAAAAGAAAACCTAAAAGAGTAAGAAAGGGTAAAGCTCCCGCTTTGGCAGAGATGTATTCATCTTTAAAAAACAAAAGGTTAAAGATATATGCACCATTTAAGAGAGGGGTATGCCTTTCTGTAAGGACCCAAACCCCAAGAAAGCCAAACTCAGCTTTACGTAAAGTAGCTAGAGTAAGATTATCTAATGGAAAAGAAATTACTGCATATATACCGGGAGAAGGACACAATTTACAAGAACACTCAGTAGTATTGGTAAGAGGAGGTAAAGTTAAAGATTTACCAGGGGTAAAGTACACCATTGTTAGGGGAACATTAGATACAGAAGGAGTGGAAGGAAGAAAACAAG
The DNA here is from genome assembly GCA_964435455.1 of uncultured Candidatus Saccharibacteria bacterium. Lineage (GTDB taxonomy): Bacteria > Patescibacteriota > WWE3 > 2-01-FULL-39-13 > JAACPI01 > CAYSYH01. The sequence goes on along the minus strand of CAYSYH010000014.1, from coordinate 135 downwards.
GAAGATCTAAATATGGTACAAAAAAACCCAAGAAAGGAGAATAAATAAAATAATGAGAGGAAAAAGAGCACACAAAAGAATCCTAGAATCAGATGCGATATATAAATCTGTACTAATAACAAGATTTATAAACTA